>JADGOE010000033.1 GCA_017883135.1 Acidimicrobiales bacterium
TCGCTTGAGCGTCTCGTTGTCCTCACGCAGTCGTCGGTTCTCCCGACGCAACTGGGTGAGCTCTGTCCGCTCCTCGGTCGTCAGACCGGGCCGGTCACCAGCATCGGTCTCGGCCTGGATCACCCACGCCCGCACTGCCGTCTCACCGAGGTCGAAGTCCTTGGCCACTTGGCCGATGCTGCGATCGCCGCGCTTACAGCGCTCGACGATCTCAGCCTTGAACTCCGGGGTGAACGACCGACGAGGACGGGGCTTCTTCCGTTCCATGGTCTCCATTTTGAACATCCTTTCCGGGGCTGTGCCACTGATGGTGGATGTCCGTCAAACCGGAGGAAGCCCACCAACTGCTACCACGCCTACCCCGCCCACGCAGCCTTCGGCGGGTATAAGGGCTCGGGCATCGGACGCGAGACGCACCTGATGATGCTCGACCATTACCAGCAGACCAAGAACCTGCTGGTCAGCTACAGCGACCAGAAGCTCGGTTTCTTCTGACCCTGCTCAATGGCAGAGGGGCGGCCTGGGTGCCGTCCCTCTGCCGGTTCACCGAGGACTCCCGTGACCTCTCGGGTCGACCTCGCACCGCCGGCACACCCCACCGGTAGCCTCGGCATCCGTGGAACCTCTCCAACCGATGGCTGCCGGACCGACGCGGCCAGCCCGGCCCGGCGGTGGCCCGTTCGAGCAGGCCAAGGCGGCCCTCACCGAGTCGCAGCGCCGAGCGGTCGACTCGCCATCGGAGTCCCTGTGCATCGTGGCCGGCGCCGGCTCGGGCAAGACGCGGGTCCTCACCCTTCGGGTGGCCCGCCGGATCAAGGACGGCTCGGCGGACGCGGACCACACGGTGGTCTGCACCTTCACCCGCAAGGCCGCCCACGAACTGCGCGGCCGGCTCCGCCTCTACGGCGTTCCCGTCTCCACCCCGGCCTCCGGCGGTGGCGTCCCGGGCCCGGGTGTCCGGGCGGGAACCCTCCACCAGCTGGCGCTGAGCCTGCTGCGACGTCACGCCTACGACTCGGGACAGGCGCCGCCGGTGGTCGCCGAGCACCGCTACCGGACGATCCACTCCATCGTCGGTGATCCGGCGGCCGCTTCGGCGGTCGACCTCGAGATCGGGTGGGCCAAGGCCCGTTGCCTGGGCCCCGGGACGTACGCGGACGCGGCGACCGGCGCCGGTCGGACGGCGGTGTTGCCCGTCGATCGGATCGTGGAGGTCTTCGACGCCTACCAGCTCTCCCTCCACCGTCGCCGATCGCTCGACTTGGACGACGTACTGATCCAAGCGGCCGACCTGCTCCACGGCGACGCCGGCTTCGCAGAGCGCATGCGGTGGCGCTACCGGCACCTTTCGGTGGACGAGTTCCAAGACGTCAACCCGGCCCAGTTCCGTTTGATCGAGACGTTGATGGGCGGCCGGACCGACCTCTGCGCGGTCGGCGATCCCAACCAGGCCATCTACGGATGGAACGGCGCCGACCCGGCGCTGCTCGACCGACTCCCGGACCTGGTGGCAGGCATGCAGGTGGTCCGCCTCGATGACAACCACCGCTCGACCCCCCAGGTGGTGGCGGCCGCCTCGGCGGCCCTGGGGAGTGCCGCGGCAGTTCCGCCCCGTTCGGCGGCGGCCGATGGGCCGATGCCGGTGGTCACCGCCTACGACGACGGAGCGGCGGAGGCCGAAGGGGTGGCCGCCTTGCTGCTCGACCGATCGGCAGACGGCATGCTCTGGTCGGACCAGGCCGTGCTGGCCCGCACCCACGACCAGCTCTCCGTGATGCGCCAGGCGCTCACTCGGGAGGGCATCCCCTGCCGGATCGCCCCGGGCCCCGAGTCCCCGTCGGGGGAACGTGGCACTTCCGAGGTGCGGGGTCGCACGACCTCGGGCAGCAGTGGACCCGACCGATCGGCCGACGACGCTGTCGAGCTGGCCACCTTCCATCGGGCCAAGGGGCTCGAGTGGACCTCGGTGAGCGTGGTGGGCATCGAGGACGGCTTCGTGCCCATCATCTACGCGGCATCGGCCGAGGCACGTGACGAGGAGCGCCGTCTGCTCTACGTGGCGCTCACCCGGGCGTCCCGTGACCTGCACTGCTCGTGGGCGCGCTCGCGGACGATGGGGAACGGCCGGAAGATGGAGCGACAGCCCTCGCCGTGGCTGGCCTCGGTGGCCCGGGTGTCGCGGACGGGGACGGGGCGGATCACTCCGAGGGACGCCGGCCGCCGGATCGCGGAGATCAGAGCCGGCCTCGGTCGCTGAGAGAATGGCGGTCGGCGGGATGCGCTGAGCGCGCGTGGCTCCCTCCCGAGCGGCTACCCGACCGAGGTGTCGATGAACACCGGTGTGTGGTCCGACGGCTTCTCACCCTTGCGGGCGGACCTGTCGATCAACCCGTAGGTGGTGCGTGCGGCCAGAACCTCGGTGACCAGAATGAGATCGATGCGCATCCCCCGGTGCCGGTGGAACGACCCGCCGCGGTAGTCCCACCAGCTGAAGAGGTCTTCGTCGGGGTAGAGGCGGCGGAACACGTCCACCAGACCCCACGACTCGACGGCGGCAAGGGCGTCACGTTCGGGCCGACTGACGTGTGTCATGCCCTCGAACTGGGACGGGTCCCACACGTCACGGTCCTCCGGCGCCACGTTGAAGTCGCCGCACACCGCAACCGGCCGGTCGGGAGAGGTGGTCTCCTCCAACAGCTCCCGCAGCCTGGCCAGCCAGGCCAGCTTGGCCGGGTAGTACTCGCTGTCGAGGGAACGACCGTTGGGGACGTAGACCGACATCACCCGAACCCCACCGCAGTCGGCCGCGATCAGCCGGGTCCCCTGGGCGTCGTCTGGCGACCCCAAGCCGGTCGAGACCTCGGCCAGCCCCACCCGACTGGCGATGGCGACTCCGTTCCACCGACCGTCACCATGGTGCGCCGTCTCGTAGCCGAGGGCAGAGAACGCGTCATGGGGGAACGCGGCGTCGGCCTGCTTGGTCTCCTGCAAGCACAGAACATCGGGGTGGGCGTACCCGATCCACTCCTCGACCCTCGGGAGCCGCGCGGTGAGGGAGTTGACGTTCCAAGTGGCGATGCGCACGTGACCAGGCGTCCGTCAGCCCGGATCGACAGGGTCCGAATCGACCAGCACGAAGAGGAGCTCGGCCTCGCAGGCCAGCTCCCCGCCGACCGTCGCCCGCCCCTTGCCCTTGCCGGCCCGCGCCGACATCCGGCCAAGGGTGACCTCGAGCTCGAGCAGGTCGCCGGGCACGACCTGGCGGCGGAACCTGGCCCGCTCGATACCACCGAACAGAGGGAGCTTTCCGGCGAACTTCGGGTCGGCCAGCACCGCCACTCCCCCCAGCTGGGCCAGTGATTCGACCATCAGGACGCCGGGCAGGGTCGGACGTCCCGGAAAGTGGCCGGCGAAGAACGCCTCGTCGCCGGTCAGCCGCCAGGCTCCCGTCGCCGACTGGCCGGGCTCGACCGACCGCAGTTCGGTGATGAAGAGGAACGGGTCCCGATGGGGCAGGTAGTCGTCGGCTCGCACAGTTGCCGAGGCTACCGGGCCGATGACCGGAGGAGGGACCCGCACGAGGCCGGGTGCGACGACTCGGGCCTGCTACCCCCCGACACCCGGCACGGCAAGCTCCGCCCGCCGGCGTGCCGCGTCCAGCGAGACGAGTACGAAACGGCGGGTCTCCCCCTTGGTCAGCACTTGCCGCGCCTTCTGGGGAGCCGGATTCGCCAGGCCTCGCAGTGGCACATGGCAGAGCATGCTTCCCACCTCGATGTGGGCACCGTGGGAGGTGAACGAGACGACCGTGCCCTCGAATGTACTCCCCACCGCGTGGTCCGCGACGAAGGTCAAGAAGGTCATCGGATCGTTGAGGGCCTCGGGGGCAGGGCCCGATCGCGCATCGCCGCCATCGCCACTTCGGGTCGAAGCGATCTTCGCCGCCCGTTTCGGCGCCGGCCCGCGATCACCGGCCGGGGAGGGCGCGCTTGCCCTTTTGGCTGCGGCCGCCTTGGTCGACTTGGTGGTCTTGGTCGCCTTGGAGGCTTTGGTGGCCTCGGTTGCCTTGGTGGCTTTGGTTGCTGCGGTTTTCTTGGCGGCTTTGGTTGTTGCGGCCGCCTTGGTCGACTTGGTGGCTTTGGTTGCTGCGGCTTTCTTGGTGGCTTTGGTTGTTGCGGCCGCCTTGGTCGCTTTGGTCGCTTTGGTGGCCTTGGTTGCTCTCGTGGCCCTGGTGGGCTTGGTCTGCTCCGCCTCCACTTCCGAGTCGTCGGCCGACTTGGCGTCCCGTTTCGACTTGGCAGTGACCGAGCGGCTCTTCGCTCCTCGTACCGGAGTCCGCGGGGTGAAGATCCATCCCACGCCGGGCACCGGCTTGCCACCGATCAACCGACCGGGTTCGAAGAGCCAGGGCCGTTCGGCATGGAACTCCTGAAAGGAGTCGTTGGACAGCACCAGGGCGCCCGACTTCTCCGCGATGCGCAGGATGAACCCGTCACCCCGACCGACGGCACCGGCGGGAGGGGTGATCATCTCGCCATGCTCGATCGCCTGTTCGAAGGCGATCTGCTCCGAGGGGTCGATCCGGTGCCCGAAGGAGGCGTCCACCACCACCGTCACGTCCGAGGTGGTGAATCCCCGATACTCCTCGAGAAACGTCCGGATGGCCTCGTCGAGCTGGGCGAGGCTGGGGAGGGTTCGGCCCTCGGTGGCGATGTTGGAACCGTCGACCACGATTCGTCGGCGTGCTGGTAGGTCCTGTTCCATAGAGAACCACAGTCAACCATCTGCCCGGGCGGGCTCCGGCCATGCTCACCGGCCCGTTCATCGGCCGGCCTCGGCACACCGTGCGTATCTAGGATGGGCGGGTGACCTCAGAGACCAGCACGGCCAGTGAAGCAACCGACCTCCTGCAGCACCTGATCCGCAACAAATGCGTCAACGACGGCACCCCGTCCTCGGGCCACGAGCAGCGCAGCGCCGAACTGCTCCAGGGCTACCTCGAAGGTTCGGGCGTGGACATGGAGACCTACGAACCGGTGTCGGGCCGGGTGTCGCTGGTGGCAAAGGTCCACGGTTCCGATCCGTCCGCGCCATCGCTCACCCTCCTCGGCCACACCGACGTGGTGCCCGCCAACGGCGCCGACTGGCGCCACGACCCGTTCGGCGGCGAGCTCATCGACGGCATGGTGTGGGGGCGCGGTGCCATCGACATGCTCAACCTCACCGCCACCATGGCCACCTCGATGCGCCACCTCGCGCTCAGCGGCTTTCGGCCCGCGGGCGACCTCACCTACATCGCGGTGGCCGACGAAGAGGGCCTGAGCAACTTCGGGGCCAAGTGGCTATGCCAGCATGCCGCCGACGACATCGCTGCCGACTACGTGATCACCGAGTCCGGCGGGTTCCCGATGGGAGGCGCCGACGGGACCCCCCGGCTTCCGGTCATCGTCGGAGAGAAGGGCATCTACTGGTGCGTCCTGACCGTGAAGGGCACCCCGGGCCACGGATCCCAGCCCCTGCGTACCGACAACGCCTTGGTCAAGGCGGCCGAGATCGTCCGTCGGATCGACGAGTACCGGCCCCAGGCCCAGCTGCACGAGGCGTGGATCCGGTTCATCGAAGGGATCGGCTTCCCCGCCGAATTGGCCGAACCGCTGCTCGACCCCGATCGCATCGACGCCTTCTGCGACGAACTGCCCCTGGTGGGCCTGGCGCGCCAGGCCCACGCCTGCACCCACACCACCATGGCCCCCACGGTGATGCGGGCCGGTTCGAAGACCAACGTGATCCCCGACCGGGTCGAGCTCGAGATCGACATCCGCTCGCTGCCCGGGTGGGACACTGTCGACGTCCGGGCCATGCTCGAACAGGTGATCGGCGACCTGGCCGACGACGTGGAGATCGAGTTTCGGGCCGAGGAGCCGGCATCCACCTCGCCGATCGACACACCTCTGTGGGATGCGCTCCAGCGGGTCAGTGAGATCTTCTACCCGGGAGCCCGCAACGTCCCGTTCCTCACCGTGGGGGCCACCGACGCGCGGTACTACCGCACCTTGGGCTCGGTGGCCTACGGATTCGGCCTGCACAGCCCGGCGATCACCTTCGAAGAGTACGGGGCCATGTTCCACGGAATCGATGAGCGGGTCGACATCGAGTCGCTTCGCCTCTCGACCGAGATGTGGATCGCCCTGGCGCACGACTTCCTGGTGTGAACAATGGGCCAGACCTCAAGAGCGAAGGTCTTCGGTCGGCCAGTCCGGATCCCCTTCGAGAATCTCTGGATCTCCCGTGAGCAAGACGGCTGGATGGGCAATTGCGGTGGCGACGGCGAACGCGTCCGCGTATGCCATGCGATACCGCGCTTTGATGCGTGCTGCTTCGAGAACCCGAATCTCGGACGATAGGTCCAACGTGAGCTGGTGCCGGAGGTCTTGGATGACGTGGCGGGCTTGATCGGCGCCTGGCATTCGTTCGACGATGTAGGCGACTTCCCCGAGGTTGATCCAGCTCATTACCGGTCGAGACAGCAGAACAGCATCAACCCTGCAGCCGGCTCAGCACCTTCGAGCCAGCGCAGGACGGCCCACGAGTCGAGGCAGTCCGTCAACGTTCACGCTCTCAGCGGTGGTCTCCTTCGAGCGCAGTGGTGAGCCCACGCCCGGCGAGCGACCCGCGCAGGCTCGAGCGAGCCCTCACTGCGTGCACCCGCACGGCATCATCGTCCAGGGCGAAGTCGACCTCGTCGCCAGGAACGATCCCCAACTGATCGCGTAGTGCCTTCGGGATCACCACCTGGCCTTTCGGCCCTACCCGGTGAGTCATACTCATCAGTAGAACCTCGGAACCACGGGAACGGCGCCCGTTCGACCCGGCCCGGCCCGGCCGCCTCAGCCGATGGCCCTGGACAACAGGTCGTCCTGTTCCAGACGGTGGAGGGCGGCACTGCCGGACGCGGGACTCGCCGATTCGGCCCGGCTGACGTGCCGCAAGGTGTGCGTGTCGCGGAGCAGCCGATGGAGCCTGCTGTGCACGAAGTTCCACGCACCCATGTTCTCGGGCTCCTCCTGCAGCCAGACCAGCTCGGTGGCGTTGGGGTAGCGATCGAGGACACCTTGGATGTTCGTCTTCGGCCACGGGTAGAGCTGCTCGACCCGCACCACGACCACACCGGTCCCAGCGTCGCCGAGTTCGTCCTTGCGCCCCAGGGCGTCGTAGGCCACCTTGCCGGTGCACAGCACCACCCGGGTCACCCCACCTGGGTCGAAGCCTTCGTCGGCGGCGGCAGGGTCGTCGAGCACCTCGGCGAACGAGCCCGACGTGAACGCCTCGATCGGCGACCGGGCCAGACGCGACCGGAGCAGCGACTTGGGGGTGAACACGATGAGGGGCTTGCGATCCGCCGTCTTGACCTGTGCGCGCAGCAGGTGGAAGTACTGGGCCGCCGTGGTCGGATCGGTCACCCGCAGGTTGCCGCGGGCGCACAAGGTGAGGAACCGCTCGATGCGGGCCGACGAGTGCTCCGGGCCCTGCCCCTCGTAGCCGTGCGGGAGCAGCAGCACCAGCCCGGAGGTCTGGCCCCACTTGTCCTCGGCAGCCACCAGAAAGTTGTCGACGATGATCTCCGCACCGTTCCAGAAGTCGCCGAACTGGGCCTCCCAGGCCACCAGGTCGTTCGACGCCTCGACCGAGTACCCGTACTCGAAGCCGACGCAGGCGTACTCGGAGAGCAGCGAGTCGCGAATGGTGAAGCGCCCGGCCTCCAGGCCGGCCAGGGGAACGTGCTCCTCCCCGGTGACGTAGTCCACCAGCACCGCGTGGCGCTGCGAGAAGGTCCCCCGGCGGGTGTCCTGACCGGTCACCCGCACGTTGACCCCCTCCAGCAGCAGTGAGCCGAAGGCCAGGGCCTCACCCAGGGCCCAGTCGATCTCGCCGTCGGCGACCACCTTGTCCCGCTGCTCGAACTGTCGGGCCAGCTTGGGATGGATGACGAACCCTTCGGGCACCGAGCGCACCTCGGTGGCCAGGCGTTGGAGCACCGGCGCGTCGACGCCGGTCTCCACGGGTGGGATCCACAGGTCGGGGACCACATAGGCCGGCAGCACCGGGGTGACCCCGGCCACCGACTCGGCCTCGGCCCGGGTCTCGTCGAGTGCCGCCTGCAACCGAGCCGAAAAGTCGTCGAGCGCCTGCTCGGCCTCCTCGAGCGAGATGTCCCCCCGGCGCACCAACGATTCGGTGTAGAGCTTGCGCACCGACCGCTTGGCGTCGATCAACGCGTACATCAGCGGTTGGGTGTAGCTGGGATCGTCGCCTTCGTTGTGGCCGTGGCGCCGGTAGCAGACCATGTCGATGACGACGTCCTTGTGGAAGGCCTGGCGAAAGGCGAAGGCCAGCCTGGCCGCCCGGGCACAGGCCTCGGGATCGTCACCGTTGACGTGGAAGATCGGGGCCTGGACCATCTTCGCCACGTCGGTCGGGTACACCGATGTCCGCGCCGCCTCGGGCGCGGTCGTGAACCCCAGTTGGTTGTTGATGACGATATGGATGGTCCCACCGGTGCGGTAGCCGGCAAGACCCGACAGGTTGAGGGTCTCCGCCACCACCCCTTGACCGGCAAAGGCGGCATCGCCGTGCAGCAGGATCGGCAGCACCGGAAACGGCGTACCGGTCCCTTCCTCGAGGCGAGGCCCACTCCCCTGCTCGCCGCCTAGGGCATCCTGCTTGGCCCGGACCATGCCCACCACCACCGGGTCGACCGCTTCGAGATGGGACGGGTTGGACGCCATGCTCACCGGGATCGATCCACCTGAGGTAGCGACGAAGACCCCTTGTGCGCCCTTGTGGTACTTCACGTCACCGGAGCCCTGCACCGAGTCGGGGTCGAGGTTGCCTTCGAACTCCTCGAAGATCTCCCCGTACGACTTGCCCACGATATTGGCCAGGACGTTGAGCCGGCCCCGGTGGGCCATGCCCATCACCGCCTCGTGGAGACCCTCGTGGACCGCCTCGTCCAAGATGGTGTCCAGCAGCACGATGGCCGATTCGGCACCCTCGAGGCCGAACCGCTTCTGGCCGACGTAGCGGGTGTGCAAGAAGCGTTCGAAGACCTCGGCGGCGTTCAGCCTGTCCAGGATGTGGCGCTGCTCCTCAGACGAGAGCATCGAGGACATACCCTCGCAGTGCTGCTGGATCCAGCGCTTCTGCTGGGGATCCTGTATGTGCATGTACTCGACGCCCAGTGTCCGACAGTAGGCGTCGCGCAGGACGCCGAGGATCTCGTCGAGGGTGGACAGGTCCTTGCCGGCAAGGCCGTCGGTCACGAACTGGCGGGGCAGATCCCAGATGGTCAGTCCGTAGTGGAGCGGATCGAGCTCGGGATGCAGCTCGGGGGGCTCGGCGTCCAGCGGGTCGAGGTGGGCGATCAGGTGGCCGCGCACCCGGTACATGTTGATCAATGTCTGGACGTGGACCTGCTTGATCAGTCGGAGCCGCCCGCCATCGCCGTCATCGACCGACGCATTGACGTCCTTCTCCCATCGAACCGGCTCATAGGGGATGTCGAGTGCTTCGAACACCTCGTCGTAGAAGGCGTGCTTGCCCATCAGGCACTCGGACACATGGGCCAGGAAGAGCCCCGACTCCGCCCCTTGGATGATCCGGTGGTCGTAGGTGGAGGTCAGCGTCACCGTCTTCCCCACGCCAAGGTCGGCCAGCGTCCGCGGGTCGGCTGCCTCGAACCCTGGGGGGAAGCCCAGTGCTCCCACGCCGACGATGAGCCCCTGCCCGGGCATCAACCGCGGCACCGACTGCACCGTTCCCAACGTCCCCGGATTGGTCAGTGTCACCGTGACGCCGGCAAAGTCGTCGGGGCTGATCTTGTTGGTGTGGATCTTCCGCACCACCTCCTCGTACGCGCTGACGAATCCGCGGAAGTCCGCAACGTCCGCATCGGGGATGCACGGCACCAACAGGGTGCGGCTACCGCCCGACTTCTCCACGTCGACCGCCAAGCCCAGACCGACATGGCGGTGGCGGATCACCCCGGGGGTTCCTTTGCCATCGGCATCGGCCACGAACGCGGCGTTCATGGCCGGTACCGCGATCAGCCCCTTGACCAACGCGTAGCCGATCAGATGGGTGAAGCTGACCTTGCCGCCGACGGTTCGGAAGAGCTGGTTGTTGACAATGGTGCGGTTGACCTCGAGAAGTTTGGCCGGCACCACCCGGAAGCTGGTGGCGGTGGGGACGCCCAGCGACGCCTCCATGTTGGCCACGATCCGGCCGGCCGCCCCGCGCAGGGGAGAGGCAGCCTCGGAGGCTGCGGGCACGACCGCCCCGTGCACGACTGAAGGTGCTGTGCCGGCGGCCGGCACCGGGGTACCGGAGCCGCCGACGGTCGGCGCCCCCGGAGCGGCGGTGGCCACAGGTGCAACACCGGCCGGTCGGTAGTCGGCGAAGAACTCCCGCCACGACGCGGACACCGAGTCCGGGTCGGAACGGAATCGGTCGTACATGTCCTCGACCAGCCAGGCGTTGGGACCGAACGCGCCGGTAGCCGGTGCAGAGCGCTGAGTGTTCGATCGCCCTGATCCGTCTCCACCGTCCGCACTGTTCATAGACCCCTCAGCCTACCGGGGTGCCATCAGAGGCGGCATTCCGGATCGCCGCTCGGCGCGGTTGCGTTAGCGTCCAGGCCGTGGCCGTTCCCCAAACCAGCGTCACGTGCACCTTCACGTTCGAGGCTGCCCACCGGCTGGCCTGGCACCCAGGGAAGTGCCGCAACCTGCACGGCCACTCCTACCGCCTCGATGTCACCGTCCGAGGACCGTTGGACGCCAATGGGGTGGTCGTCGACTTCGACCACCTTTCGGACATCGTGCGGCGCGAGGTGGTCGACCGCTGGGACCACCGGGACCTCAACGAGGTGATCGACAACCCCACTGCGGAGCTGCTCGCCCACCGGGCCTGGTCGCTGCTCACCGAGGCCGGGCTGTCACTGGATGCGCTGCGCCTGTGGGAGACAAACGACTCGTCGGTCGAGTTGACGCCGGCGACCGAGTCCTGACCGTGCCGGGGCACCTGGTGGTCTTGTCCGGCGGCCTGGACTCCACCGTGTGCATGGCCCTGGCCACCGCCGACTCCGGCCGGCCCCCGCTCGCGCTCACCTTCGACTACGGCCAACGCCACCGCACCGAGCTGGACCGTGCCGCCGGCGTCGCCGGCCACTACCGATCGGAGCATCTGGTGGTGGAGCTCGACACCACCGCCTGGGGCGGATCCGCCCTCACCGACCCCTCCATCGACGTTCCCCTGGGGGGCACCGAGGGTGGGATCCCCGTGACGTACGTGCCGGCCCGCAACAGCATCTTTCTGGCGGTGTCCCTCGGCGTGGCCGAAGCGCGCGGACTCGATGCCGTGTGGATCGGGGTCAACGCCATCGACTACTCCGGCTACCCCGACTGCCGGCCCCAGTTCATCGAGGCGTTCCGAGGGGTGGCTGCCACCGGCCAGAAGCGCGGCGTCGAGGGCAACCCCATCGCCATCCGGACACCGCTGATCGAGTCGACGAAGTCGGAGATCGTCCTCCTCGGCCTGGCACACGGAGCGCCGTTGCAGCTGACCTGGTCCTGCTACCAGGGTGGCGACCGGCCCTGCGGGGCCTGCGATGCCTGCGTACTGCGAGCACGCGGGTTCGCCGAGGCCGGCGTCGACGACCCGGCCATGCCGTGACGAAGGCGTCACCCCCGCGGGACATGCTGGTCACCGAGGTCTTCTCGGCCATCCAGGGCGAAGCAGCCCTGGTCGGGGAGCGCCAGATCTTCGTGCGGCTCGCCGGCTGCAACATCCGGTGCTCCTACTGCGACCAGCCCGAGGCCCTCGAGAGGCGCCCGGGGCCGTGCCGCATCGAACGCACCCCCGGCCGGCGGGACTGGCAACTGCTCGAGAGCCCGCTTCCCATCTCCACCATCGCCGGCGCGGTCGACGACCTGTGGGAGCAACTCCCCCACCACTCGATCAGCCTCACCGGCGGCGAACCGCTGATGCAGGCGGTCCGAGTCGCCCAGCTGGCCGAGCAGCTGTCGGCCGGCGGCCGGGCGATCATGCTCGAGACCAACGGCACCTTGGTTTCCGCGCTCGAGCGGATCGTTCCGTGTCTCACCTACGTGAGCATGGACCTGAAGCTTGCCAGCGTCGACGGGACACGCGTGGCGGGCGACACCCAGCGGAGATTCCTCCGCACCTCGATCGACGCGGGTCTGACCACCTGGGTGAAGATCGTGATCGGACCCTCGACCGATGGCGACCAGTTCGACCGGGCGGTGTCACTGGTCGCGGAGATGGCCCACGGTCCGGGTGCCGGGCTCGAGCTCTTCCTGCAGCCGGTCACCCCGTTCGGGGCGGTCCACTCTGCTCCCAACCCGGAGCAGGTCCTCGCCCTCCACGAGCGGGCCCTTCGCATCTACCCCCGGGTGCGGGTGGTTCCCCAGACCCACAAGGCAATCGGTCAGCTCTGAGATCGAGGCGGGGCCACCGTGGGACGAACCCGTGCGGTGCGGGTCGAGTGTCCACGTCGAGATTCGCGGGGCCACAGCTTCGCACGCACGGGAAGCGTCCCGACGGCCTGGTCGGCTCGTGGCCCGGGTCGAGCCCGGGCCACGAGCCGCCCGGTGACTACTTGGCCTTGTTCAGCTTCGGAGCCGGGGCCTGTCCGTTCACGACCTTCTTGAACGTCGCGCCGGCCGAGACCTTGGGGCTCTTCGACGCCTTGATCTTGATGGTCTCACCCGTCTGCGGATTGCGTCCGTTACGAGCGGCGCGCTGGGCGCGATCGAACGTCAGGAACCCGGTGATGACGACTTTCTCGCCTTTGGCCACATTTGCAGTGACAACGTCTTCGATGCCACCGAGGATGGTGGCGACGTCCTTGGAGGTCGAACCGGTGTGGGCGGCCACCGCGGCAATGAGATCGGTCTTGGTAAGGGGCAACAGTCTCTCCTTCGTCATTTGGAAGACCTAACAATGCACGATCTGAAGGGTCGATGTGTGCATTTGGCGGCCGGAACCCCCCAGATCGCCCGAATTCGACCCGTCGCGTCGGGGGTCCGTCCGGTGCAGATGGTGGGATCAGGGCCGGTGGGGCGCACAAATGGCATCGGTCGCGGAGGACCTGGCAGGCTGGCCAGCACATGCCCCCCGTACACCGGCTCGCCGTCACCGAGCACCTCCCCACCGGTCTCGACGCCGAGGCACCCCTGGTGGTGATCGTCCACGGGTCCCTCGATCGCTCGGCCAGCTTTGCCCGGGTGCTCCGCCGGCTCGCCGACCTCCATACGGTCGTCTACGACCGTCGCGGCTACCACCGATCCCGCAATGCGCTGCCGATCAACACCACCGTCGACGGGCACGCCGACGACCTCCTCGCGGTCATCGACGGGCACCCTTCGGTGGTGGTCGGTCACAGCTACGGGGGCGACGTCGCCCTCGCTGCGGCGCTCCGCGACGGCGGGTCGCCGTCCATACTCTGCGTGGCCGCCTACGAGCCGCCGTTGCCCTGGTTGGGCAAGTGGTCGAGGAGACCCCCCAAGGGGCCGTCGGACCGAACCGAGACAACCATCACCGAACCCCGCAGCACAGAGGCCGGGGCGGCCGCGGCCGAGCGATTCTTCCGCCGGACAATGGGCGACGCCGCATGGGATCGGCTGCCGGAAGAGGGCAGAGCAGCACGGCGTGCGGACGGCCCGGCCCTGACCGCCGAACTGGATGCCATCCGGCTCACCGAGGCGCCGTTCGACGTGGCGGCGCTCACCATCCCCGCGGTCTTCGCCAGAGGAGGGAGCTCCCTTCCCCACCAGCGGGATGAGGTGGCTTGGCTGGTCGAGCACGTGGCCGGGAGCGAGCTCGTCGAGATCCCTGGTGCGAGACACGGCGCACATCTGACCCACCCCGATGCTTTCGCCCAGTTGGTCCGCGTCGCGCTGTCTCGAGCCGGCCGGACGGTCACAACGGCGACGTGAACACACTCCTCACCGGCTCCTCCGGCCTGATCGGCACTGCACTCATCGATCGACTGCTGGTCGATGGGCACCAGGTCACCCGGCTCGTGCGCCACCAGGGCCCGTCGGGCCGAGGCGGCCGAGCTGGCCGAACGGGGACGGCGGACGTCGCCTGGGACCCCGAACACGGCACCCTGGACCGAACTGCCCTCGCGGAGGCCGGCCCCTACGACGCAGTGGTCCACCTGGCGGGTGCCGGCATCGGCGACAAGCGGTGGTCACCCGCCCGCAAACAGGTCATCCTGGACAGTCGGACCTCGTCGACCACGCTGTTGATCGGTGCCCTGCTCGAGCTCTCACGACTACCGGCCGTGCTGATCAGCGCCTCGGCCGTCGGCTACTACGGCAACCGGGGTGACGAAGTGCTCACCGAGCAGTCCACGCGGGGGACCGGCTTTCTGGCCGAGGTCTGCGCTGCGTGGGAAGAGGCAGCAGGACCGGCCGGCACTGCGGGGATTCGCACGGTGCTGCTCCGCACGGGCATCGTCTTGAGCCCCGCCGGCGGTGCGTTGGCCAAGCAGCTCCCGCTCTTCCGCCTCGGACTGGGCGGCCGGATCGGATCGGGGAGCCAGTACCGGAGCTGGATCACCCTCGACGACGAGATCGGCGCCATCCTGCACTGCGCCGAGGACACCGACCTCTGCGGTCCGGTCAATGCCACGGCCCCCCATCCGGCCACGGACGCCGAGCTGGCCAAAGCGCTGGGAACCGCCCTGCACCGACCGGCCGTGCTGGCCGCCCCCGCCGCGGCGCTGCGCCTGGCCCTGGGATCGGAGATGGCGGCGGAGCTGGTGCTGGGCGGCCAACGCGTGCTTCCCGAAGCACTGATGTCCCGGGGGTTCGCCTTCGCCCATCCCGACCTGCGCGAGGCGGTGCAGTCGATGCTCGCCACCGGCCCCTGAGGCCCTGGCCAGCCACGCAGAGCCCGTATGCCCACTAGGTCGGACCCGGGCCGTCCCCCCTCTTCGGCTGCCTGGCCAGCTTGTCGCCCGTCGAGGACTCGTCCTTCGCCCCGGCCACCAAGGGCGACTGCGAGAGCACGATCACCCCGACGATCACGAGGACCGAGGCGGCCAGCTCCACCGGAAGCCGCCACTGGGCGGTGTCGAGGTGGTCGTGGAACAGCCAGATCCCGATCGCCACGCTCATCAGCGGATCGACGATGGTCAGTGTGGCCTGCGACGCGGTGATCGGACCGGCGTGGAACGAGCTCTGGATGAGGAAGAGTCCGATCAGGCCGCTCGCCAGCAGGGCATAGGGAACCCAGTTGGTGAAGACGTGGCCCCAGCCCTCGGTGACCAGCGTGGTGAACTGCTTGGTGAGTGCGGCCGCCAGGGCGAACATGATCGCACCAGATGCCCCGAACATCGATGCTCGAAACCAGCGGGGACCGGTGAACCCGAGGGCTGCGGTTGCCACCACCAATCCACCCACCGCTACGAACACCACGGTCCAGCTCCGCATGGTCGGGGTTGCGATCCCTCCCCCCGGTGCGGAGACCACCAGGAACGTCGCCAGCCCACCGGCGGCAGCCAGCGCGCCCGTCCACTCCCTCCAGGTCAACCGGTAGCGGAACCAGGCACCCAGGATGAGCACGAGGAAGAGCAGCTCGGTGGTGACGATCGGCTGCACCGAGGTCAGCTGGCCGAAACGAAGGGCCACGGCCTGGAGCAGGAATCCGACCCCGATCAGCGCCAACCCGGCGAACCAGATGAAGTGGCGGAAGGCGTGGCGCATCAGTGCCCAGCTCATCGTGGTGTCGCTGGGAGCGTTCTGCACGCCGATCCGTTGGAAGACCGCACTCAGGGCGTTGGCGAAGGCAGCCAGCGTGGCGAGGGCGTAGGCCATGCGAATGGTCTAGTGCAGCTCGGCGGGCGGATCGGGCGTCACCTGCCCGTCCCCGTTTGGAACCTGGAGCATCCGGTTGCCGGCGTCGGGGTCGGATCGCCCCTTCGGACGGCTCACGGATACGCTGTCGACGCCCGGAGGCAACCGGGCGACGACCGCAAGGGGAATCCTCATCATGAGCAACGCCACCGTGGCGAGCAAGAGCGGGGCACCGGACCCGGGGATCGGGGGCACCCCGACCCTCGAGCAGTTCGAGCTCGAGGCCCGGTCCTTCCTCGACGCCCATGCCTCGAAACGACCCGAGGAAGCCTTCGTGTGGGGCGAGGGCTCCGACAGTGTCAGCCTCTTCCCCGAGCGGACGGCGGAGCAGGAGGCCACCGATCTGGCCACGGCCCGAGCATGGGCCCGGACCGTGTTCGACGCCGGGTTCGGCTGGATCACCGGCCCGACCGAGTACGGGGGCCGCGGCCTCCCGCGCGAGTACCAGCGCACCTACGACACGGTTGCCGCCGACTACAAGACGCCGTCCATGTCCGTCTACGGCATCGGATTGGGCATGGTGGCCCCCACCATCCTCGATCACGCCACCGAAGAGGTGAAGCAGGCCTATCTGCTCCGCATGCACCGTGGGGACATCGTCGGGTGCCAGTTGTTCAGCGAACCCGAGGCCGGATCGGACCTCGCCTCGCTCCAGACCAAGGCGCTCCGTGACGGCGACGAATGGGTGCTCAACGGGCAGAAGGTCTGGACGTCGGGGGCCCAGGTCTCCGATATCGGCGAGATCATCTGCCGCACCGATCCGGATCTTCC
Source organism: Acidimicrobiales bacterium (assembly GCA_017883135.1). GTDB lineage: Bacteria > Actinomycetota > Acidimicrobiia > Acidimicrobiales > RAAP-2 > Bog-756. The sequence continues at coordinate 16,713 of JADGOE010000033.1, forward strand.
CAAGCACCGGGGGCTGACCGGGTTCATCGTGGACATGCACGCCCCCGGGGTGGAGGTCCGACCGCTCCGCCAGATGACCGGTGGGGCATCGTTCAACGAGGTCTTCTTCACCGACGTGCGGGTGCCCGACTCCCATCGGCTTGGCGAGGTGAACGGCGGCTGGACGGTGGCCCTGACCACCTTGATGAACGAGCGCGCCGCGATCGGTGGTGGCGGTGGTGGCGTCGGACTGCCGACCTCCACACGATTGATGGAGGTGGCCCGGGCCATGGGAAAGGCACAGGATCCGCTCATCCGCCAACAGGTCGCCGACGTCTTCGTCAACGAGAGGGTGGCCCGCTACACCAACCTGCGGGCCATGGCAAAGATCGCCGCCGGTCAACTCCCCGGACCGGAGATGTCACTGGCCAAGCTCTCACTGACCGCCAACATGGTGCGCACCTACGAGGTGCTGTCCTCGATCCTCGGTCCTGCGCTGATCGCCGACACCGGTGCGTGGGGTACCTATGCATGGACCCAATTCCTCCTCGGCGTACCCGGCATGCGGATCGCGGGTGGCTCGGACGAGGTCATGCGCAACATCATCGGCGAACGGGTGCTCGGCCTCCCCAAAGACCCCTCCCCGAAGTAGCCCGCGCTCAACGGAAGGCCAGGTCGTCCACATAGGACCACGAGCGCCGGTGCACCGAGGTGAGGCCGAAGCCGGCAAGGGCCGTGCGGTGGGCCGGCGAAGGGTAGCCCTTGTTCCGATCGAAGTCGAAGGCCGGAAAGCTCGACGACATTCCGCGCATCATCCGATCACGGGTGACCTTGGCCACGATCGACGCCGCGGCGATCGAGACACAGGTGGAGTCGCCTCGCACCACGGTGCGAACCTCCGGACGTGCCGGCTCCGACAGGGCCCGTCGATCCGGCGCTGCCGGCTCGGTCACGAAGTCGAACCCACCGTCGAGGAGCACCGCGTGTGGCGAGGAGGACAGGCCGCCCAGGGCCCGGTGGGCAGCGAGTCGAAGCGCCGCCGTCATCCCCAGGCGGTCGCACTCGTCGGGTCCGGCGTGACCGACCGACCAGCCGACGCACCAGCGGGTCACCAAGGGGTAGAGGGCCTCCCGCCGCTCCTCGGTCAACTCCTTCGAGTCACGGAGTCCCTCGGGGGGCACCGCATCACGGGGAAAGACCACCACCCCCACCGACGCCGGACCGGCCCAGGCGCCCCGCCCCACTTCGTCGATGCCGGCCACGACCGCGAACCCTTCGTCGAACAGGGCCCGTTCGTGATGGTCGCCGGGCACCCGCTGTCGTGCGCCGGCGACCTTCGGCGCGGATGTCACGCCGCGGCGGTCGCATTCGGGTACGTCACTGCTGCGCCCACGACCCCGAACCTACCGCCTGCTCACTGCCCGAGCTGGGACCGAACCACCTTGCCCATGGCGTTGCGCGGCAGCTCGTCGACGACGCGGACCAGCCGCGGGCACTTGTAGCTGGCCAACGTGGGCGCGGTGAACTCGACGAGGTCGGCCACCGAGGGCGGGGGGCCGTCGGCCACGATCCACGCGGTCACCACCTCGCCCCACTCGTCGGACGGGGTTCCGCTCACCGCCACCTCGACCACCCGTGGATGGCCGGCCAGCACGTCTTCGACCTCGACGGGATACACGTTGTAGCCGCCCGAGATGATCAGCTCCTTCGACCGTCCTTTGATGACCAGGTAGCTGTCGACGTCCTCGCCCAGGTCGCCGGTGCGGAGCCAGGGCGACCCGCCGTCGGCGGCAGGCCGGAACGCGTCGGCGTCGGCCGACGGCCGTTCCCAGTAGCCGTCGAAGACGTTGGGCCCGCGCACCACGATCTCGTCCGACCCGATGACCATGATCTCGACCCCCGGCAGGGGGAACCCGACGGTGCCGGGGCGCCGATCCCCGTCATAGGGGTTGGAGGCGTTCATCAGGGTCTCGGTCATGCCGTACCGCTCGAGCACCGGCGACCCGATGGCACCGCTCACCTCGGCGTGCAGGTCCTTCGACAGGGGGGCGGACCCCGACACGCACAGCCGGAGTCGGCGCAGGCCCGGGGCCCTGCCCGAGCGCGCCAACCGGTGGTACATGGTGGGCACCCCGAAGAAGAGGGATGCCCGGTGGCCGTCGGCCGCGTCCACCACCGCGTCCGGGTCGAACCCGGGGAGCAGCACCGCCGATGCCCCTGCCGCCAGGGTCCCGTAGACGCCGACACAGAGGCCATGGGCGTGGAACAGGGGCAGGCAGTGGACCAGCCGATCCTCGGGGCTCCAGCGCCAGGCGACGGCGAGGGACTCGGTGGCCGCCAGCAGATTGCGGTGGCGCAACACGGCTCCCTTGGGCGCCCCGGTGGTGCCCGACGTGAAACAGATCAGCGCCGGGTCGTCGGGGGCGGCTGCGTCGAGTGGCCCCGGGTCCCCATCGGGGAGATCGATCTCGGAGCCGACCACCACCACGGGACCGTTCGAGGCGCGACGCACCCATGCCGCCTGGTCGGCACGGTCCACGATGGCGGCCGAGGGGCGGACGTCGGCCACGATGTGCGCGAGCTCCCGCTCCGAGTAGGCGGTGTTGGCCGGTACCACCACCAACCCGGCCCGAAGTGCCCCGACATGGGCCACCAGGGCTGGAACCGATGACCCGGTGGACCACACCACCCGGTCCCCCGGTCGGAGACCGGCACCCCGGAGCCGGCCGGCGGCACGGCTGGTCGCCGCGTCGAACTGCCCTGCGGTCCACCACGGGCCGGCCGAATCCCCGGATGAGGGTCGGTACGCCTCCAGCCACAGCCTGGTGTCGGGTGCGTCCTTCCACCGGCGCGACCACTTCCGCAGCAAGGTGCCCGAGGCGACCAGGTCGCCGGCCGTCAGCCGGTACCCGGATGGCAGGTGGTCACTCGAGGGACGCAGGGCGCTCTCCTTGTTCGATCCGATCACCCCACCGCACGACGGGTGGGACGCATCGACTGGGGCTGTCCGAGCCCCAGTCATAGCGGAAAGCGCACGGGGTCGGGTCCCACCGCCATGTGCACGGCAGCCAGGCTGGAGCCCGGTGGCCGGGTCTGCTACACCGGGGGACGGAGATTCGCCCGGTGTCGGGCTCGCCGCCATGCAGGCAGCGCGACGGTCGGCAGGCAGCCCGGCGGGCGGCAGAGGAAGGGAGAGACCGATGGGACTGATGGACAAGGTGAAGGCCCAAGCGGAGCACGGCTTGGCCAAGGCAAGCGAAGCGGGCAAGGCCGGCCAGGCCAAACTCGACGCGGCACAGGCCAAGCACAGGGCAGACGGCCTGCTCCACGACCTCGGCGCCGCCGTCTATGCCGACTATGCGGGGCGCGCCACCGACCAGACCACAGCGGATGCCGAACGGATCGTGGGCGAGCTGGAGGCCTATGAAGCGGAGTACGGGCCCCCGGCTCCATGAACCCGGACGTGCCCACCGGCACCGACCACCCCGGTGACCCGGCATCCCGTGACACGGGCGCCGGCACGGCACGGCGCATCGCGGTGGTCCCCCACACCCACTGGGACCGTGAATGGTACGACCCGTTCCAGACGTTCCGCCTGAAGCTGGTCCGACTGATCGACGGACTCCTCGACCAGCTGGAGCGGGACAGCTCCTACAGCCACTTCCTCCTCGACGGCCAGCTGGCGGTGATCGACGACTACCTCAAGATCCGGCCCGAGAACGAAGGGCGATTGCGGGCGCTGGCCGTTGCGGGGCGGATCACCATCGGCCCGTGGTACGTCCTGATGGACGAGTTCCTCGTCTCGGGCGAGACCCTGGTCCGGAACCTGCAGGCCGGCATCGGACGCGGCGGTGCCTTCGGTGGGGTGATGAGCGTCGGTTACCTCCCCGACATGTTCGGTCACGTGGCACAGATGCCGCAGCTCCTCGCACTGGCCGGGTTCGAAGATGCCGTGGTGTGGAGGGGCGTGCCGTCTGCCGTCGACCGCTCCGCATTCCTCTGGCAGGCCCCGGACGGCTCCAGCGTCCGGGCGGAGTACCTGGTCGCCGGGTACGGCAACGGCGCCGCCCTGCCCGACGACGCCAAGGCCCTGGTGCGCCGACTCCACGCCCAGGTGGAGGAGCTCGGCTCCTTTCTCGAAGCCGACGGCGAGATGCTCCTGATGAACGGCACCGACCACCATCGCCCCCAACCGTGGCTGGGGAGGGTGCTTGCCGAAGCCAACCAGATCCAGGACGAGTTCGAGCTGACCATCACCTCGTTGCCCGAGTACCTGGCGGGCGCATCCCGTGACCACCTGCCCGAGTGGCGTGGGGAGCTCCGGTCGGGGTGGCGATCGAACCTGCTGATGGGGGTCGGCTCCAATCGGATCGACGTCAAACAGGCGGCGGGCAGGGCCGAACGTGCCCTCGAGCAGATGGCCGAGCCGCTCTCCGCTCTGTTCCTGCAGGCCGAGGCGTGGCCCGCCCCGTTCCTCGAACTGGCGTGGAAGCTGGTCATCCAGAACTCCGCCCACGACTCGGTGTGCGCCTGCTCGGCCGACGACGTGGTCGACGCCGTGTTGCACCGCTATGCCGAAGCCCGCCACATCGGCGAAGGACTGGCCGGAGAGGCACTGGCCGCGTTGGCCGCATCCATGTCGTCACCCGGTCCCGTGGTCGTCAACCCGTCGGCACGCGACCGCAGCGGGATGGTCGAGGTGGTGGTGCCCGCCGAGGGAGAGCCGGGCCCTGACATGCAGGTGCTCTCCGAGCGGCCGGGCCTGCCCGGCTCGATCACGCTCGACGGCGCAACGGTCCGCAGCATGCTGGGAATGATGCAGGGGGCCCGCATCGACGACGACAGCTATGTCACCGACGTGACCCTGGCCGAGGACGAGACGGGGCTCGACCTGACCATCGTGATCGGGAGCCAATCCCGCGACGGCGTGCCGGTCGAGGAGGTCAAACGGGAGCTGTTCACCCGGCTGACTGCGCGACCCGACACCGAGGTTCGCCTGGTCATCAACCAACCCCCCGTCCGTCGGATCGTGGCCCGCCAGGGTTCCGTGCCCGGATACGGATGGTCGCGGTTCGCGCCTGCCCCCCTCGTCCATCAGGCGACCGTGGGCAGCGGACCAGACGGCGCGCTCACACTGGCCAATGGCCTGGTGACGGTGGTGATCGACCCCGATGACGGCACGTTCTCCCTCGACGGCGTACCCGGCTACGGCCGGTTGATCGACAGCGGGGACCATGGCGACACCTACAACTACTCGCCACCGGTAACGGACACCGTGATCGACGCGCCGGACGCTGTTTCGGTCGTCATCGGGGATCGTGGCCCGGTGCGCACCACCGTCGCCGTCACTTCCACCTTCACCTGGCCCGATCATGTAGACGAGGCCACCGGTTCGCGGGTGGGAGGCCACCGGGTCGCGGTGGACACCACCATCGAGCTTCGGGCGGACGAACCAGTGGTGCGGGTGCACACCACGTTTCGAAATCCCTCACGCGACCACCGGCTCCGGGTGCACTTGCCACTTCCCGAACCGGCATCGGCCTCACACGCAGAGTGCGCGTACACGGTCGTGGAGCGAGGCCTCACCGCCGAAGGGCGGCCCGACGAGCTCGGGCTCCCGACCTTCCCTTCGAGGCGGTTCGTGTCCAGCGGAGGCCTGACGGTCGTCCACGAGGGCCTCCTCGAGTACGAGTTGGTGGACATCGAGGAAGGCGAGCGGGACGGCGAGCCGAAGGCCACCGCCCTGGCACTCACCTTGTTGCGGTCGACCGGCATGCTGTCGCGCCTGGGCATGACCACCCGCCCGCTGCCCGCCGGCCCGATGACTCCCCTGGAGGGCCCCCAGCGGCTCGGTCCGGTCGAGGCCAGGTATGCGCTCGCGCTGGGAGACGTCGATCCTTTCGGGTTGGCCGACGACGTCCTCGTGCCTCTGGCCACCACCACCTCCTTCGGCGGGGGCGATCGAAGCGATCGCGGATCGGCGTTGACCGTGCGCGGAGCAGAGGTGTCTGCGGTCCGGCGCGAGGCCGGGTGCCTCGAAGTCCGGGTGTTCAATCCGCGATCGACCCCCACCGTGGTCAGGATCCCCGGTCGATCCGGCTGGCTGATCGACCTACGGGGCCGGCCCGTCGGTCCCTTCGCGGGGCAGTTCGACCTCCGAGCCCACGGCATCGCCACCGCCAGGCTCGACGGGAGTTGAGGGTCCCGGGCTGCCCGGGCCACCGACCGTGCCCGGGGTGAGCATTTCGCTTCGGGGAACGATCGAGCCTCCCACCACCAGTCTCTCTCCCCGATCGCGCAGCTCATCGAGCTCGCGCAGCACCTCGCCGAGGCGCTCCCACCGCACATTCCGCCTACGGTCTGCCCCCGGCTCACTTCCACTGCGGGTCAGCTTCCACAGCTGCACCCGGCCGATGTTCTTGAGGTTGCGGGTCCGCAGTGCGCGGGTGTCGAACTCGTTGTCACCCTCCTCGCCCAAGGTCGTCCGGAACTCGTCGGAGACGAGGACCGTCCCCGGATGGGCCACCCCGACCAGGCGACTCGCCAGGTTGACCACCGGACCATAGAAGTCGCCGTCCTGCACCAGCACCGGACCGAAGGCCAACGCCACCCGGACATCGGACAGCAGGTCGTCACCGGCGTACGCCTCGGCCAGGCTCAGGCCGATCTGTGCGGCGTTGGTGGCCATCTGGACGACGAACATCACCTCGTCGCCGATCATCTTCACCACCCGGCCACCCAAGGCGACCACCGTGTCGTGGGCCAGCTCCTCGAATCGTGCCACCACCGCGGCCAGCTCCTCGTCCCCCAGGTGCTGGCTGAGCACGGTGAACCCGACCATGTCGGCGAAGCCCACCGCGATCACCGGGCTGATCCCCTCCACCGTCCCCCGGGCCCGGTGCAGCATGGAGCGCCGGGTGGCAGCCTGCAGATGTCGGCGCCACACGTACTCGAGCAAGCGGGCCATGGCCGGAATCCACTCGCCCGCCATACCGGCGAACTGGTCGGCGTCGACGACGCTGTCCCCCGAGGACATCAGGATCGGCGTTGTGCCCGGCCCCGTCTCGGCCTCGGCGATGCGGGCCATGGAGGAGCCGATCACCCGGGCCATCTGGACTGCCGAGTCGATGTCGACCATCCCCATGCCCACCATGGCCTGAAAGAGGTGGACCGCCTCGATGTCCAAGTCGGTGAAAGCCCGCTCGTCGTCGCCGATATCGGGGAATCCGAGGGCCCTCCAGAATCGTCGGGTGGTCTCGATGGGAACGCCGGTCACCTCGGTCACCGCTGCCTGGGTCAGGCGACGGTCAGCCGGCACCAACATGCGGTCGACGACCAACAGGTCGAGCACGTCATCGGCGACTGCCCGGTCGATCTCGTCGTTGCTGCAACCGAGTTCGAGAAGCAGCGCGCGCACTCGAGCGAGCGCTTGGATGCGCTGCTGGCCGGTGACAGTCCCCGTAACGCTGACGTCCTTGTCAGACACAGCCACACCCTAGGGCCTTCGCCCAACCACGTTGTCGGACCAGCAGGTGGTCGAGCCGGCGGGCAGCAGGCAGGCGGGCAGGCGGGCAGCGGGCCAGAGGAAGATGCGGGCCGCCGCCTACACTGGCGCGGTGACAGCGCCTGGCGACGGAGTGCACGGAGGCCCACTTCGCATCGGGCCGCGGGCAGTGCTCGTTCCGGTCAAGGCATTCAGCCAGGCCAAGCGTCGCCTTCACCTCGCCCTTAGCGAACCACAGCGCGCCGAGTTGGCCCGAGCGATGGCCGACCGGGTGGTGAGCGCCGCCCGGCCCTTGCCGGTCGCCGTGGTGTGCGACGACAACCAGGTGGCCGAATGGGCGCGCACCCGGGGCGCCTTGGTGGTGTGGGAACCGGGACGGGGCCTGAACGGCGCAGTCGAAGCCGGTATCGATCATCTCCTCGCCGCCGGTGTGACCCAGGTCACCGTGGCCCACGCCGACCTCCCACGGGCGACCGACCTGGACCTGGTCGGCGAGGCCCAGGGCATCACCCTGGTGCCCGACCGCTATGGCAACGGCACCAACGTGATCGCGCTACCCGCCGACGCGGGCTTCCAGTTCTCCTATGGACCGGGCTCCTTCGCCCGCCACCTCGCAGAGGCCGAACGCCTCGGACTGCCGACGACCATCCTCGACCGTCCCGATCTGGCATGGGACATCGACGAACCTGACGACGTCGTACCCGTGGCGGCCCTCGGCCCATCGATCACATGACTCGGGGCGAGGTCGACTCCGGTGGCGGCCGGGGCCCGAGCGGCCTACCGGTCGGCGACCTGCTCCTACCCGGACCGGTCTCGGTGGACCTTCCGGTCCCACGATCTGCGTTGGCAGTCGGCGCTCATCCCGACGACATCGAGTTCGGGTGCGGTGCCACCCTTGCCAAGTGGGCCGCAGCCGGTTGCCGGATCCATCATCTGGTGCTGACCGACGGGTCCAAGGGCAGTTGGGACCCTGGCGCCGACCAGAGCCGACTGGTAATCCAGCGGATGGACGAGTGCCGGGCATCGGCCGGTGTCATCGACCGCGCCGATGCTGGCTCGCCACCGCGTGCCGCGCCGGAGCAGGGCAGGAGGCCGGCGCGGGAGCTCGACCCGGACAGGGTCCTCTTCCTGCAACGGGTCGACGGCGAGTTGGTCAATGGACCCGAAGAACGGCGGGAGGTCGCTCGGATCGTTCGATCGTTCCGCCCGGAAGTGCTGCTCGGCCATGACCCCTGGCGCGGGTACCGCCTGCACCCCGACCACCGCGCCGCCGGCTTCCTCACCCTCGACGCCCTGGTCGGGGCTCGCGACCCCCACTTCTTTCGCGACCTCGGGCTCGCCCCCCATCGACCCGGGTCGCTGCTGCTGTGGGAGGCGGACCTTCCCAACCACGTCGAGGACGCCGGCGGCTTCGAATCGGTCAAAGTCGACGCCCTGCTCTGCCACCACAGCCAAGGCGAATCCACTCTGGGAATGAGTACCGCACCTGGTGACGACGGACCATCGGGCCCGGAATCCGAGGCCTTCGCATCGAAGGTGCGCCACCAGCTGGCCGACCACGGGTCGCTCGGCGGCCTACCGTCCGCAGAAGCGTTCCACCTGATGAACAACCTCTGAAGTGTCCCTCACGCGGCAGTAGGGGCCCGAAGGCCCCTACTGACAGCGCGACGGCGGCAAATACCCGCCGTTCGGTACGCCTACCGCCTGGCCTTGCGGACAGTCCGCCTGGCGGTGGACTTCCGTGCGGCCGTCTTGCGTGCCGGGGCCTTCCTCACTGCACGCTTGGCGGCAGTCTTCTTCGCTGCCGTCTTGCGGGCCGGAGCCTTCTTCACCGCACGCTTGGCGGCAGTCTTCTTCGCTGCCGTCTTGCGGGCCGGTGCCTTGCGGGCCGGGGCCTTCCTCACTGCACGCTTGGCGGCAGCCTTCTTCGCTGCCGTCTTGCGGGCCGGTGCCTTCTTCACCGCACGCTTGGCGGCAGTCTTCTTCGCTGCCGTCTTGCGGGCCGGAGCCTTGCGCGCCGGGGCCTTCTTCACCGCCCTTTTGGCCGTGGACTTGCGGGCCGCCGTCTTTTTGGCCGGAGCCTTGCGGGCGGTCCTCTTGGCTGCTGCCTTCTTTACTGCCATTAGTACTCCCTCCTTAGGGTTCAACGCCGATTTGAACGTCGAACCGGTGGCGAACCGGACACCCTTCGACGCAGGGATAGGTACCACTGCACCAGTCCTCGGATTTCGGCCCACACGAGGACGACGATCGATCGGGGTGAATGCCCCGAAACCGATCACCGTGACTCTTCGTCCGGACCGAACCTCAGTGACGATCGTCTCGAACAGCACATCAACTACATCTTCGACAACGCGGCGAGCCGAGTACGTCGACTCACTGACTGCTCTGACTAGTTGTGATTTGTTCACGATCACCTCCTCAGCGATACGTAACCACTACTAGCCAAATGGCATTTCACCCCCAGGTCAAGCACCCTCGGGCGCGTCGCAGGTGTGTTCGACCAACTTGCGCGTGCCACTTCTTCTTCCTCGCGGCGATGCTTGCTTCCTCCTGCGACTTTGCAAGAGAATAGCTATGGACAAAGAGCTGTTTGTTTGCAACGATTATTCGCTACGGCATCTCTCTGCCGCCCTCGCGGAGTATTGCGTCCGCCATCTGCAGCTTCCTTCACATGAGCCCATGATCGGACGATTTTCGAGTGACAAACTTTTTTCCGCCAATGCCCTCACAACCCGTCACAATGTCGCATCGCGCAGTGTTGCGCGCGTCCACCGCTGCTGAGCACGGTGTGTACCTGGGTCACAACGAACGCGGTTGGTGGCACGTTCAACCGCAACAATCGGTGATGATCCTGGGTCCACCGCGTTCGGGAAAGACGACGTCGTTGATCATCCCCAACGTGCTGACGCGCAATGGACCGGTACTTTCTACGTCGACCAAACCCGACGTGTTGGACGCAACCATCGGCGCGCGTTCGGGTGTCGGGCGGTGCTTCCTCTTCGACCCGACCGGTTCGCTGGGGCCGAGGCGTGCACTGCCCCCTTGCGGTGGTCGCCGCTGCAGTCGTGCACCACCTGGATGGCGTCGCTTTCCATGGCCCGGGCACTGGTGGAGGTGGGCTCGGCCACCACCGCGCGAGGCGTTCAGCGCAGCGACGGATCGCATTGGAGTGAACGGGCCCAAGCCCTGATGGCACCGTTGATGCACGCCGCTGCCCTGGACGGTGCGGACATGCGCACCGTCTTGACGTGGGTCGATCGCCGCCAAGCACTGCCGGCCCAGCAGATTCTGGCCGGAGAGCCGGGTTCGGCGACCGAGCTTGCCCGGAACCTGCTCGACGGGATCGTCGCCACCGACGAGCGGGAGCTCAGCGGCATCTGGTCCACCGCTTCGGGCTCGTTGAGCGGATTCCGCTCCGACCAGGCCCTGGCCGCCACCGCCGATCCTGATTTCGACGCGAACCGGTTCGTCGACTCCTCGGACACCATCTACATCGCCTCGCCTGCCCATCACCAAGCCCTGGTGTCACCGATGGTGGTGGGGCTGATCGACGACATCCGCCAGGCCACCTACAGCCGCGGAGCCACGGAGGCATCTCATCGAGACAGCCCGGTCCTGTTGGCACTCGACGAAGTGGCCAACATCGCGCCGATCCCCGACCTTCCGGCGATGATCAGCGAAGGAGGAGGACAAGGGCTCGTGACCATGGCCTGCTTTCAGGATCTCTCGCAGGCCCGACACCGGTGGCCGACCCAGGCGGACGGGTTCCCCTCGCTGTTCGGAACCACAGTCGTCCTCCCCGGCATCGGAGACGTGCGAACGCTGGAGGCGTTGTCGGTCCTGGCCGGCGAGGAGGAGATCGCCACGCGGACGGTCTCCAGGGGCCGCACACTCACCGATCACCCCCTGATCGACTTCGCATCCGGTGGGAGGCCCCAGTTCGGTGAGAACGTGTCCACCCAGTGGCGGCGCCGCCTCCCGGCCGACGTGATCGCACGAGGCTCCAGCGGGCACGCGCTGGCCTTCGACGAGCGCAACCGCCCAGGTTGGGTCCCCCTCGCCCCGTCCCACGCCGTCGAGCCGTGGCGCTCGTTGCGCAACCTCGAGGTCGCCCTCGATCGCGGAACCTCGCTGCGCAGCGGTCGCGCACATCAGACGGGACCCGATCTTCACCGGTGACGGGAGCGGTCCCCTTCGAATCATCGATCGATCTGGTGCGACTGGTGGTGGGGACGATGCCTGGCAACGGCAGCCAGACCGGCATGGTCGATCAGGTGACTGTCGGCCACCCGACCGAGCTGGTCGGGCACCCGTGCCGCCGACACCTCGGTGGAGTGGGCCGCTGCAGGCACCAGGACCTCTGGCCGGTGCTCGACGGCCCGTGCCACCGCCGAAGCCTCCCAACGGGGCTCAAAGGAGCGGTTGCCGGAAACGGGTGCGCCCGCTGCCTCGGCCATCGAGGCGGCGACCGACTCGACCACCTGAGCGGTCGCCCCGTGCACGGTCGCGGCCGACACCACGGCAACCAGGTCGCGCCGGGCCAGCCACCGATGGGTGCAGGAGAGCTCGTCGATGCGGGCACCGATCCGCTGGTGGTCGACGAGCGGTGCGGGTTCGGCTCCCCTGGCGAGCCCGACCACCCGGGTGAGGTCACCGAGGTCGAAACCGAAGTCGGCCGCCCGCTGCTTCCATTCGGGCAGCAGACCGCCGACGGTGCGGGCACGGTCCTTGTCCGGTCTCGTCGCATGGAACACCCCACGTCGTCGGAACGCACCATCTCCGGGAACCGCCCGGAGGTGCACGTACTCGTCCATGTCCGCCGAGCGTTGGGAGAACAGGTGGCGCAGCCTTCTGTCGACACCGGCCACGTCGCCCAGTCCGGAACGTTGCACCTCCCACCGAGCACCGAGCCGCTCGGAGAGCTCGAATCGGAGGCGCGCGTGGTAGATCCCCTGTCCGGCCCGCAGGTGGGCGTGGATCCGTCGGCTGTCCACGGCCGACCACACCCCGTCCACCCCCTGGGCCACGTTGGCCACCACCAGGTGGGTGTGAAGATGGGGATCGAGGGTCCGGCTGGTCCGATGCAGGAACTCCCCCGCCGCCGCGCCCGTCGAGGACACCAGTGCGACCTGGCCACCTCGGCTCCTGCGCACGCCTACCGCCTCCCGTTCGAGATATGCGGTGGCCTCGGCCACCGCCGCACCGTGGGCGGCTCCGGTCGCGCCGCCGATCTCGCCTGGACCAAGCAGGTGGAGCAGGCTCACCGATTTCGGCGCACAGAATACAGCACCTGGGTCTACTAGTCCCCTAGCCTCGTGAGATGGCCCCCGATCTGCGAGCCGCGATCTACACCCGAGTGAGCATCGAGAAGGTTGAGAAGGACACGCTCGAACGGCAGGAGTCTGACTGCCGAGAGTTGGCAAGGGTTCGTGGCTTTGAAGTTGTTGAGATCTTCACGGATGAACTGAGCGCTTTCAAGCGAGGCGTCGTGCGAGAGCAGTACGACCGCATGAAGGCTGGGATCGTTGAAGGACGGTTCAACGCCATCCTTGCCTATCGACTCGACCGGCTTTCACGGTCGCTATCTGAGGCACTGAAGCTCATCGAACTGCTCGAAGATCACGGGGCCGCCCTCGTTTTCGTTAACGGAGATGTCGACACCTCGGGTCGAATGGGAAAGGCCTTCTTCCAGATCTCGGCGGTATTCGCCGAACTTGAGGCAGCCACCACATCGGAACGGCTTCGCAACGCCAATGCAGCTAATGCAGCAAAGGGCCTTCCTCCAACCGGTGGACGCCGATGCTACGGCTTCGTTGGCAAAGGCGAGCGGCAAGGACACTTGATACCTGAAGAAGCTGAGATGCTTCGCCAGGCTGCCCAAGACATAAGTGAAGGATTCTCGCTCCGTGAGACCACGAGACGGATGAACGAGCGGGGAAGTCGAACCACGATGGACAACGAGTGGTCGCCACGATCACTCGTCAAATGTCTCAAGAGTCCAAGGTTACGAGGCAAGCGGACACACCAGCCCGATCCTGGCGTCCCCGCCATCCTCACGGACGGCCACTTCAAGGACGGAACCCCTTGGGATGTGGTGTTCACTGAAGACGAGCACCTTTACCTCATCAACCGCATCAATAGGGCGGGAGAGCGCTACAGGGGTAGTTCGAAGCGAAAGGGAAACCAGCATCTCCTCACTGGATTGGCAATCTGTGGCAAGTGCGGACACCGACTCGGCTATGGCCGAATCAAGGGTAAGGGTGCCAACAGCCCCAAGGTCTATCCTCGATATACCTGTCAACGCGCACCGGGGTCGCTCGCCTGCGGAAATCTGTCTGTGGCCGAGGACTCGCTCGACAGGTACGTGGTTTCACATGTCAGGGAGTTCGGGCACAACTTTGTTGAGCTTGCCGAAGATCGCCGCAGGGCCATTGAGGACGTGATCGCACAAGACGAACAGGATCTCGCCACTTGCAGGCATTCGCTGGCAGACCTTGCAAGGGAAAGGTACTCCCCCAACTCGCCAATCACCGATGAGTTGTACGCGGAGCTTCAGCCCCCTCTTGTGGATCGCATTGCGAGTCTGACCGAGAAACTCTCTCGCCCTCGTGCCGAGCTTGAAGCACTACCGGTCGGACCTAAATGGGTACGTGGCCGACTTTCTCAGATCCCGAAGGACGTAGATGGGCGAGAGTACCTCCGCAGCTTCTTGAAAGCCGTCGAAGTAATGCCAGCCGAGAAACAGGGCGGACGGTTTGATGGATCTCGGGTGGTACTTCACTGGATCGGGGGCGATGTCACCCACGACGAGGATGTCGCTGCGCTGGTCGACACCGAGGACGCTATCTGGGACATGCCGGTCGCATTCGACTTAGCCGGAGAGTCATCGTCACATCGCACTACAGACTGATGGCATGACCGTGATGAGCCTGTCGAGTTGTCTGAGTTCCCCGACCTAATAGGTGAGTAGCGGCCCCGAAGAATAGTTTCGATTCTTGCTCCCGTGACCCTGTGTTCCTGGCCTCAATGGCCCTGAAGGGACAGAAGCCAGTGTTCCCGCTGGCCCAACTGTCCCCAGGAGCCATCAATGACAGTCACCGCAACCCTGTCCCTCCCCGAGCAAGGTGTGTCATCGCAAGATCTCGGATGGCGAGCGTGCCTCGGCCATGGTCGCCCGCGCCGAGGGCGCTTCAATCAGCTATCGGACGTTGATCGCCCGTGCCCCCGTCGCGATGGGGACTCGTCCTCGTCCCGTAGGTCGGCCGGGTCCACGCTAAGCAGAGTCTTTACGGCATCCTCAAAGTCAAGAGGGATGCTGACCGGTTTGGACGCGTTTCCACGTTTCACTTTGGGCACTCCAATCAGCCTACCGGCTGGATCCGTCGCGACGCCGGCAACGGCTGCGGGGGTCGCCGAACACGTGTGGTCGGTGTGGGAGATCGCGGGTCTTCTTGACTGACCGACGGATCATTCGGGAGCCGGCCGAATATCTGTGAGCAGGACACAACGTCTTCCCGGTTCATAGGGAGGGCTTCTGAGTACGACCCAACTGACCTGGGTATCAGTCTGAAACACCACTGCTGAGTGTTCGGGCAGCCCAGTGGACTCAAAGATCGTCTGGCATATCACCGCGTCCGGGTTGGTCATGACGTGGCGGATGAAGAAGCGAACCCGGTGATACTCGAAGGGCTCAGGACAGCGAAGGGCACTCCACTCGCGGATGACATTCTCGCCTCTGAGTACGTAAGGTTCCGGCTCCTCCCCCCCCGGCCGCCAAGGGGAACTCTTACGCCTCTGGGAACTCTGTATCGAATTCTGCCAGAGTCAGAGAGCGTCCAAGGTCGTCACCGCGGGCAATGCGAGCACGGATACTCGCCACGTGTGCCTGATGTTCGGTATCGGCCGCGAGGAGGAATGCGGCGAGATGACTCCGCATGTCGTAGCGGATCGACTCGATTATGTGCTGTTGTTTGAGGTCGTCTTCCTTCGCCCTCAGCTCCGCGAGCTTCTCCAACGTCGAGCGCAAGAAGGCGATCGTAGGTTGACGCGGGACCATCACGTCCCCGTCGGTCTCACTGACCTGCTCAATGGTGGTGGTCATTGTCCCCAAATCTCCGTTGAATCACATCGTTGTGATGCGTTGTACCTTCATTACCAGTGTAGACACCGTGTCAACGGTTCTGCCCTCGACACCGCCGGACACGGCGTAAACGTACTCACACAAGGTCATCGGCAGGGTGATGATCGCTCTTGATACCTACGGCCCGGATGGACCAAGAATTGAGTGCCGGGTTCGGAGCATCGGTGGCGGGACCTCTGCTCAACGAACCCGACGTTGCATGGTACCGAAGAGTAACGAACGATCAAATTCAAACTGACTCAATGCCGATCCAAGGGACGTTCTCCCTGGTCCGCGCGATTTTTTCTCTATACGAAATTAGTGGCTTGACCTGGCAATTCGCGACTGTTACCCTTGAATTAGAAGAACGCCGGAAGTGGCATCTTCCGACGCTCTTCTGTCGCCCTCCGAGTTGCCAATGTGGCTTCTGGCTATAAGAGGCCTTCTTCACCACCAGGTAGGGCGCAACGAGGGACGGCTGCACCCGTCCCTCATAGTTCTTGTCGGGGCAGGCTCTACAGCAGCGGCCCCTCGTTCTTGAAGGTCGTGCCATCGGTGCCGATCTTGGTCCGATGAGCGTTGCTTACGATCTCGGTCCCGCCAACGCTCACGTCGATCACCAGCATCTCGCCCTCCAAGCTGGTCTGGTATCTGCGAGCGACATCGGTGTTGATCTTGTTGTGCTCGGTGAACGATCCCGCCGTGATGATCCAGGACGATCCAGACTTGCCTAGCGGACGCATCTTGTAAGCATGCTCGGCTGTCAGTTCGCAGGGCGTAATGCCCACGCGCCGAGTGTCGGCGTCGAACCACAGTTCGACTGCTTCCGGAGCACCGAGGGCTCGGTGAGCGGCTGCGTTCATGCCGATGTTGCCGCGACGCTGAATGGTGACTGAAGGGGCCTTGGCCAGTGTCGACATTGACCTCGCGTACTTGGTGAACGCCATGGGGTGAGGCTACCCGGTAGATCCTCGCGAATCAAGCACGTTCAGGAAGCACATCGCCATTCTTGTCAGACGCTGGCTGAGCTTGTCCATGGTTGTCACGATCTGTCACGATCTGTCACATCTCAAAATAGATCACCGGGGACTTCGAGGCTCTGAGTTTGTCAGGTATATAATCGCCGACCTGAGGTTACCTATTCAGTGCCGTACATGCCATGCCATTCACTTCTATGTTATTCCATGTTCGTGTAGCGGCTCAGCACACGGGCGGCTGCGGATGCGGCCAACGATCGGTACTCGGGCGGACCGATGACCCGGGCGTCGGGACCCAATCGAAGGAGGAGTCGCTCCAGCCAGGCCTCGCCGCCCACGAACACCTCGACCTCGATGCGGCCGTCCACGGCCGTCAGCGGGCCCGCCGAGGGAATCGACTCGACCAGCCACGCCGACGCCGGGTCCAGTGACAGCCGCACCCTCCGGTGGTCGGGGCCAGGGACGAACGCTCCGAA
>JADGOE010000080.1 GCA_017883135.1 Acidimicrobiales bacterium
GTCGACCACAGCGTCCTGGTGGCCGCTGATCCGTGACACGACGGATGGGGTGCCACAAGCGCCCGCTTCTGTCACGGTCATGCCCCAACCCTCTCGCAGCGAGCTCGACGCCACTACCCACGCCCTGCGGTAGAGATCGATCAGCTCCGCTTGGTCGATGTACCCCGGGAGCGAGATCCATTCGGCCGCCCCTGCCTTGTTGATCAGAGCCTCGAGTGCAGGGCGCTCATACCCTTCCCCGGCGATCACCGCTTGGAGATCGGGATGTCGGGGCTTCAGCCTCACCAGGGCATCGATCATCAATTCGAACCGCTTCACGGGTACCAGTCGACCAACTGCCACCACGAGCGGTACGTCGGACCGACTGGCACCTGGTGCGAAGTGCGGCTCGACGCCGGGGGGAACCACGGTGACGTTCGAAGCTGGCAAACCAAGGCGCCCTACGATCTCGCTCTTCGACGAGGTCGAGAGTGTGATGATCCGACTCCGGCGGTAGATGGGCGGAGCCACGCGTTGTTCGAAGGTGTTGCCGAGCTGGGCCAGTCCTCGCGGCAGGACCATCTTCCACATCTCTGCATGTACGTGGTGGAGAAACACGACTCGCGGGCACCGGGCCCACAGGGGCGAAAGAAACGGCATGCCGTTCCAGATCTCGACAAGCCCGTCGCCTTTGCCGAGGTGACCGAGCACGCCCGAGATCATGGTGCGCGGAAAGATCGAGTAGCGACCCACCCTGCGGGTCACCATGTATCCCTCCCGTCGGATGAATGGCGGAGCCTCCGGCACCGTGGAGGTGGTCATGTTGACCTTCAGCCCGGCATGCGACCAGGCGGACAGGATCCGGTGGGCGTGAAGCTCCGAACCTCCCGCCTCAGGATCGTCGAAGTCGCGCCATGCCACGACGTCGATATTGCGGAGCCCCGCGGATTCGGCGATCTGCTCGAGCGTCATGGAGGCAAATTGGCGTAGACCTGGGGAATCGAACGGGGATCCGCTCACAGGTCGCCCAGCGCCGGATCCAGCGGATCGCGTGCCATCGCGCATCGTCGCGCCCAGCGTAGAGACATCGGACCCGCCGTCTTCGAAGTCGTCGTCGGGACGTTCGTTCGACACCGGGTCATCATTGCCGATCACGCGCTTCATCGAAAGGTCCCCTCCACCCCCTCGCCGTGAGCTTTCGATCCACACTCAAGGCGTCGGAAGATACTACTCCGAGGCAGGCTCTGGCGGTACTGTCAATGCCCACAGGCGAGCCCGAACGGCGAGGGTGTCGTCGTTCAAATTGCCCGGTCTGTGCGGCTCCGCAGTTCGCCGGCCGTGTGGAACCTCGACAAAGGTGCCGGAAGGACCGTGGTTTCGGGTGCTCCGGGCCCGGCCATCATCGGTGCCAAATCGGGGGCCGGCTTGTCTACACTGACCACTACTCGTGCCAGAACTGCTCCCCCCTCCCCACCCGCCCGCTGACTCCCATTCGGACCGGATGGGAGTCAGCGGGCGACGTCTACGGTCGCCCGGCCGGCTCAGGTCCACCATCGAATACCTGGCCATCGGGCTGTTGGCATTCGTTCCGATGCTGGTTTCGCAACCCGGCGCCGTCACCGACGACACCAAGACGTATCTGTACCTGAATCCGGGACAGTACGTGCGCCAGGCGCTTTCCCTCTGGGACCCGAATATCGCGCTGGGCACGGTCACCCACGAGAACATCGGGTACCTCCTCCCGATGGGACCCTTCTACTGGGTGCTGGCCGAGCTCCACGTTCCGTTGTGGATCGCGCAGCGATTGTGGATCGGAGCCATCCTTTTCGCCGCGGGTGCCGGGATGATCTACCTGTGCCGGACGATCAGACTCTCGGCCCCCGGGTGCTACGTGGCGA
Organism: Acidimicrobiales bacterium; assembly: GCA_017883135.1. Lineage (GTDB taxonomy): Bacteria > Actinomycetota > Acidimicrobiia > Acidimicrobiales > RAAP-2 > Bog-756. Next base: position 1,878 of record JADGOE010000080.1, read on the forward strand.
CGTTGGCCTTCATGTTCACTCCGTACGTCATGCAGTACGCCGGCCGTATTTCGGTCATCCTGATGCCATGGGCGGCCCTGCCCTGGATGCTCGCGTTCATCATCCTGTCCCTCCGGCGCGGCGGCTGGAAGTATCCGGCACTCTTCGCCCTGGTCGTCGCCCTGGTCAGTGGCATCAATGCCAGCTCGATCCTGTACGTGGGGATCGGCCCGGCACTGTGGCTGCCGTTCTCCGTGCTCGTCTTGCGAGAGGCAACCGCGAAGATGGCGTGGAGGGTGGTCTGGCGGATCGGGCTCCTGACCGTCTTCGTCTCCCTGTGGTGGGCCGTCGGGCTCCAGGTGGAGGCCGCCTATGGCGTCAACATCCTCAAGTACACCGAAACCCTTCCGTCCACCAGTTCGTCCTCGTCGCCGTTCGAGATCCTGCGAGGCCTCGGTTACTGGTTCTTCTACGGGAGCTCGGATCAGACGGGCAACTGGACCCAGGCAGCCGTCGCCTATACCCAGCAGCTCTGGTTGGTAGGCCTCAGCTTTGCCGTTCCGACCCTGGCCCTGCTGGCTTCGGCCTTCCTGAGGTGGCGCCAGCGGGCCTACTTCGCGCTGTTGGTCGTTGTCGGGATGGTTCTGGCGGTGGGTCCCTACCCCTACTACTACCCGACCGGAATCAGTGGCCTGATCAAGGCCTTCATGGCCGACACCACTGCCGGGTTGGCCCTCCGCTCCACCGACCGGGCCTCCCCGCTCCTCCTCCTCGGCCTGTCGGTCCTGCTCGGAGCCGGAGTGACCGCTGTCGCTCGCCGGGTAAGAAAGGCCGGCTTGGTCATCGGAGCCTTCGCCGTCGCCGCGATTGCCGGGGCTTCAGCCCCCCTCTGGACCGGAGGTTCGGTGGTCAACGGCCTGACCCAACCGGCCAAGCCCCCCGCGTACGTGCTTCAGGCGGCGAACGCCCTGAACAAGGCCCACCCCGGTACCCGGGTGTATGCCCTGCCCGGTAACAATTTCGCAGCGTACCGATGGGGCGACACCATCGACACGGTCTACCCCGGCCTGCTCACGCGATCCTTTGTCACCCACGAGCAACAGACCATGGGGTCACTTCCTACTGCCGATCTTCTCGAAGCCATGGACGCACCGTTGCAGGAGGGAACACTTGACCCCAACACCGTTGCCCCGATGGCTTCGTTGATGAGCGCAGGTGACGTCCTCGTCCAGTACGACCAGGCCTACGAGCGCTACGACGTGCCGAATTCACAGCAAATTGCCCAAGATCTGGCCGTAACACCATCCGGCCTCAGCAATTCGACCTCCTACGGCGCTCCGCGACCCAACGTGTCGACGGTCGCCCACTTCAACGAGCAGAGCCTCGCTCAACCGAGTAACCAGGGCTCGACCGCTCCGCTGGTGTCCTACACCGTTGCCAACCCCCGCCCCATCGTCCGGAGTGAATCCCTGACGGCACCACTGATCGTTGCCGGAAGCAGCTCGGGGATCGTGAACGCGTCGGCGGTCGGTCTGCTGGCCGGCAATCCGACCATCTTCTTCTCAGGAACGCTCGACACCAGGGGGAAACTTAGGAGGAAAGTGCTCGTGCCAGGTGCGAACCTGGTGGTCACCGACACCAACCGCAAGCAGGGGTTCCGATGGAACGGGATCAAGGAGAACACGGGGTACACGGAGACCGCCGCTGAAGGTCCTGACATCTACGACCCGTTCGACTCGCCGCTCAATCTGTTCCCCAACGCTCCGGCCGATGCCAAGAGCACCACCACCTTCAACGGCATCACGGCGGTGACCGCCTCAAGTTATGGATCACCGGTCAGGTACTTCACCGATGAACGTCCAGCGGCAGCCCTGGACGGCAATCTTCAGACGGCTTGGACGGTTTCGCAGTACCCGATCGGGCAGTGGTGGGGTGTCGATTTCGCTCAACCCAAGACGATCGACTCGATCAACCTCGCGCAACTCCAGACGGACCGCCCGACTCAATTGATCACGTGGGTCAGCCTCACTTTCGACTATCAGCATCAGGTGCGCGCGCGCCTGGGGCCGGCTTCGCGGACCCCCGCCGGACAGACGATCCGGTTCTCCCCCTGCACGTTCACCAACCTCCGGATCACCATCGACTACTCGAAGCCCACCAAGTACCACGTGCGTGCCGGTTACCAGAACCTTGTCGGATTCGCCGAGGTGCGCATCCCGGGCGTCAACGCCGAGGAGACGGTGTCGATGCCCCAAGACCTACTCCGCTCCACCGGGGCCTCCTCGATCTCCGATCCGTTGACACTGATCATGACCCGGCTCCGTAGCTCGGGCTATCCGCCTCGGTCCGACGCCGAGTTGACGCTCGACCGGGCGTTCTGGCTCCCGACGGCGCGTACATTCGCCCTGACCGGTCAGGCCCGGATCTCGCCTTTGGCCACTGATGGGACCATCGATAGTGCGGTCGGCCGAACCGGTACAGGCGCAGCCGCGCTTGTCCCATCATCGAGTAGCCGCCTGACCGGCGATATCCAGGCCGGAGCTAGCGCGGCGGTCGACAACAACCCGGCCACAGTCTGGGAACCCGGCTTCGGGGTGACCCAACAGACCGGACAGTGGATCCAGTACACACTGCCCAAACCGATCACTTTCAACTCACTGGATCTGAAGGTGGTGGCCGACGGCAGGCACTCGGTGCCGACCGCGGTCACCGTGTCCGCCGGCGGCCTAGGAGAGAAGCTCGCGCTGCCGCCGATCGCCGACAGCCGGGTAGCGGGGTCGGTTGTCGACGTGCCGCTCGTCCTGCCCACGGCACTCACCGGCCAGACCATCCGCTTGACCGTCGACTCGGTACGCGTCCAGAACACGACCGACTACTACTCGCAGTCGCCTACGGCCATGCCCATCGGTATTGCCGAAGTTGGCATACCAGGCGTGGCCGCACAGCCTGATCCGGTCGACATTCCCTCATCGTGCCGCGATGACCTCCTTGCTGTGGATGGATCCCCTATTTGGGTATCAGTGAACGGTACGACTGCTGCAGCACTTGCCCGCGAGCCACTTGCGGTCACGCTGTGCGGGCCCGACGTCGGTGGCATCGCCCTCGGCCCGGGCGATCACACACTCCGGTCGATGCCCGGAGCGTCTGCGGGGATCAACATCGATCAGCTGGCACTCTCCTCGGCCCCTGGGGGTGGAGCGGCAGCCCTCCTGTCCGACGGACAGCTTCCAGCTCCGACTCCCACGACAAGCCTGCCTCTGGTGACCATCAAGAAGCAGAGCCCGACTTCAATTCACTTGACGGTCTCGGGGGTCACCGCGGGATCCTCGCCGTTCGTCTTGGTCATGGGACAGAGCATCAACGCCGGTTGGCAAGCGACCATCGCCGGCCATGACCTCGGCCCTCCTGTCCTGATCGATGGCTTCTCCAACGGGTGGCGGGTCGATCCGGCCACACTGGGCTCTGCCGTCCACACTGGAACGGTCACCGCCGAGCTGCGATGGACACCCCAGAGTCGGGTGAACATCGTCCTGATCATCTCTGCGGCAGCGATCGTCGCCTGCCTCCTGTTGGCCTTCCTCCCGCTTCGGCGGCGGCGCATCGGTCGCAGATCGCGCACCGCTGAGCCCATGATTGACCCTGAGACGAGCATGGAGGGCCTCGAGGCACCGGGGGAGAGTGGCGAGCCCGAACTGAACTCAACATCGGGAACCGTGGGGGGAAGTGTCTCGGTTGCGATGGCACTAGTGATCGGATTGCTGACCGGGCTGGCTGCCGGATTGATCGCGGCACCACTCACCGGGGTCGCGATCGCGATTGCCACCTTCGTCGTGCTGCGTGTCCCCAAGGCACGCCTGATGCTAGGCCTGCTCGCCGCCGGTTGCGTCTTCGTGGCTGGCGGCTATATCACCATCCGCCAGGGCGTCAAGCCTGCCCCGCCGAATGGCGGTTGGCCCAGTGCGTACGGCGCGGCAAGTGCCTTGGTTTGGGCAGGAGTGATGTTCCTTGGCGCCGACGCCGCCGTCGAAGTGGTCATGCGCCATGTGGCCGACGAACACCTCCCAGCCCCCGGAACCGCCACGCAACTTGACCCGGAACCCTCCGACGGAAGCACCTGAGGTCGACGTGCCCGACAGCAGCGGGGAGATATCAGATCGGAACACGTCGATCGAAGGTCAACGCCTTCTCGACTCAGGCGTAGAGGCGGGTACAGCTCCGGGCGATCGACGTTACCGGCCAGACGTCGAAGGTCTTCGAGCCGTGGCAGTTCTCCTCGTAGTGCTGTTCCACTACGGGGTTCCCCGATTGACCGGTGGTTTCGTCGGGGTCGATGTGTTCTTTGTGATTTCCGGGTTTGTCATTACCGGCCTGTTGCTGAGAGAGCACGAGGAAACCGGTCGCACATCGATCCTCGGTTTCTACGCTCGACGTTCTCGTCGCATCCTTCCAGCGGCGACGCTGGTGATTCTGGTGACTGTCTTCGCCACCTATGTTCTGGTCGGCACGACGTCCGGTTTCAACACTGCTGACGACGGTCGTTGGGCGGCAGCCTTCGTCGCCAACTTCCACTTTGAGGCTGTCGGCGCCAATCCGCTTTCTTCCCTAGGTAACTTCTGGTCGCTTTCCGTGGAGGAGCAGTTCTACGTCATCTATCCCACAGTGTTCTTGCTGGCAGCCAAGGCAAAGGGAGCCCTGACGTTCCGACAGCGCTTGGCTGTCGCCCTCGGCGTTGTAGTCGTCACGTCGTATTGGCTGTCGATTGTTCATACTGCGTCGGCCCCACGGATTGCGTACTTGTCGCCGTTCACCCGTGCGTGGGAGTTGGCCCTCGGGGCTCTGATCACCATTGGCACCACTTGGCTGAAAAAGATCCCGAAGCATCTGGCCGCCGTTTCCACTTGGGCAGGACTGATAGCCATCCTGTCTGCCGCATTCGCCTTCAATCTCAAGACGCCATATCCGGGGTCACTGGTGGCCGTTCCAGTAATAGGTGCTGCGTTGATCATCGCAGGCGGGGTTGCAGTACCCAAGGGTGGCGTGGAGTCCGTCCTCGGACTACAACCGTGCAGTTGGCTCGGGAAGCGTTCTTACTCGCTGTACCTATGGCATTGGCCGATCCTTGTTCTTGCCGCAGAGACCCCCGGCGGTTCCGTGGGGCCTTGGAGAGTGAGACTCCTGCTTGGTGTCCTCGCCTTTGTTGTTTCCGTGGCGACCTATCAGTTGTTTGAGAATCCCATCCGCCACTGGCGCCTTCAGCCAAGACTTGCTGTCGGCTTCGGACTGGGATTGGTGATCGCAGTAGTAATGGTCCTCTCCTTGCTCATGCTGGTGAAACCGTGATGCTGTCGAAACTGACGAGTCGCGACCACTGGCTGACAGGGGCACTTCGGTGGCAATGGCTCTCTCTGCAAGATCTGTGAGCTGTGGATCGTCGAGTTCGGCTTTGATCGAGAGCACCGACTTCCGTTCAGCCCAGGTCCGTCCACACTCTGGCGGGCCGGGTGCCGCAGGCGACTTGGCGGGCCAGCTCGGTGCTGACCACCGGCAGGTCTGCGGCGTGGGTGACCCCGATCATCTGGGCGTCGGTGGTGAGGACTCGGACCGGCAGGCCGATCCCGTCGGCCACCATGGTGGCCACCACTTCGGGAAGCAGCACCTCTGCCTTGGGTGCCTCGCCGCCAGCGGCGACCTGTGCGAGCAAGGCCTCTTCGTCGAGTCTCGAGGCGCCCATTGCCGCCTCGAGCACGTCCCAGATGTCCGGTTGGAATCCCCACAGGTTGACCGAGGTCGCCAGGTCGCCCGAGAGCATCTCTGGTTGGAGCCCGTCCTTGGCATCGAACATCTCGCCCTTGTCGACGCGGGTGACCTGGCGCCGTTCGGTCAGTGCCGCCAGGTAGCCGCCCGCATCCACTTCGCAGATCCCCCGAGTGACTGGGTCGCCGGTGGCGATGGTCGAGGCCAACCGGTAGCCGACGAGCGCGTGCTCGTCGGCGCTGGAGGCAAGCTGGCGGGCCAGCTGGCCCATGGCCTCTTCACCGTAGACGTCGTCGGCGTTGGAGACGGCAAAGGACCGGTCCCGACCGAGGGACTGCTGGGCGGCCAGCACCGCGTGCACCGTCCCGAGGGGAAGCTTCTGCTCGGCGAAGGCGACGTCGACCGCTTCTGGCCAACAGCGTTCGACGTGGTAGCGGATGGCCGGTCCGGTTTCGGGGTGGACCACCAGCACGATCCGAGCGAACCCGGCCGCCAATGCGTCGCTGACCAGCAGGTCGATGACGGCCTCGCCGTTGGGCCCGATGGGGGCCAACGGCTTGCACCCGCCGTAGCGGCGGGCCATGCCGGCGGCCAGTACGACCAACGAAGGCGCCACGCCCGGGCTCAACCTCCCCAACGCAGCACGGCGCTGGCCCAGGTCATGCCGCCGCCGAACCCGGTGAGCAGCACATGGTCGCCCTTGTGGAGGCGGTCGGTGTCGAGGCCGTCGGCCAGGGCGAGGGGGATCGACGCCGAGGAGGTGTTGCCGTAGCGGTCGATGACCACCACGGCCTTCTCCTCGGGGATCCCGAGGCGCTGGCAGGCCGCGGAGATGATCCGAAGGTTGGCCTGGTGGGGGACGATCAGATCGATGTCGTCCGGGGTCAGGCCGGCTTCGGCGATGGCTTGTTCGGCCGACTCGACCACCACCCGCACCGCCTTGCGGAAGATCTCTTTGCCGTCCATGTAGAGATAGCCGCCGTGGTCGCACTTGAGCAGGTGACGCAGCGAACCGTCGGCGCCCAGCTTCCACGACAGCAGCTGGCCGGGGCCGTCGACCGCCTCGAGGACCACCGCGCCCGCTCCGTCGCCGACCAGGATGGCAACCGAGCGGTCGTCCCAGTCGGTGATCCGGCTGAGGGTCTCCGAGCCGATCACCAACAGGCGCTCGGCACCGATGGCCAACAGGCCATGGGCGACGGTCAAGGCGTAGACGAAGCCGGAGCACGCGGCGTTGACGTCGAAGGCGCCACCGGGGATCCCGATCCCGTCCTGCACGGTGGCCGACGTGCCGGGCACGATCTGGTCGGGGGTGGTCGTGGCCAGAATGACCGCGTCGATCTCGTCGGGCCGCCGCCCGGCCTTGGCCAGGGCGGCCAGGCCGGCGTCGATGGCCAGTTGGGAGGTGGTGCCGCCGATCCGCCGCTCGCGGATGCCGGTCCGCTCGGTGATCCAGGCGTCGCTGGTGTCCATGGTCACCGACAGGTCGTCGTTGGTCACCACCTTGTCGGGCACTGCGATGCCCCAACCCGTGATGATGCCTCCGCGGGTGGTCTTCATCGATCAGCCCGCCTCGAGCACGTGGATTCCGATGAACGCGGCATCTGTACACCCTGCATGAGAACCGATCATGCCACCGGTGTTGGCAGCCACCGCCAATCGGGCACCCTCCACCTGGCGGGGACCGGCCTCGTCCCGCAGCTGGGCGGCGAGCTCCACCACTTGGGCGATGCCGGTGGCACCGAGGGGGTGGCCCCGTGCGAGCAGGCCCCCGCTGGTGTTGACCGTCACCCCCTTGCCGCCGATGGAGGTGGCGCCGGCGACGGTGGCCGGTCCGGCGTCCCCCGGCTTGAAGAAGCCGAGAGACTCGAGGGCGTAGAGCTCCTCGGCGCTGGTCGCGTCGTGTAGCTCGACCAGGTCCACGTCCAACGGGTCGATGCCGGCCTCTTCCCATGCCGCCGCTGCGGTTTCGGCCAGGCGCTCGTGGTAGTCGATGTCGCCGTTGCCCGAACGGACGGTGCTGGCACGGATCCTCGGAGCCCCTGGCGCCGGTGTCGCCGACAGCACGACGGCAGCAGCACCGTCGGTGAACGACGAGCACATCAGGCGGGTCAGGGGCCACACGATGGCGTGGGACTCGAGCACCTCGTCCGCGGTCACCTCCTGTTGGAACTGGGCCGTGGGGTTGAGGGCACCGTGGCGGCGGGCCTTGACCGCGGTGGCGGCGAACTGCTCGACGGTGGCACCGCGCTCTTCCATCAGGCTGATCGCCCACGATGCGTTGAGTGCCATCAACACCGAGCCGGAGGGATTCTCCAACTCGGCGTGCAGGTAGGTGCGGTCGACCAGTGGGACCCCGTCCTCGATGCCCGCCAGCGTCTCCCTGCGGTCGCCGGTCCACATCTTCTCCACGCCGACGGCCAGCACGGTGCGGGTGCCGCCCTGGGTGGCCAGGGCGGCCAGGTGCAGTGCGGAGGACCCTCCCGCACACGAGTTGTCCACGTTGATGATCCCGGCATTTCGTAGGCCGGCCTGTCCGAGGAAGACCTGACCGCGGATGCAGCCCTGGTCGAGCAGCCGCCCTGCGGTGGCATTGCCGAACACCACCAGGTTGACCTCGGCCGGGTCGACACCGGCCTCCGCGAGGGCCTCGGCCACCACCTGGTGGGCCATCTCCTCGGCGGTGCGGTCCCGCCGGTTCATCGGCGTGAGGGCGGAGCCCACGATGTGTGCGGTGCGATCCATGGTGTCCTCGTTATCCTCGGGTCGTGCCTGCCGGCGCCGCCGGCAGGGCGGACATCAGGCGCTCGAACTGCTCCAACGGTTGGTCGGCGGTGACGTACACCGTGACGTGCTCGGCCCCTGCCCGGCGAAAGCCGACGACGACCTCGGCCACCTCGGCGGCGCTCCCGGCGATCAGGTGGCGCTCGAACGCCTTGGCCGGAATGCCGTACAGCGAGGACATCCACCCGGTGCCCCGGC
>JADGOE010000034.1 GCA_017883135.1 Acidimicrobiales bacterium
CCGTCGTCGACTCCCTCACCGGGGACGAGGCCACCGGAGCGTCCGTCGTGCTCAAGGCGCTGGCAGCTCCGCTCGAGGCCATCGCCAACAATGCCGGCCTCGAGGGCACCGTCTTCGTACGAGAGGTCGAGGCCAAAAAAGGATCCGTCGGCCTCAACGCCGCCACCGGCGAGCTCGAGGACCTGGTCAAGGCGGGCGTCATCGACCCGGCCAAGGTCACCCGCTCCGCGCTCCAGAATGCGGCATCGATCGCCGGGCTGCTGTTGACCACCGAAGCGCTGGTGGCCGACAAGCCGGAACGGTCCGATCCCGCCGCTGCCGCTGCCGCTGCTGCCGCCATGGGCGGCGGCATGGGTGGCATGGGTGGTATGGGCGGCATGATGTAGGTCCGCTCTGACCCTTCACGGGGTCAGGCGCGCCTCAATGGCGCAATCCGTAGTGTGAACCGGTCGGGCCCTGGGGCCCGGCCGGTCTGCTGTCCGGCCCGAGGTTCTGGCGGCGGCGCGGACCTCGGGCGGTTCGGCCCGGTCAGTGACCGACTTCGGGAACGTAGTGGCGCTCGCCCGCGGCGTCGACCCACACCCGCATCATCCGGTCGGTGCCCGGGTCCTTGAACACCTCGTCGGTCGGCGTCCAACCCGGTTGGGGATCGGGCGACTCGCCATGGCGCCTGACGAAGAGGCTGATGATGACCGCCACCACGACGGCAACGCCGACCAACGCGAGGATCAACACGGTGGACGGACCAGGCGGTAACCGGGGCCCGCTGCCATCAGGTGCGAGTCCCGACGACCACGGCGGTGCCGTAGGCGACGATCTCGGTGAGGCCCTGTCCGATCTCCGAGGAGTCGAACCGCATGGAGACGATGGCGTTGGCTCCTTGAATACGGGCGTTCTCGATCATGCGGTCGAGGGCGTGGCGTCGGCTGTCCTCGACCAGCTTGGTGTACTGCTTCACCTCACCACCGGCCAGGGCCCGGAACGAGGCGGTGAATCCCTTGGCGGCACCCATCGACCGGACCACGACGCCGAACACCATGCCGAGGCTGCGGTCGATCGACCACTCGGGGAACTCGAGGGCGGTGGTGATGGGGAACTGAGAGGCTGCGGACTGGGCCCCGCTCGCATCGACCATGTGCCTCCTCCTCGTTATGGCGGCCAGCGGGCGCTTCGTCGTGCGGCCCACGCACTCCCAAATGCTACCGAACCGTCGCTCCGGGGGACGGGGAGACCCGCTCGTGGTCCTGGGAGCTGCGTTCTGCCGGCGGACCCACCGGCGGCAGCCCCGGGTCGGAACGTGCGCACCGGAGGCAGCGGTGGGGGTGACCCCGGTTCGCCCTAGCCTGGTCTCCTCCATGAACACCTCGGATGCACCGGTCCCCACAGCGAGGAGGGCCATACCCAGGCCCCCGCTCAGTCGCGCCGGCCGGCCCGCTCCCTGGGCCCACCTGCCGGTGGAGGACAGGCGCGGCATCACTTTCGATCGAGTCCGACGGGCCCTGTCCGACGACCGCTCGATGAGCGCCCTCCAGGGTGTGGACGGGAGCCGCCGGCCGTGGCGTTCGCTGTCCGGCCAGATCGTCGACGGGCGTCCCGCCGCAGTGCTGGTCCCGCTCTTCGAACAGGACGGCGAGACCCGGGTCATCCTCACCGTCCGGTCGGATCGGCTCCGGTCCCACAAGGGGGAGGTGGCGTTTCCGGGGGGTCGGCTCGACCCCGGCGAAGGGATCGTCGCCGGCGCGCTCCGTGAGGCCCACGAGGAGGTCGCCCTCGACCCCGGGCTGGTGACGGTGATCGCCGCCCTCACCGCCATGCCCACGGTGTCGTCGAACACGGTGATGACCCCGGTGGTGGCCACCTTGGAGGCGCGCCCTGCATTGGAGGCCAACCCCGACGAGGTGGACCGGGTCTTCGACGTCGCCCTCAGCGAATTGGTGGCGGAGCACGTGTACCACGAGGAGTGGTGGACGGTTCCGGGTCGCCCGGGTCTCCCTGCGCATCCGGACGGGGAGTTCCCCGTGTGGTTCTTCGAGGTGGCCGGCGAGACGGTGTGGGGGGCGACGGCCCGCACGCTGGTGGAGTTGATCTGCCTGGTGCTGAGAGTGAGCGTCCCCGGGTCGCTCCGGTCTCGCTGAGGTCGGTGGGCCCGACCTCCGGCGGCGGCCGCCGGGGCGGTCCGGTCGTCCACGGGCGAGGATGGGGGTCCGGTGTCCAGGCGGTATCGTGGGTGCATTCGGTCGGCGCGGTGTTCGGGGTTGCCACCGATTGGAGGTTGGGACAACTGCGATCATGGTCCGGAGGACGTTCACGTGGCTGAGCTAGAGATTGGCATCTTCAAGTCGGGCCGGAGGGCCTATGGGTTCGACGACATCGCCATCGTCCCGAGCCGCCGGACCCGCGACCCCGAAGATGTCGACATCAGTTGGGAGATCGACGCCTACCGCTTCGACCTCCCCTTGATGGCATCGGCCATGGACGGGGTGGTGAGCCCATCGACAGCCGTCGAGATCGGCCGCCTCGGAGGCCTGGCGGTCCTCAACCTCGAGGGCCTCTGGACCCGTTACGAGGATCCGTCCACCCTGTTCGACGAGATCAGGGACCTTCCGGCCGACAAGGCCACGTCCCGGATGCAGCAGATGTATGCCGAGCCGGTCAGGTTGGAACTGGTCACGGAGCGGATCAGGGAGATGAAGGCGGCCGGCATCACCACGGCCGCCTCGGTGACACCGCAGAAGACCGAGATCTTCGCCCCGGCCGTCCTGGCCGCCGAGCTCGACCTGCTGGTCATCCAGGGGACGGTGGTCTCCGCCGAGCATGTGTCGAAGACTGCCGAACCGCTCAACCTCAAGCGCTTCATCCGCGAGTTCGAGATCCCGGTGATCGTGGGCGGCTGTGCCTCGTATCAGGCGGGCCTCCATCTGATGCGCACCGGCGCGGTGGGTGTGCTGGTGGGGGTCGGCCCGGGCAACGCCTGCACCACCCGAGGGGTGCTGGGCATCGGTGTCCCCCAGGCCACGGCCATCGCCGACGTGGCCGGTGCGCGCATGCGGCACCTCGACGAGACGGGCGTCTACTGCCACGTGATCGCCGACGGCGGCATGTCCAAGGGCGGGGACGTCGCCAAGGCGGTGGCCTGCGGGGCGGACGCGGTGATGCTGGGCTCGCCGCTCTCCTCTGCGGTGGAGGCCCCGGCCCGTGGCTACCACTGGGGCATGGCCACGTTCCATCCCACGCTGCCCCGGGGCGCACGGGTCCAGACCACCACCAGGGGCACGCTGCAGGAGATCCTCCTCGGGCCCGCCCACGAGAACGACGGTCGGATGAACCTGTTCGGGGCCCTGCGCACCGCCATGGCCACCTGTGGGTACCAGACGGTCAAGGAGTTCCAGAAGGCCGAGGTGATGGTGGCCCCGGCCCTGCAGACCGAGGGCAAGGACCTGCAGCGCTCGCAGGGTGTCGGCATGGGCCATTGAGCCCGGCACCTCCCGCTGCCGGCGTCCCCAATGAGGGTCCGGTCCTGGTCGTCGACTTCGGTGCCCAGTACGCACAGCTGATCGCCCGGCGGGTGCGCGAGGCCCACGTCTACTCGGAGATCGTCCCCCACTCCGCAACCGCCGCGGAGCTGATGGCCCGCCGGCCTTCGGGTATCATCCTGTCGGGGGGCCCGAAGTCGGTCAATGAGCTGCCGGCCCCCATGGTCGATCCCGCCATCTACGACACCGGCGTCCCCATCCTCGGGATCTGCTATGGCGCCCAGCTGCTGACCCGGCAATTGGGAGGCGAGGTATCACGCACGGGACGGGGCGAGTACGGGCGCACGCCGCTGACCCTCACCGGTGGCTCACCCCTGTTCGTCGACTGGCCAGAGGACGCCGAGGTCTGGATGAGCCACGGTGACGCGATCACCGCGGTGCCCGAAGGTTTCGTAGCCACCGCGTCGAGCCCCGATGCGCCGGTAGCCGCCCTGCATCACGCCGAGCGGGCCGTCTACGGAGTGCAGTTCCACCCCGAGGTGGCACACACCGAGCGGGGCCGCGACCTGCTCGAGCGGTTCCTCTACGACGTCTGCCACTGCCCGCCGTCGTGGACCCACACCTCGATCATCGAGTCGCAGGTGCGGGCGGTCCGGTCTCAGATCGGGTCGTCGCCCGTGCTGTGCGCACTGTCCGGCGGGGTGGACTCGGCGGTGGCGGCCGCCCTGGTCCACAAGGCGATCGGCGACCAGCTCACCTGCGTCTACGTCGACACCGGCCTGATGCGGTCCGGCGAGAGCGAGCAGGTCGAGGAGACCTTCCGGCGACAGTTCCACATCGACCTGGTCCACGTGAAGGCGGCAGACCGGTTCTTCGAGGCCCTTTCCGGGGTGACCGACCCCGAGGCCAAGCGCAAGATCATCGGCGAGCTGTTCATCCGCATCTTCGAGGAGGTCGCCCGCGACCTGGTCGCCGGGGAGGCCTCGGCGCCCGGGGGGGACGGTACCGGTAGGTCGGACGCGGAGGCGGCCGGCTACCTGGTGCAGGGAACGCTCTATCCGGACGTCATCGAGTCCGGATCGGACTCTGCGGCCACCATCAAATCGCATCACAACGTCGGCGGGCTGCCCGACGACCTCGCCTTCGACCTGGTCGAGCCGCTCCGTCTGTTATTCAAGGACGAGGTCCGTGCAGTGGGAGAGGAGTTGGGCCTGCCCCACGACATCGTGTGGCGCCAACCGTTCCCCGGCCCTGGCCTGGCCGTGCGCATCGTAGGAGAGGTGACCCCGGAACGTGCCGACATCCTGCGGGCTGCCGACGCCATCGTGATCGAGGAGGTGCGCCGTGCCGGCCTGTACCGCGACCTGTGGCAGAGCTTCGCCGTCCTCCCCGCGGTTCGCACGGTGGGCGTGATGGGCGATGAGCGCACCTACGCCTACCCGATCGTCATCCGCGCCGTCACCAGTGACGACGCGATGACGGCCGATTGGGCCCGACTGCCCTACGACTTGCTGGAGCGCCTCTCCTCTCGCATCATCAACGAGGTGGACGGCGTCAACCGGGTGGCTCTGGACATCACCTCCAAGCCTCCTGGAACCATCGAGTGGGAGTGACCTCAGGAGGAGGGAGCGCCGAGCGGCTCCCCGACGGCAGTCCGCCCCACTTCGGCCCGCCCCGCGAAGCCGAACGGCACGTGCCGGTGACCATGGACGGGTTGGTCGAAGGTCTGACCGACCCCCAACGGGAGTCGGTGGTGCACCGCGGTGGCCCGCTCCTGATCGTGGCCGGAGCCGGCTCGGGGAAGACCCGCGTGCTGACCCGGCGGATCGCCCACCTGATCGCCTCCGGCGACGCGGCGCCCTGGCAGATTCTGGCGATCACCTTCACCAACAAGGCTGCCGACGAGATGCGCAGGCGGGTGGCCGAGCTGGTCGGGCCCCGGGCCGGGCGCATGTGGGTGTCCACCTTCCACTCCGCCTGTGTGCGCATCCTGCGGGCCCACGGCGATCGGCTCGGCTACAAAGGGTCGTTCACGATCTACGACGACGCCGACTCGCGCCGGCTGATCGAGATCATCTGCCGCGAGTTGGACCTCGACACGAAGAAGCTGTCCCCACGCTCGATCTTGGGCCAGATCAGCCAGGCGAAGTCGCGCCAACAGGGCCCGGTCGAGTACCGGGCCGCGGCCGTCACCATCTTCGACCGGCGGGTGGCCGACGTGTTCGACCTGTACCAGCAGCGGATGCTGTCGGCCAATGCCATGGACTTCGACGACCTGCTGGCCAACACGGTGCGCCTGTTCCGCCAGCACCCCGACATCCTCGAGCACTACCGGAACCGGTTCACCCACATATTGGTCGACGAGTACCAAGACACCAACGCGGTGCAGAACGCGTTGGCGGTGCTGCTCGCCGACGAGCACCGGAACATCGTGGTGGTCGGGGACAGCGACCAGTCGGTCTACCGCTTCAGGGGTGCGGACATCTCCAACATCCTCGACTTCGAGGAGGCGTTCCCCGACGCCACCGCCGTCACCCTGGACCAGAACTTCCGATCCACCCAGACCATCCTCGACGCGGCCAATGCGGTGATCACCAACAACGTCTCACGCAAGCCGAAGACGCTGTGGACCGACCGCGGGGACGGTGAGAGGATCACCCGCTACCGGGCGGAGGACGAGCACGACGAGGCGGAGTGGGTCGCCCACGAGATCGTCCGTCTCCGCGGGGACCAGGGTCTCCACTGGGGTGATGTTGCCGTCTTCTATCGGACCAATGCCCAGAGCCGCGCCCTCGAAGAGGCCATGGTGCGGGCCGAGGTGCCCTACAAGGTGGTGGGCGGCACCAAGTTCTACGACCGACGGGAGGTCAAGGACGTCCTGGCCTACCTTCGGGTGCTGGTCAATCCCGACGACGAGGTCAGCTGGCGCCGCATCGTCAATGTTCCCAAGCGGAGTGTCGGCGAGACCTCGGTGGCCAAACTGGCCGGGTGGTCGGGGCGCCAGGGCGTGTCGTTCGGAGAGGCCGTCGCCCGGGCGGGCGATGCCGGGGTGGGCGGCAGGGCGGGCGAATCCCTCGTCGATCTCTCGGCCCTCCTCGACGACCTCCGAGCCCAGATGGCAGTTCCACCGCTGTCCGACGAGAACGGCGATGCCATCGGTCCGGGCGAGTCCGCGGATGCCGGCATGTCCGGCGGCGCGGGGACACTTGGCCCTGGCGAGCTGGTGACCGCCATCGTCGAGCGGACCGGCTACCGGAGTGAGCTGCTCTCCGAAGGGACCATCGAGGCTCTCGGGCGGGTGGAGAACGTGGACGAGCTGGTCGGCGTGGCGGCGGAGTACCGCACGCTCGCGGAGTTTCTGGAGGCGGCGGCCCTGGTGTCCGATTCGGATCAGCTCGACGGCGACGGGACCAAGGTCTCGTTGATGACCATGCACATCGCCAAAGGCCTCGAGTTCCCCGCGGTGTTCCTGGTCGGTATGGAGGACGGGATCTTCCCCCACCTGCGCTCCCTCGGGGATCCGGTGGAGCTCGAAGAGGAGCGGAGGCTCTGTTACGTAGGCATCACCAGGGCCGAGCGCCACCTCTACCTCTCCCACGCCTGGAGCCGCATGCTGTGGGGGAGCACGAGCAGCAACATCCCGAGCAGGTTCCTCAACGAGATCCCCGCGGAGCTGGTCAGGGATGTCGGCGCCGACGTCGGCACGTGGGGCTCGGGGTCTTCCTCCGTCGGGCGCGGCCCCGGTGCATCGAGCGGTCGGTTCCCACGCCGCGACGACGGTGGAACACCCGGCCGGAGCGTGTTCGGCCGTGGAGTGTCCCGGCCGGACGGCGAGTTCGACGCGTCCGGTCGGCGCCGCCGGCCGCCGGCCTCCAGCGGTGCCGAGCTCCTCGGACTGTCGGTCGGGGATAGCGTGGTCCACGGCCAGTGGGGCGAGGGTACCGTGCTCGAGACCGGCGGAGCAGGTGATGATGCCGAGGCGGTAGTCCGTTTCGCCACGGTGGGACGTAAGAAGTTGCTGCTCCGGATGGCCCCGGTCAAGCGGGCCTGACCCGCCGAAACGCCCGGATTCGCCCGGATTCGCCCCAGGCGGCGCCGCAACGGCCCGGGACGGCCGGTCCGGATGGTCAGGGTGCCCACATCCGGGTACCTGCCCGTGGAAAACTGGTAGCCGGCCGATGGGGAATGTCCCCCGCCGCTCTGTTCATCGGATCGTCAGCTCCACGTGCGTTACTGCAGGTGGGCGAAGCTGGGCGGAAGGGACCCGTCGGCCGGGTTTGTCGGCATCGCAAAAGCGGTGGATAGCGGAAAGAGGCTCGGAGAGCGCCTTGGGAGGCAACATCATTTTCGATCAGGATGACATGGCGCCCGCGCCTGGTCCCGAGTCGATCTCTGAGCACGCCGGTCCGGCGGCTGCCGATGGTGGCAAGTCGGTGGACGGCCGGGTCCGACCTCCCGGCGGCGTCCCGCTGGTTGTCACCACCCCGACCGATCGGGGTGCCGAGGGCCCTCGCCACGCCCACGCGCTGCCCCGTGCGACACGGCGCGAACGGAAGGCCCGGCGGCGCGAGAAGATCCGGCGTCGCGCGACCCCGTTCGGGCGCCATCCGAAGTCGACGGTCGCACTTGTGGTGCTATTGCTCCTCACGCCGCTATGGGTCTCGCTCGGATCGGCGGCAATCAACCCCGCACTGGGGAACACCGTCGGGGCCCGTCTGACCGAGTGGGTCCGCGATCACGGCGGCGGACCCGTGGTGACCTGGGCGGAGAACACCTGGTACACCTGGAACGCCCCTCCCAAGGGGGGGAAGCCGGCCACCGGAGCCATACCGGCCCCGGCCCGCAGCACGACCACCGTTCCATCGGGACCCGCCCACCTGGCGGTCCCCGTTGCCATCGTTCCCTTCGTCTCCACTCCTACCCCCGGTGAGGGACAGTGGCATCCGATCGGCCGTACCGTGGGCGGGATCCCCGCCATGTACGCGGCCTACCTGCGTCCCAACGCGGTCAACACCAGCCTGGTCACCGGGGTGGCATGGATGGACACCAAGCTGCTCGGCGCGAACCTGTACGAGGGCTCCTCGATCCCCGGTACCGGCCAGACCTGGGCCAACATGGCGCCGATCACCGGACCCGCTCTCGACACGCTGGCCGCGGCCTTCAACTCGGGCTTCCGGATGCAGGACGCCAACGGCGGCTTCTACGCAGACGGCATCACCGCCATCCCACTCAGGGCCGGTCAGGCGTCGTTGGTGATCACCAACGACGGGACACCGACCATCGGGGCCTGGGGAGTCGACGTGGGGATGACCCCTTCTGTGGTGGCAGTCCGCCAGAACCTCGCGCTCATCGTCGACCACGGCCAGCCCGTCCCCGGCCTCAATGCCAATGACAACTACCAGTGGGGTGCCACGCTCGGCGGCCGGGTGCAGGTGTGGCGCTCGGGACTCGGCGTCACCGCGAGCGGTGCGCTGGTCTACGTCGGCGGCTCAGGGCTGTCCATCGTCGATCTGGCCAACGTGCTGACCCGGGCCGGCGCGCTGCGGGCGATGGAGATGGACATCAACACCGCCTGGGTCAACTTCTTCAGCTTCGACCCCCCCACCGGGCAGCCCGCGTCTGCGGCCAGTGGCACCAAGCTCACCTACGACGAATCGAGTTCCCCCAGTCGCTACTTCGCCCCATCCGCTCGCGACTTCTTCACCATGTCGGCTCGCACGGTCCCGGCGCCGAAACCCCGATCTAAAGTGGGCTGAGCTCGGCCACGCGATGGTCGTACTGGCAGGCCCGTCAGGCCATGCCGGGCGGATGCGGCAAGGGGGAGAGCCCATGGGGCGTCGAATGCCGAAGGCGAGGTACGAGGCCGAGCTCCTCAAGCTTCAGGCCGATCTGACCACCATGGCCGAGTGGATCCGCGAGACCGGTGCCCGCGTGGTGGTCGTCTTCGAGGGCCGGGACGCAGCCGGCAAAGGCGGGGTCGTCAAGAGGATCGCCGAGTACCTCAGCCCCAGGGTGTGCCGCATCGTGGCCTTGCCGTCCCCGACCGAACGGGAGCAGAGCCAGTGGTACTTCCAGCGGTACGTCAGCCAACTCCCCGCTGCGGGTGAGCTGGCCCTTTTCGATCGAAGTTGGTACAACCGGGCCGGCGTCGAGCACGTCATGGGGTACTGCACCTCCGAGCAGTACCACCGGTTCCTCCAGCAGTGCCCGGTGTTCGAGCACCAGTTGATCGACGATGGGATCGTTCTCGTCAAGTACTGGTTTTCGGTGAGCGACGATGAGCAGGAGCGCCGGTTCCAGAGCCGGCTCAACGATCCCCTGGCACGCTGGAAGCTGAGTACGATCGATCTCGAGGCCCGTCAGCGGTGGTCGGACTACTCGAGGGCCAAGGACGCGATGTTCCTCCACACCGACACCCCCGAGTCGCCCTGGTACGTGGTGGACGCCGAGGACAAGCGCGCTGCCCGGCTCAACTGCATCGCCCACCTACTGGGCCAGGTGCCGTACCAGGCCGTCGATCTGTCGCGTCTCAAGCTGCCCAAGCGGGTCAAGGACGACACCTATCAGCGTCCTCCCCGCGACCTCTACACCTACGTGCCCGACTACGCCGCCACCCTGGCCGAGTAGCCGACCCTCCGTGGCGACCGCCCCCGGCGCACTGCTCAGCCGGGCATCCGCCGCCAGACCAGCTGGGGGAGCTGGCGCATCACCGCGAACACCCAGCGGAGCACGGAGGGCACGTAGACGACGCCGGCGCCCGATTCGATGCCCTTGACCACCGCATCGGCCACGGCGTCGGGGGTGGTCGAGAACGGGGCCGGCGTCATTCCCTCGGTCATCCGGCCGACCACGAACCCGGGGCGCACGATCATCACGCTGACGCCGGTTCCCACCAGGGAGTCCCCCAACCCTTGGGCGAAGGCGTCCAGCCCAGCCTTGGAGGATCCGTAGACGAAGTTGACCTTGCGAGCGCGGAGCCCGGCCACCGAGGACAGGACGATCAGGCGACCGTGTCCCTGATGCCGTAGGCGCCCGGCCACCGCCACCATGGCCGCGGCCAATCCCGTGAAGTTGGTGGTGAGCAGGGAGGCGGTGGCCACCGGATCACGCTCGAGGACGCCCTGGGTGCCGAGCACCCCGGCTGCGGCGATGACCAGGTCGAAATCGCCGAACCGATCGAAGACCTGGTCGACGAAGGCGAGGTGGTGTTCGATGTCCGTGGTGTCGAACGCGACCGTCTCGGCCACGTCGGCGCCGGCGGCCCTCGCCCGCTCGGCGGCCTCGGACAGCCGCTCGCTCTCGCGCCCGGCCAGCACCACGGTCCGGCACCGGGCCGGAACCAACTTGGCCACGATGGCCTGGGCGAGCTCGGAGGATCCTCCGAGCACGAGCACCGACTGGGGCCGTCCTATTGCATCGATCATGTTCCTGTCCGTTCTGGTGGGGTGGCCGTGCGGGCCGTACCGGCCGTGTCGGTCGTGCGGGTCGTAGAGGTCGTGTCGGTCCTGCGGGTCGTAGAGGTGGTCTTGGCGGGGGAGGGAGCCCCGCCACCCCGCTTGGGGGCGACCCGCTTCGTCCCCGCCGGCCTGCTCGTCCTCCGTCGGGACCGCCCGTCGGATGTGGACGGCGCCGACCGGTCGGAACACAGGCCCAGCCGTCGCCCGAGGTCGGATCGGAGCACTCCGTGGGGGTCGACCCGGTTCCGCACGGCGATCCACTCGTCGACCCGGGGGTACATGGTCCGAAATGTTGCCGGGGCCACGCGCGAGTCCTTGGCCAGGTACACCCGGCCACCGGCGGACACCACCTGCTCGTCCAGGGCGTCGAGCAGCTCGTCCAGGGCGTGGTAGCCGATCGGGAGATCGAGGGCCAGTGTCCAGCCCGGCATCGGGAAGGAGAGCGGACCGGGGTCTCCGGGTCCGAAGCGCTTGAGTACCGCCAGAAACGACGCCAACTTCACCGTGGTCAGTCGCTCGATGACCTTGCGCACGGTCTCCCCATGCTCGTCAGGGACCACGAATTGGTACTGGAGGAACCCCTTGCTGCCGTACAGGCGGTTCCACTCCCCGACGCCGTCGAGCGGATGGAAGAAGCCGGCCATGTGGTGGGGTTTGGCCACTTGGTGGGCGGGGGCCTTGCGGAACCAGAACTCGTTGAACGCCCCCACGGTGAGCGGATTGAGGAGCCCGCTGGGCGGGGTGAACGGGACTCGGACCAGGGTGCGGGGCACGAAGGCCCGGCCTCGGTCCGGTGGCCCCCGGAGGCGTTCGGGGAGATCCTCGGTTCGGGCATGGTCTCCGCGGGTCAGCACTGACCGGCCCAGGCGGCGGCCGGTCGACTGGCAGTCGATCCACGCCACCGAGTATCGGTACGCGTCGTCACCGGTGAGCATCTTGTCCATCACGCTGTCGAGGTCGGGTGCCCGCTCGGTGTCGACCAACATGTAGCTGGTCTCGACCGGGATCATCTGGATGGTGGCGGCGGTGATGACCCCGGTGAGGCCCATGCCGCCGGCCGTGGCCCAAAAGAGGTCCGGATCGGACGCAGGCGAGAGGGTGACCGTCCCGCCGGGTGTGACCAGGGTCATCTCGAGGACGTGGGAGCAGAAGCTGCCGTCGATGTGGTGGTTCTTCCCGTGTATGTCGGCGGCGATGGCCCCGCCGACGGTCACCAGCCTGGTGCCCGGGGTCACCGGTACGAACCAGCCAAGAGGCACCAGCCGTTCCATCAGCGTCTGCAGGCTGACCCCGGCGGCCACGGTCACCACCCCGGAGGCGACGTCCACCTTGTGGATGGCGTCCAGCCAGGTGGCGTCCACGACGGTACCGCCGGCGTTCTGGGCGGCGTCGCCGTAGCTGCGACCCAATCCCCGGGCGATGATGCCCCGACCCCCTGCCGATTGCGAGGCGGCGGCCTCTTCGATGGCGCGGCCGACGATGTCGGGGTCGACGGCATGCACCACGTCGGCCGCGGTCGGGGCAGTCCGACCCCATCCGGTGAGAAGGCCCCGGCGCCCGAGCGGCGCGCTCACCGGGCGTAGGCGCCGATGGCGAACAGGGCGACCCAGCACAGACCGTAGATCTGGAGCCTGTGGTCGCGGATGGCCAGCTCCTCGGGGGCCGCCCCGGCACCCGAATCGAGGAGGCGCAACACGTGGAGCAGGGCGATCACGAACGGCACGATGGTCAGTTGGAACCAGACGGGGTCGTGCCCGGGGTGCACTTGGCTGGCCCGCTCGAACGCCCACAGGCAGTAGGCGGTCACCGTGACCGCGGCCGACAGGGTCCGCACCGACCTCAGGAACGTGGGTGTGTAGAGGCCCAGGGTCTGGCGGATGGCGCCATCATCGGCCTGGCTCTCGGCGAGGAGCTGCTTCTCGCCCGACCGCTTGCCGGTCACGATCAGCAGCGAGCCGAACGAGGCCACGATGATGAACCAGTTGGATAGGGCGACTCCCGTGGCGACGCCGCCGGCCACCGCCCGCAGGACGAAGCCGGCGCTGACCGCGGCCAGGTCGAGGATCGCCTCGTTCTTGAGACCCAGGGAGTACACGATGTTGATCAGACCGTAGAGCGCCATGACCACGCCCAGGTGCCAGCCGGCCAACAGCACGGCCAGCCCTGTCGAGACCACCAGCAGGCCCATTCCGATCGAGATGGCGAGCGGGACGGCGACCACCCCCGCGGCAACCGGCCGGTACCGCTTGGTGGGGTGGTTGCGGTCGGCCTTCGCATCGATGGCGTCATTGAGGAAGTAGGTGCCCGAGGCGGCCATGCAGAAGATGCCGAAGGCGGCGGCGCTGTGCCAGAGGACGGTCCAGTGGAGCAGCACCCCGGCCGCCCCCGGTGCCACGAAGACGAGCAGGTTCTTGATCCACTGGCGCGGACGGGACAGGCGGACGAGTCCCCTGGCGAGGGCTTGCCCGGCCGCCGCCGAGGGCTGGGCAGCGTGTTCGTCTGGTCTGTCCACAGTTTCAGCCGAAGTGGTCAAGTCGTCCCCTGCGTCGTAGATCGATGCTGTGGGTGCCGGTACGGAGCGGCCCACAGACCCCCTAAGGGTAGGGCTTCACCGGCCGAGGAGTGGACTCATCGGCCGGGCAGTCGTCGTGTGCGGGGTCTCGGGTGGGCCTGACGGTTCGTCAGCGCTTAGTATCTGCACCCGTGAAGCGCCCCTATCGAGTGGTTGTGGCCAAACCCGGACTGGACGGGCACGATCGCGGCGCCAAGGTCATCGCCCGAGCCCTGCGCGATGCCGGGTTCGAGGTCATCTACACCGGACTCCATCAGACCCCCGACCAGGTGGTCCAGGCGGTCATCCAAGAGGACGCCGATGCGGTAGGGCTTTCGCTCCTGTCCGGCGCCCACCTGACCCTGGTCCCCCGGGTCATCGAAGGGCTGCGCGAGCGCGGCCGCGGTGATGTCCTGGTCCTGGTCGGGGGGATCATTCCCGGGGCCGATATCCCGGTGCTCAAGGACCTGGGCGTGGCCGAGGTATTCACCCCCGGCGCCCCGTTGCCTGCGATCGGCGCATGGCTCGGCGCCGCCCTCGACGAGCGCGAGAGCGGAGTGAACGACTGACCCTTCCCGCGAGCTCCGTCGGTGGTGCCTGTCGACTGCGGCCTTCGGAGCGCCGAACGCCACCAGGACGACTGCAGCCGGTGTCGTCGTGCGTGTTCGCCGGCGTTCCCCGCGCTACCGGGGAGGGCGCACATCCACAGGCAGTAACCGAATGAAGCACGCGGCCCCCACGGGCCGCACAACCGTAGGAATACAGAGCACAACATAGGAATAGAGAGGAACTGATCCGGTGGATCTTTTCGAGTACCAGGGTAAGCAGTACTTCGCCCGTTTCGGAATCCCCATCTCCAAGGGTGGGGTGGCCGACACCGTGGACCAAGCCGTCGCACAGGCCGAGGAGTCGGGCTACCCGGTGGTGGTCAAGGCTCAAGTGAAGGTCGGGGGCCGAGGTAAGGCGGGTGGCGTCAAGCTCGCCAACGACGCCGACGAGGTGCGCACCCACGCCGGCAACATCCTCGGCCTCGACATCAAGGGCCATGTGGTGAAGCGGCTGTGGGTCGAGCACGCCTCGGACATCGAGCGCGAGTACTACGCCAGCTTCACCCTGGACCGCAGCGCGAAGAAGCATTTGGGCATGCTGTCGGCCGAGGGTGGCGTGGAGATCGAGGAGGTGGCCGTCACCAATCCCGATGCCATCGCCCTCATCCACATCGACCCGGTCGACGGGCTCAGCCTCGACACGGCGCGTTCTTGGGTCGACCGGGCCGGCCTCGACGAACCAGCCCGGGCCCAGACGGCCGAGCTCCTGGTCAAGCTGTACACCTGCTACACCGAGGGCGACTGCGACCTGGCAGAGATCAACCCGTTGATCCTCACTCCCGATGGCAGGGTCCACGCGCTCGATGCCAAGGTGACCCTCGACGACAACGCCGCCTACCGGCATCCCGAATGGGACGAGTTCGCCGGCAGCGACGTCGAGGACGAGCGGGAGACCCGTGCCAAGGAGCGGGGGCTCAACTACATCGGGCTCGACGGATCGGTCGGGATCATCGCCAACGGCGCAGGCCTGGCAATGAGCACACTCGACGTGGTCAACCAGTGCGGTGGTTCGGCGGCCAACTTCCTCGACATCGGCGGCGGGGCCAATGCCGACGTGATGGCAGCAGCCCTCGAGGTGATCAACTCGGACCCGGCAGTCCGCTCCATACTTGTCAACATCTTCGGTGGCATCACCCGGGTCGACGAGGTGGCCAACGGAGTGTTGGAGGCCCTCGAACGGGTGCACATCAGCTCGCCCATCGTCTTGCGGTTGGACGGCACCAACGCCATAGCGGGCCGGGAGATTCTGGCCGACCACCTATCCGATCGCCTGGTCGCCGAGCCGACCATGCTCGATGCCGCACGCCGTGCGGTCGCACTTGCTGGAGGCCAGTCGTGAGCATTTTCGTGGACGAGAACACCAAGGTCGTTGTCCAGGGCATCAGCCCCACCAGTCAGGGCTTGTACCACGGGCTCCGCAACCGGGCCTACGGCACCCACGTGGTCGCCGGAACCAATCCCAAGCGCGGTGGTGAGGAGATCGAGGGCATTCCGATCTTCGCCACCGTGGCCGAAGCGGTCGAGGCCACCGGAGCCAACGCCTCGTTCATCTCGGTCCCGCCCAAGTTCGCAGCCGACGCGATCATCGAGGCCGCCGCCGCCGGCGTGCCCTTCGTGGTGTGCATCACCGAGGGCATCCCTGCCCAGGACGAGGCCCTGGCCTACAACCGGCTGGTCCGAGAGTTCGCCGGTACCCGGCTGCTCGGGCCCAACTGCCCGGGGATCATCTCGCCGGGCAGGTGCAACATCGGCATCACGTCAGGGGACATCGCCCTGCCCGGGGGCCCGGTCGGGATCGTCAGCCGCTCGGGCACGCTGACCTACCAGGCCCTCCATGAGCTCTCCCAGCAGGGGGTCGGACAGACCACCTGTGTGGGTATCGGCGGCGACCCCGTGCCCGGTACCAGCTTCATCGACTGCCTCGGGGCATTCGAGGCCGACCCGGACACCCGGGCCATCATGATGATCGGGGAGATCGGCGGGTCCGCCGAAGAAGAGGCCGCCGAGTTCATCGCCACCTCGGTGGCCAAGCCGGTCGTCTCCTACGTCGCCGGGGTGACTGCGCCCCCGGGGCGGAAGATGGGCCATGCCGGCGCCATCATCTCCGGCTCCAAGGGCACCGCCCAGGCAAAGATGGACGCCCTGGCCGCCGCCGGCGTCACCGTTGCCCTCAACCCGACCGAGGCCGGCGAGGCAATGGTCGACATCGTCCGGAAGCTCGGCTGAGCGCGCCTCTTCCCTCGGCGGACGCCTTGGGCGGCAAGCCTATCGTCGCGGTCATCTTCGACCTCGACGGCCTGCTCATCGACTCGGAGCCGTTCTGGCGCCAGGCCGAGACCGAGGTGTTCGGCTCGCTCGGGCTCCACCTGTCGGAGGCGGAGTGCCGCCAGACCATGGGACTCCGGATCGATGACGCCGTCCGGCACTGGTGGGACCGCTCCCCGTGGAGCGGGATGGGCCCGACCGAGGTGGAGCGGGCGATCACGGCCCGGGTGGCGGAGTTGGTCGGTGCGTCGGGCGCCCCCATGCCCGGCGCCCTGGAGGCTGTAGCCCTGTGCGTCCGGCTGTCGTTGCCGGTGGCCGTGTGCTCCGGCTCCTATGCGGTGGTGATCGAAGCGGCTCTTCGGGCCCTCGGGATCGGGCTCGACGTCTCGGTGTGGCACACGGCCGAGTGGGAGCCGCTGGGCAAGCCCCATCCCGGGGCGTACCTGTCGACGGCGCAGAGGTTGGGCGTCGATCCGCTCGGCTGCCTTGCCGTCGAAGACTCGTTCAACGGCGCGTTGTCGGCCAAGGCCGCCCGAATGCGGGTCGTCGCGGTTCCCGAGCCTGCGGCCATCGACTCCCCCCGCTGGGGTTTCTGCGACCGGACGCTTGCCTCGCTGGCCGGGTTCGACGAGTCGCTGATCCGCTCGCTCGAACTGCCGGGCAGCTGAAACTTTCGCTTCGGAAGTCCCGAATCGGTGCCGATAGAACCGGTACGAGGGGCATTCCCTGGGCAGGGGGACCGAGCGACGTAAGACCCGTACCGGTGGCAGGCCGGTTGGGCTACGTCGCTCGGGTATCGCTGGCACCGACACTAGCGCCAGCTCTCCGGCCGCGGCCGGTGGGGCTCGGGCTGGCGTGGGATCGCGTGGGATCGCGTGGGATCGCCGCTGGTAGCGTGCGCCCGTGGGCCCCGGCGCTTCTCCTGACACTTCCTCGACGGTTCGGATCGCCGTCCTCGCTTCTGGCAGCGGCACCATCCTCGAGGCGATCATCGCCGCCGACCTCCCGGTCCGATTGGTGGTGGCCGACCGGAGGTGTCGCGCCCTTCAGGTCGCGTCCGATGCCGGCATCCCGGCAGTGCTGGTCGATCGGTCGGAGTTCGGGGGATTCGCTCCGTCCTTCGATCGCGAGGGGTACACCCGCTCGATCACCTCGGTCCTGAGGGACGCGAACATCGAGGTGGTGGTGATGGCCGGTTTCGGCACGGTGCTCGGCCAGGCGGTCCATGCCGCCTTTGGCGGGCGGATCCTGAACACCCATCCCGCGTTGCTGCCCGCCTTCCCCGGATGGCACGCCGTATCCGATGCCCTGGCCGCCGGTGCGACCGAGACGGGCACCACGGTGCACATCGCGACCTTGGAGATGGATGCCGGCCCGGTGCTGGCCCAGGCGAAGGTCCCCGTCCTTCGGGGCGACACCGAGGCCACACTGCACGAACGCATCAAATTGGTGGAGCGGACGCTGTACCCCGACACCATCCGCTCATTCATCGACGGGTTGGCGGCCCGGGCCGGCGATGGGCGAGGATCAGCACGGGAGGTCACTGAGTGAAGGCACTGCTGTCCGTTTACGACAAGACCGGAATCGAGGACCTCGCCCGAGGGCTGTCCGAACTCGGGTGGGAGCTGATCTCGAGTGGTGGCACATCGGCCGCCTTGGCCCGCGCCGGCATCGACCACGTGGAGGTGTCCGACCTCACCGGGGCACCGGAGATGTTGGGGGGGAGGGTCAAGACCCTCCATCCGGTCATCCACGGGGGGATCCTGGCCGACCGCTCGCAGCCCGACCACCTCGACGTCCTCGACCGCCTGGGCATCGGCCTGATCGACCTCGTGGTGTGCAACCTCTACCCGTTCTCGTCGGACCCGTCGGTCGAACTGATCGATGTCGGAGGGCCGACCATGGTGCGCGCCGCGGCGAAGAACCATGACCACGTCGGTGTGGTGGTCGACCCCGACGAGTACGGGAACGTCCTCGCCGAGCTACGGAATGACGGCACCCTCTCCCTCGACACGAGGCGACGGTTGGCCCGCGAGGCGTTCGCCCACACGGCCGGGTATGACGCGGCCATCGTCGCGTGGCTCGACGAGCGGGAGGGCCCTGGCCTCAATACGGCCGGTGCCCGCTCGGGTGCTGACGAGTTCGACACGGCCGCGCTGCTGCCGCCGACCATCCACCTCACGCTGGAGCGGGCGGGTTCGCTGCGCTATGGGGAGAACCCCCACCAGCACGGGGCCCGGTACCGGATCGCCGGTCAGCATTCGTGGTGGGACGACGTGCTCCAACATGGCGGCAAGGAGCTCTCGTACCTCAACATCTTCGACGCTGACGCGGCGTGGCGACTGGTGCACGAGCTCCCCGCTTCCGGCAATGCCGACGTGGCCGTGGCAATCATCAAGCACGCGAACCCGTGCGGGGCCGCACTCGATACCGACCTGGTGCGCGCCTACGAGCGGGCCCTCGAGTGCGATCCCCAGTCTGCGTTCGGGGGCATCGTGGCCATCGGTGGACCCGTCACGGTGGCGGTGGCCGAGGCCATTGCCGCGGGCCCGCAGGCCGATGTGATCATCGCCCCGTCGTACGCCGACGCGGCGCTGGCCCAGTTGGCGTCGAAGCGCAAGGCGACCCGCTTGTTGTCGGCCCCCTCCCCCGAGCCCCTGGTGCGCCAGTACCGCGGGCTCGGCGCCAGTGTGCTGGTGCAGGATGCCGACCGGTTCGTGGTCGATCCCTCGGCATGGGAAGTGGCGACCGTGGTGCGACCGACCGATGAGCAGTGGCGCGATCTGGCCCTGGCCTGGAAGGTCTGCGCCCGCACGACCTCCAACGCCATTGCCATCGTCAACAACGGCCAGGCGGTCGGAGTCGGGGCGGGCCAGCAGTCCCGGGTGGTCGCCGCGGAGATCGCGGTGGGCAAGGCGGGGGCACGGGCAGCCGGTGGCGCCGCGGCCAGTGACGCGTTCTTCCCCTTTCCGGATGGACTGATGGTGCTGGCCAGCGCAGGGGTTGCGGCCGTGGTGCAGCCGGGCGGATCCATCCGTGACGACGAGGTGATCGCAGCGGCCGACGAGGCGGGTATCGCGGTGGTCATGGCCGGTGGCGAGCGGCACTTCCGACATTGAGCGACCAAGGCGGCGTACCGGAGACTTCGAGCGAACGAGGCGCCGTGCCGACGACGGCACTCGTGGCGAACTGCGCAGTGAGGGGACGGCGATGACGGCGATACTGCTCGACGGGGAGATGCTTGCGGCCAAGGTCCGTGCCGAGGTGACCGATCGGGTCGCCCGGCTACGGGGAGCCGGCGTGACGGTGGGACTCGGGACCATTCTGGTGGGTGACGACGGCCCGAGTGCCCGTTACGTCGCCATGAAGCACGCCGACTGCGCCGAGGTCGGCATCCGTTCGGCCCACGAGCACCTTCCGGCAGATGTGTCGCAGGACGAGCTCGAGGCGGTGATCGCACGGTTCAATGCTGACCCGGAGATCCATGCCTACCTGGTGCAACTACCTCTGCCGGCGGGTCTGGACGAGGAACGGGTGCTGATGGCGGTCGACCCGGAAAAGGACGTCGACGGCCTGCACCCGGTCAATCTGGGACGGCTGGTCATGGGGGCCAACGGTCCGCTGCCGTGCACCCCGGCGGGCATCGTCGAGCTGCTGCACGCCAATGACGTGCCCGTGGAGGGCAAACACGTGGTGGTGATCGGGCGGGGCCTGACCATCGGCCGGCCGCTGGCGCTGCTGCTGGCCATGAAGCGCCCCGGTTGCAACGCCGCGGTGACCGTGGTCCACACCGGGGTGGAGGACATGAAGGGCCTGGTTCGCCAGGGCGACGTGGTGGTGGCCGCGGCCGGCCGGGCCGGTCTGGTGACCCCCGACATGATCAAGCCGGGCGCAGCGGTGGTGGGAGCCGGGACCTCGTGGGAAGGGAAGAAGCTGCTGTCCGACGTCGATACTTCGGTTGCCGAAGTTGCCGGGTGGATCACCCCGCGCATCGGAGGGGTGGGTCCGATGACCCGGGCCATGCTGTTGCGCAATGCCATCCGCGCTGCGGAGTGCTCGTCATGAGCGAGCAGGTGGCGCTCGAGACCGATCAACGGCCGTGGGGGAGCTACTCCGTCCTCGACGACGATGGCACGCACAAGGTCAGGCGCATCGTGGTGCTGCCCGGTAAACGGCTCAGCTATCAACGCCATGCTCGGCGTTCGGAGCACTGGTTCATCGTCGCCGGCACCTCGCTGGTCACTCTGGACGGCGTGCAACGTGAGCTGGCGACCGGCGCGTCGATCGACATCCCGGTGGGCGTCGGCCACCGCATCGAGAACGCCACCGATGGCGACGTCGTCTTCATCGAGGTCCAGCACGGTGAGTACTTCGGTGAGGACGACATCGTCCGGCTCGAGGACGACTACGGCCGGTGCGGCAGTTGAGGAGTACCGGCCGTCGGGGGCACGGTCGCCTCGCAAATGGCGCGAGTGCCCTGGCCGCCCTGGCGTGGGTGTCGGCGGTGGCCTACCTGTCGGTGGTCGGCTTCGCTCCGGCGGGAGCCGCCGCGGCCCCGGCCCCGGCGGCGCTGGTGGCTGTCTCGACCACCACGGTTCCCCCGGCTTCGACCGCCAGCTCCACGTCGGCACCGACCACCAGCTCCACGGCGGCTTCGACTACCACGACGACCACGTCCCCCACTACGACGACTTCTTCGCAGCCGGCCACGACGACCACGTCTCCTACCACGACTGCGCCCCTCACGACTGCGCCGTCCTTGCCGCCGTCAGGTACCCCGTGGGGATTGATCGGGCTCATCGTGGTGTTGGTGATCGCCATCGTGCTGGTGGCACTGCTGCTCCGGTCACGGAAGAGGCGGGCGGCGGCTGCGGCGTGGCGCCTCGCTGCGCTCCCTGCTCTCAGCGACGCCCAACTGGCCCGCGAGTCCCTGCGGTCGGGCAACGCAGCGTCCGACGACCCGGAGATACGGGGCGCGGTGGCGGTGCAGGTCGACAGGGCGGCGATCGCTCTCGAGCGGGCGGTCGGCTCGGCTCCCGACCAACAAGCCGGGAGCACGGCGACAACGGCAGCAGGCGCGTTGCGTGGACTGGCGTTCGCCATCGAGGCCGATCGGCTGCTGCGGCACGGCCCGACAGCTCCCTCTGGATTGCAGCTGGCGCAGGCCGACGAGGCCCGCCGGGCCCGCAGCGCCGAATTGGACGCGGCGCTGGCCAGGCTCTCGACCCACATCGGTTCGAGGCCCGGCTCCCACGCCGGCTCGCCGGCGACCGGCTGAGCGGCTGTGCTCGGCGCGGTGACCACGGACCGGAAGGGCGTTCAGCACTAGGCTGATCCAGCTATGACCCGGATCGCCGACCTCTTGGCCAAGGGCCGGACCTACTCGTTCGAGTTCTTCCCACCGAAGAACGACGCGGAGCAGGCCACCTTGGTCAAGACGCTCCGAGACCTCGAACAGCTCGGACCGTCGTTCGTGTCCGTCACCTATCGAGGAGGGGCCGAGTCGCGCAAGCGCACGTTCGACCTGGTCACCGGCATGCTCAGCACCACCAACCTGGTGCCGATGGCCCATTTGATCTGCGTGGCCCACACCCGTTTGGAGCTGGCGGAGATACTGGTCGCCTACCGAACAGCCGGCGTCGAGAACCTGATGGCACTGGGAGGTGACCCGCCCACCGGACCCAGGGAGGGCTCGGGCGAGTTGCACCACGCCTCCGAGTTGGTCGACCTGGCCCGCGCCATCGGGGGCTTCTCGGTAGGGGTGGCAGCGCAACCGAGCTGCCATCCACTCTCACCTGACCGCGAGACCGATCGAGACCATCTGGCCGCCAAGCTGTCACGGGCCGACTTCGCCGTCACCCAGTTCTTCTTCGAGGCAGCGGAGTACACCGGGCTGGTGGCCGACCTCGCCGCCCGGGGTGTGGACAAGCCGGTACTTCCCGGCATCATGCCGGTCACCAGCCTGACCTCGATCCCGCGCATGGCCGCCATGGGCGCCGCCGTGCCCGAGTGGATGGTCGAGCGGCTTCGAGCGGCAGACGCGAGCGGGGGCCCCGAGGCGGTCCGTCGTGAGGGCGTCGCGGTTGCCACCGAGCTCTGTGAGCAGCTGCTCGATACCGCGGTGCCGGGCCTGCACTTCTACACGCTCAACCGATCGAGTGCCACCCGCGAGATCTACTCTGCGCTGGGGCTGGCCAAGCCCTGAGCCCGAGCCCCGAGCCCCGAGCCCCGAGCCGGGGCTTCGGTGCGCCGAGTGCCGCGGGCGAGCCCGGTTGGGGAGTGTCGGAGGGTGCCGATATGCTGCGCCGCATGGCAGATCTGATCACACAGGGTCCCGACGGTGCTCTCCACGTCACCGACGAGCCGATCATCCCCTTCATCGAGGGTGACGGCACCGGTGTGGACATCTGGCCGGCGGCAAGGTCGGTACTCGACGCCGCAGCCGCCAAGTACGGCAAGTCGGTGGCGTGGAAAGAGGTGCTTGCCGGCCAGAAGGCATTCGACGAGACCGGCAGCTGGTTGCCCGACGAGACTGTCGAGGCCTTCCGGTCCCATCTGATCGGCATCAAGGGCCCCCTGACCACACCGGTGGGCGGTGGCATCCGCTCGCTCAACGTGGCCCTCCGGCAGATCCTCGACCTCTATGTCTGCCTGCGCCCGGTGCGGTGGTTCACCGGCGTGCCGTCGCCGGTGCTCCATCCCGAAAAGGTCGACATGGTCATCTTCAGGGAGAACACCGAGGACATCTACGCCGGCCTCGAGGTCGAGGCCTACACACCCGAGGCGATCAAGCTGGCTGCGTACCTCCGTGAGGAGATGGGCTGGGAGATCCGCGAAGGCTCCGGCATCGGTATCAAGCCGATCTCCGAAATGGCGTCCAAGCGGTTGATCCGGGCGTCCATCAAGTACGCACTGTCCCACGGGCGGGCCAGCGTGAACATCGTCCACAAGGGGAACATCCAGAAGTTCACCGAGGGCGCGTTCCGCAACTGGGGCTACGACCTGGTCCGCGAGGAGTTCTCCGACGTCGCCGTCGGCTGGGACGACTGCGGGGGACGGCCCGGCGACAAGTTGTTGGTCAAGGACAGCATCGCCGACATCACCCTCCAGCAGGTACTGACCCGCCCCGAGGAGTTCGACGTCCTCGCCACCACCAACCTCAACGGCGACTATCTCTCCGATGCGTTGGCCGCCCAGGTCGGTGGTATCGGCATCGCCCCCGGGGGCAACATCAACTACGTCACCGGTCACGGCATCTTCGAGGCGACCCACGGCACCGCACCGAAGTACGCGGGTCAAGACAAGGTCAACCCGGGCTCATTACTGTTGTCCGGGGTCTTGATGTACGAGCACCTCGGCTGGACCGAGGCCGCGGCCGACATCGTGACGGCTCTTGAGGCCACGATCGCCGACAAGGTGGTCACCTACGACTTTGCCCGGCTGATGCAAGGTGCCACTGAGGTCAAGTGCTCGGAGTTCGCCTCGGCCATCGTCGACCGCCTGTAGCGGTGGCCCGCCAGGGGCCCCGGGCCCCAGGTTCGACCGATCGGAAGCTGCCGGGTTAGCCTCGGCCCCATGGCAGCCAAGTCACCAATCCACGTCACCGTCACCGGGGCCGCCGGCCAGATCGGCTACGCCCTCCTCTTCCGCATCGCGTCGGGTCAGCTGCTCGGCCCCGACCAGCCGGTCGTGCTGCGCCTCCTCGAGATCGAGCCCGGCATGAAGGCCCTCGAGGGCGTGGTGATGGAGATCGACGACTGCGCGTTCCCCCTGGTCAGTGACATCGTCGCCACCACCGACCTCGACACCGCCTTCGACGGGACCTCGTGGGCCCTGTTGGTCGGTTCCATCCCCCGGAAGGCGGGCATGGAGCGTGGAGACCTACTCATCATCAACGGTGGGATCTTCGGCCCCCAGGGGCAGGCCATCGCTGCCAACGCCGCCTCGGACGTGCGGGTGCTGGTGGTCGGCAACCCGTGCAACACCAACTGCTTGATCGCCCGCTCGAACGCTCCCGAGGTGCCGACCGATCGCTGGTTCGCCATGACCCGGCTCGACGAAAACCGCGCCAAGAGCCAGCTGGCCGTTAGAGCGGGGGTACCGGTGTCTTCGGTGACCAACCTGGCCATCTGGGGGAACCACTCGGCCACCCAGTTCCCCGACTTCGCCAACGCGCGCATCGCCGGCAAGCCGGCCCCCGAGGTCATCAAGGATGCCGAGTGGTTGCAGGGTGAGTTCATCACCACGGTGCAGAAGCGTGGTGCGGCGATCATCGATGCCCGGGGCCTGTCCTCGGCGGCCTCGGCGGCCAACGCCGCCATCGACTCGGTGGTGAGCATCCGCACCCCGACCCCGAGTGGTGAATTCAACTCCCTCGCGGTCGTCTCCAACGGGGAGTACGGCGTGCCCCAGGGGCTCCAGTTCGGCTTTCCGGTGCGGGCCGACGGCGCGGGCGCCTGGGAGGTGGTCGAGGGACTCCCCCACGACGGGTTCGCCACCGAGCGGGTCCGGATCACCACCGAGGAGCTCGAGGCGGAGCGCTCCGAAGTCACCGACCTCCTACCGTAAGGCGCGCTCCGGCGCGTGCATCACGGTTGTTCGCCAGGCGTGGAGGCGGCGCCTCCGATGCGCCTGTCCCAGATCGGCAACGGAGAGGCAGAACGGGCGTGCCCGGGGGTATGGTCGGGTCATGGACAACGACCGCCCGACGGGCGGTTGGGCCGAGGGACTCGAGTTCGTCCCGGACCCCGCCGCCAAGCAGCACGCCCTCGAGCAGTTCGCCACCTACCTGAATCCCCAGAAGGTCCGGGTCATGCGGGCGGCCGGGCTCGACATCATCGAGGCTCAGCGCTCCGGACCGTGGGTCTGGGACCTCGACGGCCGCAGATTCCTCGACTGCTTCACGTCGGCGGGGTCCTTCAACGTCGGTCGGCGCAACCCCCGGGTGGTGGCTGCCGCGCACGAGGCGCTGGACCGGCTGGACCACGGCAACTTCCTCCTGTGCTCGAGGGAGAAGGCCGAATTGGCCGCCAAGCTGGCGGAGATCACGCCGGGAGATCTGTCCTGCACCATGTTCGGCACCGGTGGGGGTGAGGCGGTCGACTTCGCGATCAAACTGGCTCGGGGGTCCACCGGTCGCCCGAGGATCGTCTCGTCGGTCAACGGCTACCACGGTCACACCGGGTTCGCGCTCTCGGCCGCCGGCCGGGGCGCATTCCGCCAACCCTTCGAGCCACTGATGCCGGAGTTCGCCCAGGTGCCGTTCGGTGACGCGGATGCCCTGGCCGACTCGGTCGACGAGCATACGGCCGCCGTGCTGCTCGAGCCGGTGCAGGGCGAAGGGGGAATCGTGATGCCGCCGCCTGACTACCTGGCAGCCGTGCGGGCCATCTGCGACCGGGCGGGAGCGCTCCTGATCCTCGACGAGATCCAGACCGGCCTCGGCCGGACCGGCCGCTGGTGGGCGAGCCAGCACTTCGGTGTCGTCCCCGACATCATGACCATCGCCAAGTCGTTGGGGGGGTCGGTGGTGCCGATTTCGGCCACCGTGTTCACCGAGGAGCTCCGGGAGTTCATGATCCCCAACCCGTTCATCCACCTGTCCACGTTCGGAGGGTCGGACATCGCGTGCGCGGTGGCACTCGAGGTGATCGCCGTCATGGAGGAGACCGATCTGGTGGCCCACGCCGCCGCCATGGGTGAGCGACTGTTCGCCGGGCTCCACTCCATCGCCGAGGCCCGCCCCGAGGTGATCTCCGAGGTGCGGGGACTCGGTCTCATGGCCGGGATCGAGTACGTCGAGGACTCCCTGGGGCCTCGCATGTCGTACCACCTCGCCCGTCACGGCGTCCTCGCCATCTACAGCGGGAACCAACCGGCGGTGATGCGCCTCATGCCCTCGTTGGTGATCGAGGAGGCCGAGGTGGACTTCCTCCTCGAGTCGCTCGACCGGGCCATCGGCGATCTGGTGTCGGGCGCCGGCCCCGAGGAGTCTGCGCCGAAGCGACCCCGCCGCAGACCGGTGCGCCCGGCCGCGACCACGGCGAACTGAGGGGGAGCCGTGGCGAACTGGGATGAACTGGCTGAGGCGTTGGCCGACTACACCGTCAGCTGCAACACCAACGAACGGTTGCGCAAGATGCAGCGGGACTGGTCGCGGACCCTGCACTTCGTCTGCGCGGACACCGGGTCGGCATTTTCGATGCTGGTCGAGCGGGGCGAGATCCTGTCGACTCCCGAAGGCCATGTGGGGACGCCCGACATCGTGGTGACCACACAGTCCGAGACTTTCTGCGACATGTTCTGGGGCGACCTGAACCCGGTGCAGAAGTACCTGCGGGGTGAGATCACGGTGAAGGGCTCGCAGGAGGACGTCATGCGTCTGGACGCGATCAGCTACGTGATCTGGCCCGACTCTTGATGTCCGGCGCCGAGACGGCGCACCCGGTCGTGGTGGCGCTTCGCCGGTCGGTCGGCACCGCCACGGCAACTGCCACGTCTGCCGGCCTGGCCTTCGCCGCCATCGACTACCTGGGAGTGGTCTCGGTGCTGGCCTACGCTCCGGGGGCCACCGCGGCCCTGGCCATATTCATCGGCGGTCTGATCGTGCTGCTGGTGTCGGGGATCTTCTCCGAGCTGAACGGCCTCTATCCCTCAGCGGCCGGCATCCGCCTCTACCTCGGTCGGGCCGTGGGCAATCGAACGGCCCTGTCGGTCACTTTCACCTACATGACGACGGTGGTCCTGGTCATCGCGGCCGACGCATTCTTGATCGGAGCTGCCGTGCGCCACGTGCTCGGCGAGCCGGCGGCGTTGGCCTACGTGTGGATCGCCGCCCTGTTGGGTGTGGCACTGGTCGCCAACCTCCTCGGCGTGCGCATCGCCGGTTGGGTGCAGACCGTGGTCACCTACACCGTGCTGGCCGGAACGGCCGTCTTGTCGGTGGTTGCGCTGTTCCACGTGGGTGGCGCCTTCCAACACCCCCTCAACCTTTTCGGCAAGGGTGGCTTCTCGGGGATCCAGGCCATTGCCTTCGCCCTCTTCCTCTACGCAGCGTTCGAGTGGGTCACCACCACTGCAGAGGAGGCCAGAACCCCCCCGGTGATCACCCGGGCCCTCTTCATCGCGCCGGTGCTCATCTGGATCGTGTCCAGCGTGTTCGCTCTTGCCCTGGTCCACCTGGTGCCGTTCTCCAGCCTCCACGGCAGCGCCTATCCCCAGCTGCTCCTCGGTCGGGCGGCATTGGGAACCGTGGGCGAGCTGTGGATGCTCGCCCTGACCGTGTTGACAGCGCTCAACACCTTCAACGGCGGTTTCCTGGTCGCGTCGCGCGTCATCTACGCCGCCGCACGGGAGGGCAACCTGCCGCGTCAGTTTGCCTGGCTCAACCTCCGGGCGGTTCCTTGGGTGGCCGTCACCACGTTGGCAACCGTGTCCGCGATCGTTGCCGCAGTGGTCTTCGCCACCGGCCAATGGCTGTTGCTGGTGGCAGTCGGTGCCACCATCGAGGCAGGCATCTACGCCATCGGCTCGCTGTGTCTGGTGGTACTGCGGGGCCGCGAGACCCGTGAGCGCCCGTTCCGGCTGATCGCCGGCAAGCCCCTGGCCGTGTTCGGGATCGTGCTCTTCAGCGTACTGTTCGTGGCCACCGGGTTCTCCGATCCGAAGAACGCCCACCACTTTTCCGTTGCGCCAATCGGTGTGATCATGGTGCTGGGCGCGCTGTCCACCGCCTACGTGCTCATCTTCGTTCCGAAATTGCAGGCTGCCGCCGCCGCCCGGACCGCCGCCGCCCGCCCAAGGCGCCGCCCTCCTCGGCCACAGGCCGCGGCACAAGAGCCCGCCCCGGCAGCCGGATCTTCCCGGCCGATCGACGGCTGAGGCCGTCGCTGGACTCGATGGCGAACGGCCGGTCAGGCGAACGGCCGGTCAGGCGAACGGCCGGTCAGGCGAACGGCCGGTCAGGCGGTCAGGCGAACAGCCGGTCAGGCGGTCAGGCGAACAGCCGGTCAGGCGGTCAGGCGGTCAGGCGGTCAGGCGGATCCCCCGTAGGATTCCGCCATGCATGATTCGGTGACCGTTCACATGGCCGCACTTCCCGACCGGGTCTGGGAGTTGGTGAGCGACGTCACCCGGATCGGCGAGTACAGCCCGGAGACCTTTGAGGCCGAGTGGCTCGACGGCGCCACGGGCCCTGCGGTCGGCGCCCGTTTCCGTGGGCATGTCAAGCGGAACGGCAAGGGCCCCACGTACTGGACGACCTGCACCGTGCTGGCGTCCGAGCCCGGTCGCGAGTTCGCCTTCGGGGTCGGTTCCGCCACCAGGCCACTGAACGTCTGGCGCTACCGGCTGGAGCCCGCCGGTGACGGCACCGACGTCACCGAGTCGTTCGATCTCACGAAGACAGCGTTGCTCCGCATCTACTGGGCGCTCTTTGGTTGGACTCGAGGCCGGACCAATCGCAACGGCATGCGGACCACTTTGGAGCGCATCAGGGCCGAGGTCGAGTAGGACAGCGACTCCGAATGGGGTTCGATGCGCCCCCGTCCGGTCGGGCCCGTGCTCGGGTGTTCGTACTCTGGAAGCATGGGGCTCATGAACCTCACCGGCCGTGATCGCCCGCTCGGGCTCGCCCCGGCATCGGTGCGCGACTACCGCGAGTTCGCCCGTCGCCGCCTGCCCCGTCAGCTGTTCGACTACATCGACGGTGGTGCCTACGAAGAGCTGACGATGGCCGCGAACACCGAGGACCTCGGTCGGATCCGCCTTCGGCAACGAGTGATGCGTGACGTCTCCGAGCCGAAGCTGGGGACGACCGTCCTCGGCGAGGAGCTCTCACTGCCGGTTGTGCTCGCCCCGGTCGGCCTGGCAGGCATGTTCGCCCAGCGGGCCGAGGTGCAGGCCGCGTCGGCTGCCGCTCATTTCGGGGTTCCCTTCTGCGAGTCCACCGTGTCGATCTGTGGCATCGAGGAGGTCGCGGCCGCCACCGACCGATCGTTCTGGTACCAGCTGTACGTGATGCGTGATCGTTCCTACGCCGAGGATCTGATGCACCGTGCGGAGGCGGTGGGATGCAAGGTACTCGTTCTCACGGTCGACTTGGCCGTGGTCGGCGCCCGCTACCGCGATGTCCGCAATGGCGTAGCCGGCTCGCTGTCGCCCGCCAAAGCTCTGGTTCGCGGACTCGACTTCGCCTCCCATCCGGCGTGGGTGCGGGATGTTGCCATCGGTGGGAGGCCGCTCACGTTCGGCAACCTCGAGAAGGCGGTGCCCGGGGCATCCTCGCCGGACGCATTCCGCGAGTGGGTCGACGGCCAGTTCGACTCCAGCGTGACCTGGGACGACCTGGCCTGGGTGCGCGAGCACTGGGGCGGGAAGCTCGTGCTCAAGGGAATCCTCGATCCGGAGGACGCCCGCGAGGGGGTGGACCGAGGAGCTGACGCGATTGTGGTGTCCAACCACGGCGGCCGCCAGCTCGACAGCGTACCGTCGACCATCGCGGCCCTACCGGCAATTGTCGATGCCATCGGCAACCAGGCCGAAGTGCTCGTCGACGGCGGGATCCGAAGTGGCCTCGACGTGGTGAAGGCGCTCTCTCTCGGCGCCCGTGCGTGCCTGATCGGCCGTCCCTGGGCCTATGCCGTGGCTGCCCGAGGGGAGAAGGGCGTCGCCCACGTGCTGCGTATCCTGCGCAGCGAGATGGAGGTGGCGCTCGCCCTCACCGGTGTCACCGACGTCGGTGACCTGGGCCGGTTCGCGCTCCTCGACGTCGACGAACCATGATGTCCCGGCTCGCGTCGGGAGCTCGGACGGTCAGTCGACGGTGAACACCGTTCTGCGGGCGAGGCCGGGCCTCATGGCCAGACCGGGGTCATTGAAGGCGGGCCGATCTGCATCACCCTTGGGACACCGCGGCGGGTACAGCCAATGCCTCGCGAATAGCTTCGAACTGCTCGGGCAGTATCCGGAACCACGCCCATTTGCCGCGCTGCTCACGTACCAGGACCCCGGCCCTCACCAGCAGCGACAGGTGATGACTGATGGTGGCCTGGCTGCGTCCGAGCCGGCTCGGTAGCTCGCAGGCGCAGATCTCGCCGGTGGGAGCTGCGGCCACCATGCTCAGCAACCGGAGGCGCACGGGATCGGCAAGAGCCTTCAGAAGTCTGGTCAGCTCCTCGGCCTGCTCCTCGTCCAACGGATGGTCGAGCAGGGCCGGACAGCACGCCGACAGAGGCGGGGTGGTCATCAATACATATTGACAGATATCGAAGTGAAAGAGTAGCATATCGATATCCATCGAAGGGAGTGCCCGTGAGCTGGCCCCTCGGGCACCCTGCGAGCAAAGGAGCCTGAACGAATGACGACGGAAGCCGACGCCATCCATGCGGCCGTGCGCGATCGCTACGCCGAGGCGGCTCGTGCCGCGACAGGCAGCACGTGCTGTGGTCCGACCGGCACCGCTCCCGGGCTGGTCGGCAGCACCCCGTATGCATCGAGCGACGCCGAGGTCCTGCCGTCCGCCGCGCTTGGAGCATCACTCGGTTGCGGGAACCCGACCATGCTGGCGAACCTCCGGCCGGGCGACGTGGTGCTCGACCTCGGTTCAGGCGGGGGGATCGACGTGTTGCTCTCGGCTCACAGGGTCGGCCCCACCGGCATGGCTTACGGGCTCGACATGACGCCCGAGATGGTGCAACTGGCCGAAAAGAACCAGGTCGAGGCCGGTGTGACCAATGCCGAGTTCTTGTTGGGCACGATCGAGGACGTCCCCCTGCCCGAGGCCACAGTTGATGTCGTGATCTCCAACTGTGTCGTCAATCTCTCGCCGGACAAGGATGCAGTGGTGCGCGAGGCCTTCCGGGTCCTGAAGCCCGGCGGCCGGCTGGCCATTTCGGACATCGTGCTCCGCCGCGGGCTTTCCGAGGCGACACAGCAGTTGATCGGCTTGTGGACCAGTTGCGTGGCAGGTGCGTTGGTCGCTGGTTCGTACGAGGAGAAGCTCCGGGCGGCCGGGTTCGAAGACGTCTCGATCGAACCCACTCGCGTCTATGAAGAGAGCGACATCGTCGCCCTGGCCGGCGACCTGGTCGCCGACCTCCCCGAAGGGACCGATCCCGAAGGAATCATCGCTGAGCTCGGCGGCACGGTCATGAGCGCATTCGTCCGAGGCCGGAAGCCCGAGTAGCTCGTTCGGGACACTCGCCCGGTGTCACGCATTTGCGGGAACATCGGTGCCGGGGCCCCGGCGCCGCAGGGACACCAGATCACGACGCGACTGCGGCAAGGTCTCCTCGTCGCGTCCCTCGACGACGAACCCCGCATCGGAGATCATCTGGAGATCTGCAGATCCCGCTTGGCCTTCGCTGGTCAGATAGTCGCCCAAGAAGATGCAGTTGGCCAGGTGGAGTCCGAGGGGCTGAAGCGTGCGGAGGTGAAGTTCGCGCCCGCCCGCAATACGGACTTCGGTGTCGGGGAAGAAGA
Source organism: Acidimicrobiales bacterium (assembly GCA_017883135.1). GTDB lineage: Bacteria > Actinomycetota > Acidimicrobiia > Acidimicrobiales > RAAP-2 > Bog-756. The sequence goes on from JADGOE010000034.1 coordinate 31,835, forward strand.
AGCGAAACAGAGCCAGAATACGCAAGCAGCGCTGGGGAGTGAGCTGCCACTCGTCGCCCAGCGGGGTGCCCTCGAAGGGGATGAGGAAGTTGATCGGCACCGAGTCAGGTTCGAGCTTCCGCAGGTCGAACGCGAGATCGACGATCTCGTCGTCGGTCTCGCCAATTCCGAAGATCGCTCCGGAACATGGGGAGAGTCCGGCGTCGTGTGCGACCCCCACGGTATCGACTCGATCGGCGAAGGCATGTGTCGAGCAGATCTTTCGATAGTTGGCTTCGCTCGTATTGAGATTGTGGTTGTAGGCGGACACACCTGCGGTCAGCAGACGTCCGGCTCGCTCGGAAGTCAGCAGTCCAAGACTCGTGCACACCTCGAGGTCAGGGTGGCGCTCCTTGATGACGCGGACCATCTCTGCCACACGGCTGATGTCACGGTCGGAAGGACCCCTCCCGCTGGCCACCAGGCAGAGCCGCTTGACCCCGCTTGCGACGGCCCGATCCGCCGTGTCGCTGGCGGCCACCGGATCGATCCAGTTGTACTTGAGGATGCCGGCCCCGGACCCACTTCGCTGCGAGCAGTACGAACAGTTCTCCGGGCACAGGCCGCTCTTCATGTTGATGATGAGATTGAGCTTCACCCGATTGCCGAAGAAGTGCCTGCGCACGCGACCCCCGGCCGCCACCACGTCCAACAGGTCGTCGTCATTACTGGCCAGTAGGTCCAGTGCCTGCTCGCGGGTCGGCGCGTGGCACTGGAGCGCCTGGCCGACCAGGTCGTCCAACATCGTCCTCAAATCGGTTCCCATCAGCTCAATCTTGCCACTGACCGCTGGCCGTTGGTCTGCGCCGCGAAGAAGTGACGAAAGGCCCTAGCCCGCACGCAATGAGCGGCCCGCAGTGGATAGCTAGAGGAGCGCGACAACGGTGCTGGTAGATCGCCCTCTGGGTCGGGCTTCGGTGGAGCGCACTCAGATCAGGTCACCGAAGTCAGCTGCTCGGGCGCGGTCGACAGAGCGGTCGGCGGATGGGCTCATTCCATCCTGAGCGGTAGGAGTTCGATGTGAAATCGATCACACGCAACCGAATGACAATTCTCTTGGTGGCAGTAGCGGCGGCCATCTTGTTCTTCCCCATGGCGTCAGCCCCTGCCGGGGCTGGCATCCCGTCGGCGTCGAGTTGGAGTCCGGCAACCTCCATCGATGCCACCACCGCCGTCTCCTCGGTGTCGTGCTCGGACACCATCTTCTGTGTGGCGGTGGACGCCAGCGGCAATGCCATCACGTACGGGGGGGGAGCCGTCGGGGTGGTCCTCGGCTGCGTCCATCGACAGCGGCCACGCCCTCACATCCGTATCGTGTGCGGGATATACGGACACGTTCTGCATGGCGGTGGACAACCACGGCAACGCCGTCATGCGTGCCGAAGGGACGGGCGTATGGGCCGCGCCAGCCTCTATCGACGGCACGACCGCTCTCAATTCCGTGTCGTTCGTGGACAGCAGCTTCTGTGTGGCGGTGGACGCCAATGGCCACACCTTTGCGTACTCGAGCGGGACCTGGGGTCCGTTCGGAGTCATCGACAGCGGCCACTCCCTCACCTCCGTGTCGTGT
>JADGOE010000081.1 GCA_017883135.1 Acidimicrobiales bacterium
CGTCAAGTGGCACGTCAAGCGGGCTCATCATCGGGACTGGCCCCAACCCACCGGACCACCCATCGCCACCATTCTCAGGACCTAACTGAACGGTATTGCGGTTAGCGACGATCAGAGAGGGTGAGGAGCACCGCCCGCGCAAGCGACGTCTCTCAGGCCGGTGCGAGCTGATCCTCGCTGCGGTACCGTCCGAGGAGTTCGACCTCTCGTCGGTGCGAGGGGAAGAGCGTGGCCACGATCACTGCCCCGAGGATGATCGAGAGGATGCCTGCCAGGTACGCCCAGTTGGACCCGGTGAGGAACGACGCCCGGGCCCCGGCCACGATCTCTCTCGCAAATCGCGGATTGGCCTGGGCCAGCGTCGCCGCGCTCGAGTAGGAGCGTTCGAGGGCGTTGGTCACCTGGTTGTCAGGGTGCGCCCCCGAGCTCGAGATGCGTGACGCCACGGCGGTGGTGTAGCCGGCGGTCAGGATGGCCCCGAGGATCGACTGCATGATCGACCCGCCGAGGTCGCGCTGGAGGTCCGCCGTGCCCGAGGCCATGCCGGCCCGGTGGACCGGAACTGAAACGGTGAGCGAGTGCGATGCCGGTGTGCCGGACAGGCCGACGCCGATTCCCATCAGGATGAAGGCGAGTGCGACCACGGCATAGCCGGAGGTGGCCGTCCACAGGAGCAGCATCACGAGGAACGAGGCGAGCAGGAAGGCGTAGCCGCTCAGCAGGGTCGCCCTCGAGCCGACCCTCTCGATCAGCTTGGCCGAGAACGGGGCTGCCACAAGCATGAACACTGCGGCCGGCACCACGGCGCCACCTGCACGAAGTGTGGAGTAGCCGAGCACGTTCTGGAGGAACTGCTCGCCGATGAACATCGCCCCCATCAGGGTGCCGAACACGATCAGGCCGGCAAGTGCCGCGACCCAGAAGATGCGTCGACCTGCCACCTGGAGGTCGAAGAGCGGGTTGCGTGCCCGCTTCTGGTGGAGGAAGAACCTGGCCAGTGTCACGAGCGCGACGATCGCGACGATCGTGGCGATCGAACCTTCGCCGGCGCTCGGGGCGAAGTTGATGGCGAGCACCAGCGCCACGATCCCGACGATCGAGAGCACCCCGCCCAGGTGGTCGACACCGTCTTTGGTTTCGTTCACGTGGCTCGGTACGAAGATGATCGCCAGCACCAGGGCGAGGACAGCGAGAGGGGCGGTGAGAAGGAAGACCGACCCCCACCAGGCGACGGTGAGGAGCCAACCGGCCAGCAGCGAAGCGAACGCGATCATCGCACCGCCGAACGCCGACCACAGGGCGATCGAGCGGGTGCGAGCCGGGCCGTCCCACAGCGCGGTGATCAGGGCGAGGGTGGTGGGGTAGGCCATGCCGGCAGCCACCCCGCCCAGCAGTCGAGCAACGATGAGGACGCCGATCGAAGGTGCCCACGCAGCCAGCAGCGAGGTGGGGATGGTGAACGCCATGCCGAGCAGGAGCATCATCTTGCGCCCATAGCGATCACCCACTGCGCCGAGGTAGAGCACGGTGCCGGCCAAGCCGAGGGAGAATCCGACACTGACCAGGTTGAGCTGGGTCTGGGTGGCGTGGAAGTGCTCGCCGATGTCGGGCAGCGCGACGTTGGCCACGGCCAGGTTGAGGTTCGCCACGGACGGATCCACGCCGCCACCGATATGAGTGCGACCAACACCCACCATTGGCGGCCCGGTGCAGACGACGCGACATTGCCGGCAGGTGCGCTGCTCGTCGTCATCCGGTCTCCCCACTGCTTGGTGAGCGTCTCATCCATGCTGGCCGACGCAGCCGGAGGATGCCAGCACTCTCGCCGTGATGGCAACGGCGCCACCACACGGCGGGCGCTCAGTCGTCCGGGGCGGCCAGATGGATGCGGGTGGTGCCGATGCCTTCGATCCAGCTCTCGAGAACGTCCCCGGGTCGGAGGAACCGGGGTGGTCGCCGGCTGAACCCGACGCCGGCCGGCGTACCGGTGAAGATCACGTCTCCGGAAAGCAGCGGCAGTACGGCGGAGAGCTCGGCGATGAGCCGGGGGACGGAGAAGATGAGACCGCTGGTGCGGTCCTCCTGCAGGGTCTCGCCGTTGACCGCGCAACCCAGGGCCAGGTCGTCGGGATCCGGGAGCTCGTCGGCGGTGACCAACCACGGCCCGATCGGGCCGTAGCCACGGCAGGACTTGCCGAGTGAGAACTGGCCGGCAGCTGCGAACTGCAAGGTGCGATCGGAGATGTCTTGGCCGACTGTGAGGCCCGCCACGTGGGACCACGCATCATCTTCGGCGACGCGATCGGCCCGGGCGCCGATGACGGCGACCAGTTCCACCTCCCAATCGACCGTGTCACCGGTGAGCTCCACGGTGGCGAACGGCCCGGTCAGGCTGGCCGGAAACTTGGTGAACGTCGCCGGCACGGAAGGGGGCTCCATGCCGGACTCCTCCGCGTGGGAGCGGTAGTTGAGGCCGATGGCGAACACCTGGCGGGGGCTGGGCACCGGCGAACCGAGCGCTGACACGTCCAGAGCGAAGGCGTCGTCCGATGAGAAGTCGGCGGCAGCGGCGCGGAACGCGGCCCAGTCGTCGTAGATGGCATGGATGTCGGGTCCGTACCGACCCCCGGAGGCAGTTGCCACGTCAATGCCACCGGCGTCGGTAACCACCGTGGCCCGACCTGAGAGGTTCGCCAGTTTTATCGGTACCTTTCGAGCTCTACCAGAACGCTGTCCAGCCGATCAGGCGGACGTCCTCGTCGAATCTATTGCATCGGCCGTGCTGGTAACCCGTGCCGGCAGCAACCCGAGGACGTGCAGGTCGTGAGCGGGCTGCTTCATCAGTTCGTCATCATCACTTGGGTATCCTCGGTCGATGAGCACCCCACCGACGCGGCAATGGCAGCCCCCCTGGTTGCAGGGCACCGGGCTCGAACGACTGCTCGCCCGCTTCCATGTCGATTTCAGGCCGGACGAGGCACAACCTTCGTGGGTACGGTTGGCAGTCGCCACCATCGTCTTGATCGTCGGTTCACTCGGGGCCGACGCCCTGCTGGTAGCGATCGGTACGACGGTCTTTCCGTCGACGAAGGGCTTCGCTCACTTTCACGTCCAGAGCTACGCCAAGCTCACCATCATCGGGGTGGTCTTCGCCTGCGCGGCTTGGCCCATAGTGACCCGGATCTCGTCGAGACCCCGATGGCTGTTCTTCCGGATGGCCATTGCGGTCACGGCGGTGCTGTTGCTTCCGGATCTCTGGATCTTGATGCGCGGGGAGTCGGCCGAGGCCGTGCTGGTCCTGGTGGTCATGCACCTGGTCATCGCCGCCGTGACCTACAACGTCCTGGTCCGACTGGCGCCTGCCGGGCGAGACCGCTCACCCGTGCGGCGCTGAGCTGCGTCACTGCGTCGCGCGAAACTGCACATGGTGTGTTGATCTGGCCCCACGGCCGACGGCGCGACAGGTGGACGTGGGTACACGGGTCGCCCCGACGAGCCATCGGTGCGCGTCCTGAGCAGTGTTGCCCCGGCACTGTAGATGCTCCTCGGTCTGATGGCATCGGTGGCGGGTGCCTTGTTCACCATCCGATCGATGGCAGAATTGAGCGCCGGCTGACCCGGTGCTGATTGCGACGGGCTCCAACCGCCCCACGAGGAAAGGCACCATGGTGTCGACGATGACCGGGCAGCACGATGGCTGAGTTGTCATCACCCGACAAGGCGCCACCCGAGCACGAGGGGGCGGTGCACTGGTTGGCCGACTACGTGTACGGGACCATCGCCACCCTGGTGGCGATCGGCGGCCTCACCTTCGAGGCCAATCCTGGCGAGCTCACCACGGCGGGAGTAGTCATCGTGGGTGCGGTTGCCATCTGGTTCGCCCATACGTTGTCCCGCTTGGTCGTCAAGCGATCGTGGCAGCACCTGCGGCTGAGGTTAGGTGACGTGGGCGCAGAGTTGCGGAGTTCGTGGTCGATCGTGTCGGCTGCGATTCCGGCCACCACCATCTTCACCTTGGCCGGTGTGCACCTGTGGACGATGAGGACGGCATTTGCACTGGCCGAGGTGGTGGGGGTCCTCGCCCTGGCGGTTGTGGGGGTGGGGACGGTTGGCCGTTCGGACCGTCCGATGGCCAGACGAGTCCTCTACGTACTCGGGCTGATCTCGGTCGGGGTGGCGATCGAGGCGTTCGAGCTCGCGGTCCACCTGCTGTGAGGGTAGGGCGGACCGAAGGTAGGTAGGGTGGAGCCGAGGATCTGTCGGCTCCGACCGGGAGGTGGACCGATGTTTGATGACGATGGTGCTGGCGGAGAGGTGGCGCACGGTGTGCCAGAGGCGATCGGGCCGGCCTTCGACGAAGCGGAGCTGGCCGAGTTGGCACTGGCTGGGGACGCCGATCAGCCCATCGGCGACGATGCCATTCCTCTTTCCGTCTACCTTGGACAAAGCCCCGGGCTGCTGCCCTCGTGGTACATGCCCTCGCCGATGACCCGCCACAGCAAGGGTTGGCAGGTTCCGGTCGTCCTGGTGGTCGTGGCCGCATTCGTGATGATCGAGGCGTTCGGCTTGTGCAGCACATTCGGCCAGTTGGTACCGGGCTGAACGTGCCTGGGTGGCCGCTGCACCTGCCTGAAGTGCGAAACCACCACAGAGAGTGATGGGATAGCAACACAGGGCGCGCGACAATTGCCTGGTGCGCGCCGGCCAGGCATGATGGAGATACCAGGAAGCGGCAACACGAGGGTGCCTCAGACCTGGTCGGGGAACGTAGGGGCACACCTCTACGGGAAGAAGGGTAACCGATATGTGGGCGAGACGACTGGTGATTGGTTCAGGACTGGCGGTGGCGTCGCTGCTCATGGCGCCCAACGTCGCCGGCGCTGCGAACATCGGTTGCTACACCTCCTGTGCGCCTCCAAACACCGCTTCGGTCTCGGTCAGCCCGAACTCACCGAGTGGGCTTCCCTTCACCGCTCCGACGCCGGGCACGTCCAATCCGACCAGCACGTCGAGCCTCCCCTTCACTGGTGCGGATATCGAGGGGTTGGCGGTCGCGGGTGTCGGTGCGGTACTCGCCGGTGGGCTGCTGCTCCGCCGCCGCCGTTCCATCGCCTGAACTGGTCGGTGAACATGGGGGCATCCCGCCCCGCCTGAGCGGTGGGTGCGCCAGTTGAGCGCTTCCCGACGAGGCGCTGACGGGTGGGCTCAGAAGCTGGCAGGCAGAAGTGGCGCCACGGCCTCGAAGAAGAAGAACACCACGGCCAGCCAGACGGCCAGCCCGAATCCGATGACCAGGGCTCGTCGTGAGCGACGCACCTTGCCGGCGTAGAACCACAGCACGGTGGTCAGCGCTGCAACGGTGGCACCCCATAGGATCGCTGCGGCCCAATCTCTGGTCGGTGTGGGCGATGCCGCCGCACGACGAAGGGGCAGGGGCGGCACGGGTGCCGGAGCTGGCGCCGGTGCCGTGACCGCTTTGGGCCGGACCAGTGCGCTGGCAGCCAGGGCTGCGTGGACCACCAGGCGTTGGCTGGCGCTGTAGCGCGGGTTGCAGGTGGTCAAGGTGAGTTGGGGCGTCGTCGTCGGCCCGACCACACCCACGTCGTCCGGGTTCACGACCAAGGTCTGGGTCACGTGATACACGAAGATCCCCTGCAGCGTGGTGACGGTGATCGAATCGCCCGCGACGAGCCCGTCGAGGTTGTAGAAGGGGTGAAGGTAGGTCGTGCGGTGCCCGGCGATTGCAGCATTGCCCACCTCGCCCGGCAGCGGCGTGCCCGGATAGTGGCCAGGTCCGGCCTGTAGTTGTGCTTCGCCGGTGCCCTCGACCACCATCATCGACACTCCGATCTTCGGGATGGCGATGACACCGACCGCACTTCCGGCCGGTGGATCGGGGACGGTCGGCGCCACCTGGGCGGTTCCATCTGCACCGGTGACGGCCGAGGGTTTCGCCGCCGGAAGTGCTCCCGCCTGGCGCTGAGCGGCCCGGAACTCCACTCTGAGTTGGTTCTGGCTCCGCGCCGTCTGTAGGCCGGTACCCCAAAGGAGGTACGGGATGAACAGCAAGATGAGCACACCGGTGACCAGCACCACCCGTCCGACTGCCATCCGGATGGTCGTGAACGACACGGGGTGATGCTAGCGGTGTGGCCGACCGGGATCGGGCGCGGCCGGCGGCGGTACCCGCACTGGGCAGGCCACCCGACGGTGACCCCGTCGCCGAAGCCGGCTCCGGTACCATCGGGGACCCGTATCCGCTGCGCCGGCGGCCTGTGCAGGGTCGAGGGTACGTTCGCCGGCGCCATGAGCATCGGGTGACAGGCGTGGGCAATACAGGGGGTCGACGGCGGCGCAGATGGCTGATCGCCACGGGTATGATCGTCGTGGTGGCGGTGTGGGGAGGTGTTCTGGCCGCAAAGACGTGGTCGGCCTACCGCCACGATCAACGAGGTCTTGCTGCGCTGGAACTGGTCAGGTCCAACCTCACCCCCGGCGAGCTGACGGCCTCTGGCTTGGTGCACTCGCTGGACGTGGCCCGTGCGGAATTTGCCGGTGCCCGGTCCGACCTGTCCTCGCCGCTTTTCGTGCCGGTGACGGTGCTGCCGGTCGTGGGTCGGCAATTGCGGGCGGTCCGGGCCCTGAGCGGTGCCGCAGAAACGGTGTCTCAGGTCGGTGCATCGTTCCTGAGTGATGTCCACGGCGTCCTGAACCAACCCCATGGCGCGGGACCCGACCGGGTGGTGTGAAGCTGGCGACGGACGGCCGAAGCGACCGCCGCGGTCTATCGGAGCCTGGGCCTCGGCGTGTGATCAGGCCGGCGAGCTGTTGACCCCGATACTCGGATAGTCGCTTCAGGTGAGGACCCGGAGTGCCGATGGGAAGATGTGAAATCAGCGCTAGGGCACGGACGCGACGCCCTCGAGGAGCAGAGACCGGCACTGCCGGCATCGGCTTCGGCGCTCCTGGGTGGCACCGTCGAACTCCTTCCACCCCACCCGGATCTCTTCGTACCGCCGGAACTGCTGGCGGATCTCTACGACCCGCGCCTGGTGATCTCGCCGGGCTACATCGGGACTGATCGCCGTCGACCTGGTGGGCGTGCACGCAGTACTGCGGGTGGACCCGGGGCCGGTCTGCGAATGGGCCGGATGGTCGTGGTGGTGTTGGCCACGGTGGCAGCCGTGGTTCCTCTGACTCTCCTTGTGTCAAGTGTCCCGGTCCCACCGACGGCCCCGAGCCCGGCAGCACTGGGTCTGAGGGCGGCGCGGTCGGCGACGCCAGTTGCGCCGCACCTCCGTGCAGCAACCTCGACGGTCTGCACAGGTGCCGATGGCACCTCGCCCACGGCTCGGTGCGCCGCTCGCCAGGCCAACCAGCAGCTGAGCGCGCGACGGACCGCGCAACGAGCCGCACAGGTCCAGCAACGCCACTCGGCGGCGGCAGCCCTCGGCGTCGTGCGAGCAGCCCGGGCCCAGCAGCGCCAGTCGGCGGCCGCGGCACGCAGCGCCGGACAGGCAGCCCGGGCCCAGCAACGGCAAGCGGCTGCGGCGAGCGCTACGCCCTGACAGGGAGCAGCCCGGATCGGGCTGCTGTGGAAGCTCCTCGATTTCAGCTTGACTCGCTTTCGGCCGATGTAGAGGTATGGGGCCGGAGCGGGGGTGGATGTCCAGTACTTCGACGGGACGTGGCCCCGCTGGTTCCCCGTGGCAGTCGCTGCTCGAGGTCGGGTCCGAACCGGACCTCGCCGAACCCGACGAGTTCGCCCTCCTCGACGGAGTGGCCCAGGCAGGGCTTCTGGCCGATCTGGACCAGCCGGGGCTGGTCCTCTCTGCGGGATACATCGGCGCCGACCGGCGCACCGCCGGCCTGCGGGCCCGCGTTCATCGAGCTACGTTCGGCCAGCGGCGCGCGCTGGTGCGCCTCGAGTTCGTCGTGGTCGCCGTGGTCGTGGTGCTGATGGCGGCGTCGATCCTGATGTTGGGCTCGGTCGACCGCGCCCGGACCGTTGCGGACCGGAGCGCGGCGCCATCGTCCGTTGACGCCCGCAGCCTGTCCCCTCTGATCGCAGCGCCTGCGGGTGTGCCTGCGGCCACTGCGCCCGCCACCACCGGTGCCGCGACCACGGTGCCCACCACCGGGCCGGCTTCGGTATCGAAGAGTGCACCGGCACCAGCATCTTCTGTCGCTCCGGCGCCGGCTGTCGCGCCGGCTGCGGCACCTGCTCCGGTGACAACCCCCACGGTGTCGATCGCGCCGGCAACGCCGGCTCAACTGGGCGCCCAGGCACTCACCCTGGTTCGCTATCCGTGGCAGAACATCCCGGGATACTCGATCGAATTCCTTCCGATCTCGGACGCTCCATCACCCGGTTTCTATGGCAACACCACATTCACCTGGGGTCGGGCCGGCGGGGTCTCCTCCTTGTACGTGTTCCCTGGTGAGACGGTGCAGCAGCTGGCCGGCATCATCGCGTTCGAGATCGGGCACGAGGTCGATGCCGCTGCGGTCGAACCGGAGGGCGGGCAGGCTCAGATCGAGAACATCCTGGGCATCCACCCGGCCAGTTGGGCCCCCGACTGTGACTGCGCGGAGCAGGGATTCCTCTCCGGCTGGTACGCGGCCGCCTTCTCCAACTACTGGTCGCCGGGCGTTGGCAATTGGAGCCAGGTCGCGCCCGAACCGAGTGGAGCCGTCTTGGCCGCGGTAGAGCCCTGGTTGAGCCCGACCCTCCCCTGAATCTGCTTCCGTGCGCCATCACTGCCGACTCGTGCTGTTACCGTCCCTGGTGGCGGTGGGCCTGATGGTGGCGCCCGGCCTCCGAACAGATCGACGATCATGACCCGGATTGCCCTCCTCCCCAGCTCCTACCCCCCGTCCCTCGGTGGAGTGGAGGAGATGACCCGCCACCTTGCCCTGTCGCTGGTCAACGCCGGAGACCAGGTCGAGGTGTGGACCTGCCAGCCCGACGACGCCACACCGGAGACCGCAGAGATCCGGGATGGCTTGGTGGTGCGGCGCCTGCCCATGCCCCTTCCGGCCACCAACTGGTCGGCGGTCCGGCGCACCGCCACTACCGGCGCCCGGACCCTGCTCTCCCTACGGAGTGCGGTGGCCGCCTTCCGCCCCGACCTCCTGCACGTCCAGTGCTTCGGGCCCAACGGGGCCTATGCCACCGCGCTGTCCCGGGTGTCGGGCGTGCCGCTGGTGATCACCCTGCATGGTGAGACGCTCATGGACGATGCCGACATCTTCGTGACATCGCGGGTGTTGCGGGCCGCGCTCCGGAAGGGGATCCGGAACGCCGCAGCGGTCACCGCGTGCTCGGCGTTCACGCTCGCTGACGCCGAGGAGCGTTTCGGGCTTGCTCGTGGAAGAGGCACCGTGATCCCCAACGGAGTGGACCTCGACGGCGGTGGGGGAGCGGGTGGCGGTTGCACACGCACCGGACCACTCACCGGCACGGGTGAACGGCCGTACATCCTGGGCCTGGGCCGGGTGGTGGAGAAGAAGGGCTTCGATCTCCTGCTGGCGGCATATGCAGCGATGGATCCCGGGCTCCGCACCACCGATCTGGTTATCGCCGGTGCCGGCCCCGCGCTCGGTGGCCTGCAGGAGCGCGCCGCTGCGTTGGGGGTCGCCGACCACGTGCACTTCCCGGGGAGACTCTCCCGCCCCGAGGTGGCCGAAGCGATGGCCGGGGCCACGTTGTTCGTGATGCCCAGTCGCCTCGAGCCATTCGGGATCGTGGTGCTCGAAGCATGGCGGGCGGGGACCGCGGTGGTGGCCACTGATCGCGGCGGGGCTCCCGAGTTCGTGCACAGCGGCCGGGACGGTGTGCTGGTGGACCCGTTCGACACGGCGGGGTTTGCGGCCGCGCTGGAGATGCTGCTTGCCGATCCGGCAAAGAGGAAGGCGATCGCCCGGGCCGGCCACCAACGGGTACAGAGCTTCGGGTGGCCGGTGATAGCCGACCGGTATCGCCGGCTCTACTCCGTGGTCACCGGAGCCAGGGGGCGGCGGACCGGGTTGCCAGGTGGCGCCCACTCCGCACATCAGGGAGAATCGTTCCGATGAGCGCCCCGACGTCCGTCTTCGAGAGTGGAGCGGGTTCTTGGGGGACCGACAGCCCCGGTCCGCGCGCGGCGAGCCGGGGGCGGACCGTTCCGGTGCTTTTCCCGTCGATCCGGGTGGGAGTTGACGTGGTGGCGGTTTCCGACGTGGCCGAATCGGTGGATCGTTTCGGCGATCGCTACCTCGACCGGATCTTCACTCCCCACGAAGTTGCGTATTGCCGATCGGAGCATGGATCGGGCCGCGGCACCCAGGGATACTCGGCCGAATCGCTTGCCGCTCGCTTCGCTGCCAAGGAGGCCGTGGTCAAGGTGCTCCGTCCCCCGTTGCCTCATGTCAAAACCTCCGCGTAGAGGGCATGACCGCTGATTCATTGCCTCAACTAAAACCTCCGCCTGGGATTACTGGTTGAAGGCCCT
>JADGOE010000003.1 GCA_017883135.1 Acidimicrobiales bacterium
GAGCGCGCGCCAATAGGCATGACCAGGGAATACTCGTGAAGTTGTCCCCCCGCCGCGGTCGCTGGCCTTGAGCTGGGCTTCCGTCGATGACGAAGAACTCCACCAAAGCACCGATCAGCCCATTACCGCCCGCCTATTGGCGCGCTCTAAGCCGCGGTATGGGCGTGACCGGGTTCGAACAATGACAATCCGGTGGAGATGATGGGACTCGAACCCACGACCCCCTGCTTGCAAAGCAGGTGCTCTAGCCAACTGAGCTACATCCCCGGGGGCAAAATATATCTTGATATGGGAAAACGCTCTCTGGGACTCCTTTCATGCATCATTTTCGTGCGGACAAAACTGCAGGTCGGCTATTGGCAAATTCTTGGATCTTGGCGTCATGTTGGCAACTCCGGCACTCCGGACCACAGGCGTTGTCAGCAAGTTCAGGTGGGTCACGAACCAAAACTTACTAGGGAGTGTGGAATCCTTTTGCGTGGGGCCACTCACCCTTGTCTTGAGCGCAGGCTCAGGACCTGTGGTGAAGTAGCCCGACGCTGACTCGTCCTTTGTCACCGGCTCGAGTGGTTTCATGGTCCCAACTGTGGCAGGCGCCTCTGGCGCCGCACTCACCCCGTAAGAGATCAAGACTTTGGTCTCTGTCCACCGTTGACCTGGTGATTTGCGGGTCGCTTCGCCGTCCGAGCGTCTGTGGCCAGGGCTGCGGAGGGATGGACACCGAACCACAGGATTAGCGCCGGCGCCAAGAACTGGCGCTGCCCACGTCGACCACGACATCGCCATCTTGGTCACCCAGCGCTCCTACGACTACCGGCCAGGCCTTCTCGTTGGCGACAGCCTGGTGCATGCCGGTCAAACCGAAGAGGACCGGGAGACCGCCAGGAAGGTGGTCGACGTGGTCCCACACGTCTTCTGGGCGGAGGGACCGCCTTGCGGCGGCGAACAGCGAGGCGAGGCCCCCGGTCGCAGCTTTGCCATAGCGGGGGGCGAGGTCACCCCCGAATGGATCGGCCTCGACCAACAGCACCTGTCGACCTGTCGGCCAACTGGCCGCCATGGCGAGAGCGGCGGTGGTGACACCTGGCGATCCTTTGATGGAGGCAAGGGCGATGAGGGTCACTTGCCCCCCTCGCCGACCAGCGACAGGCCGATCTGGTCGGCTGCCGCGTAGGAGGTCACCGTCGCTGCATCCGACCCCGGTATCTCCAGTGAGACGGAGGCCACATACTGGGACTGGTTGCCCGGTGCGGGGCCGACGGCGAACACGGTGGCCGAGGCCACCAACGTCTCTCCGATCGTCCCCCCAATGGTCGAGCCTTGGCCTGCCTGGGGGACGGCGACCACATGGACGGTGTCGCCAACCACCAGTGCCACCGACGGCATTTGGTCACCCTTCAACAGCATGCCCACCACCTGTTCGCCGGAAGCGAGCTGCGGTGTCGGGGCAATCATCTGTCTGACCATGACCTGGCCGGCGTAGATGGGCGTGTCGAGCTGCTGGCCAATCACAGCGGCCGAGCCGGTGGCTGACATGGCCGTGATGTGGCCCGAGGCAGGGATAGAGGCAGTACCCAGGTCGCTGGCCGTAAGCACGGTGCCCGCAGGCAGGCTCTTCGCCGCCACCAGGATCGACACCTTCTTGGCCGAGGACTGGAACACGGCTCCCGCCACCGCCGCACACACCAGCACCAACGCGATCCCGAGACCGATCTGCCACGGGCGTCGCTGATAGGTGGTGGACGAGAGGCGAAGACCGCCGGCACGACCGTCGCCTGACGGCGGTGGTGCCGTGAAGGCGGACCGGGTTGGGGCAGTTGCAATGGCCATGCGGGCTCCAGTTCCTCAGCGCTTCAGTTGTTCACGGATTCGATCTGAGCCACCTGCAGGGTGGTCGTCCCCTGGGTGGTGAGGCTCGGCAAGGCTCCGGCCGAGCCGTTCGGACCCGACCAGGCGACCGTCCAGGTGATGGTGGCGGTGATCGGAAAGGCAGCATCGTTCGGGTTGCCATCGGATGAGGGTTGGCCGGCCGAGGTGGTCGTGTAGGTGTGCGAGCAGGTCGTCGTTTGGCTGGTGGCCGGAAGGGCCGTGTTGTACGGGACGCCGGGTCCGTTGCAAGTGACCGTCGTTCCATCGCCGGTATTCCAGGTCACATAGGACGGTGTGGCACTCGCCACAGCGGTGACGCACCCACCGGCATTGCACGCTTGTGCTGAGGTGGTGAGCGGATGCCACATCGAGGACGTGATCCAAAGCCACTCGGTCAAATTCACGTAGCCCTTGGTCGAAGGGCTCAGTGTGAGAGCAGGCCCCGGGAGCTGGAGCTCGCTGGCCGCCTGGGCACCGGCGACCGCCGGATCCGGTGGTGGGACCGCGGGCAACGCCTGGCCAGCGGCCAGCCACGTCACACCCGTTGCCTGGCCCGTTGGGGCGCCCACGGCGCACGTGTTTACGTACCAGGCGCCGGGCTGTGTAACCCCCGCCGGCGGAGGGCCGCCGTCCTGTCCCGGAAACTCCGTCGAATAGGCAACCCAGTTGGGACATGTGGGTATCGAGACTGTGGTGGCCCCGCCACCAGAAGTCGGTGCAGCTCCCCCACCGGCGCCGGCGCCTGTCCCCGTGGTGCCAGAGATTCCGGTTCCACAATTGAGAGTGGAACCGGAATCACTACAACTGCCACCACTTCCTGTCCCACCGACACTCGCAAACGCTGTCCCTGTCGGCACTGTGACGGCAAGGATCGCAATGAGAGTCGCTCCGATCGCAAGTGCACCACCGCGGCGAGTCAGCATTTGGAGACCGTGGCTGTCTTGTAGGACGCAATCTTCCACGAGCCACCCGTGAGCTGCACGGTCCAGGTCCCGCTGTAACTCCCTGCTCCGCCCCCAAGGCTCGTGGGTCCAGGCTGACCGGCAGCCGTGGTGGTCCCTGAGTCGTCGATGCAGCCAGTGACCCTTGCTGACGTCGGAGAGAGAACCGAGACTGTTGGGGTGCCGAGTTTGAAAGACGATGGGCCGTTGAGCTGACCCATCTTCACTCCAACGAGGAACGTCTGTTCAGACTGGAGGGCAGGATCGACGAAGTAATTGGCCAGGTTCGGCCACAATGTGGCAGCCGTTTGGCCAGCAACAAGATTGGCCCGGTCCTGTTGCCACGGCGCCTGCAGGTAGCCGTAGAGGGTCTGCTGGGCCGACTGCCATGCATTGAGCACAGCCGTGCCGGCCGCCGCGTGGACGGCACTCGTGGTCGTCGTTGTCGGGCTGGCCAGAGATGTCGTTGGGGTCGAACGCACCGTCGAGGTTGGTGACGAAGATCCCGAACCACACGCGGCCAGCCCCATACCCGCCATTCCCAACGCACACCCAAAGGTCCAGTTCCGAACTCTGCCCTTCTGCCCTTGGCTACCCATCCGGTTACCCCTCCTCTCGTCCTAGGACGCAGTCCCCGCCGCCGCTGATGCTCGGCGGGCGACGCCGTCGGGACTGCACATCCGAGAACAGCATGAGTGGCCAACGTCACCCTGAACGTCACCCTCGGCCCTCGAACTGGGAGTTTTTCGGGACACACGACGGTCCGGTTCAATCGGTGGCATCGAGCAATCCCGGACGTCTTCCGGACGATCGTCACCGGCAGGGCCAACGTCACCCTGAACGTCACCTTCCCTGGTCACAGGCCTGAACCGGACCTGCACACGGCCACTATTCCGGGGTCTGTGGGAGGCACTCGACGCCACCGGATCCCCCTGAGGGTGACGTTGCTGAGTATGGAGAGCCGGCGGCGGCTCGCTACCGCCAATCGGATCTCCGGGATTCAGTGGCCCTTGTCCAGCGCCCGCCGAAGCGCCCAGCTGACGAACTGAGAGACGCTCCATCCTCGGCGCTCGGCCTCTGATCGAACTTCTTCTCGGAGCACTCGATCGAGCCAGTAGGTGGCACGGACGTGCCGGGCCTCCCACGACTGACCGTCGGACTCCGAGTCCTTGGCACCTTTCGGGCTCGAGGTGCCACGCGCATGTTGAACCACCAACGTTCCCCTTTGTCCGACCCGACCTGCTTTCGCCAACTCCCGCCCTCGTCAGCAACATACGGGTCATCGTATTCGAAACACGTACCGTATGCAACATACCGTACACCGCATACCGTCAGTGGTCAAGCTCTCACCGAGCGTGGAGAGGCGAAAGGGCGGGCTCGGCCAAGTCCCGTGAGGCGTTGCTGGTGTTCCGGTCAGGGTGACGTACCTGCGAACCGAGGGTGACGTTCAACCCCTTCGGTAGCTCCGTGAGAGCCCTCTGCGGGTGACGTTGCGGGTGACGTCCGTCTGGACGATGGGTTGTGACAGGTGCACCAGGCCCCTGTCACGAACAAGGGAGGCCTGATGTCCCCATCATCGTCAGCCGTAGAGCGAGGTCCCGGCCGAGTGTCGAGTGGAGGGCTGCCCCTGGGAGCCCTGACAGCGGCGGGGGGATCCGGAGATCACCGACTCCGATTCGTCGAAGGACCCGACCACCCGCCAGGAGACGAGACGCCGCTGATGGGCAACCTACGGCTCGTGCTCGTTACCGCGAGCGGCTTCGAAGTGCCACTGGTCGCTTCACCGACCCAGGTGGCGCGGCTACTGAGGAGCTCCGGCGAAACAGACGCCGCCGATCAGCGCGGCGATGGAAGCCGGGAGGCCCCGAGGTACCGGAAGGTTCGCCGTCCTCGTCCCGTACCGGTGGATCGTCTGCTGAGCCGAGCTCGGCTCGTCAGCCGGTTCGAGACGCCCGTCGGGGGTGGTGCGGCATGAGCAGAACAGCGTCTTCAAGACAGCGTCGAAATGGGGACGGCCGCTTGGCGGGGACGACGCGTGATGGAGCTCGCTCCCGTTCTCGGGATGAGCGCAACTGTGCCCGGTGGTTTGCCCGCTTCGACGAGCACAGCGAAGAGTCCGCCGGTCGTCCAAGCCGCAGCGAGGTCCGGCGGCTGCGGAAGGAGCTCGAGGCCCTACGTCGATTGGTGACAGGTGAACAGATCCCGTAGGGCGTCGAGTGACTCCTCAGGACGGCTCATACATGTTGGCCGCCGGCAGCCCTTCTACCTCGGCGTCCTCGTCGCGGCACCGGTCAGCGTGTTGTAGTGGCCATCTCATTCAGCCATCACGACCAGGCGGCCACGGCCGATCTGATCTCCATCCCTGAGGCTGCCCGCCGCGTCGGATTGCACGCCGACACTCTCTACCGCCTCTGTCGAACGGGCCAATTCCCGCCCGCACTCCAGATCGGGGCTAGATGGAGAGTGTCGGTGCCGCGCCTGGAGAAGTACCTCCACGGTGAAGATGACACACCATAAAGCGGTGTTGCGCCACAACCCGAGAGTGACAGAGGGTCACCTGAAGAATCATCCGGGGCCGCGACTCTTGGCCTTATCAGCATTGGCGATCGTTCCTACTCAAACGCGACCGAGATGACCCTCGACGAACCATTGCAGCAACCGCGCCGAGCACGCGGCCTAAGCCGGGCTGACCGCGGCGAGAGACATCTACACGTCAAGGATCTTTGCGATCAACTTGAACAAGTCAACGTCACTGGCCGAGGTCGGAGGTCCTGTCAAGATCCTCTGGATTGCCGCGTCGAGAAGCTGGGCCTGCCGTCCCGACAATATGGGAGAGCCCGTCAGTCGAGAGACCATTCTCTCAAACGGTTCATCTTCAATTCGAGTCTCGTGTTCCCGATCGCTTCTCAGAGAATCTCGATCGGTCCCCGGGGCCTCCTGGCAGTAGACCCCGATCGCTTCCAATGTCGCTCTCGAATCCGGATAGGTATTTCCGCGCTCCCAGTGTGAGACTGCGCTCTGTGATGCCGTCTCCGCCCCAAGTTTCACCAGAGCGTCGGCGCACGTCGACTGAGTGTGGCCGTAGCGATCTCGAGCCGTGTGGAGCGTTTGTCCCATGGCGACCTGCGCCGACGTCATGCCCGAAGCATAGCTTTGACCTGCGTATACGCGTCCATCGCTCAACTAATGCGCGTATGCGCGTAACGTATCCCGCATGGCCGAGCCCGTCGCCTCCAACCGTCCTCCGGCTGACGTCGTCATGACGTCTCGGAGTCCATCTGAGCAGGTGACAGTCACACCTGAGCCGTATGATCGCACATATGTTCGTATTCCGTCGAGAAACCCCTGGGTCGCGTGACGTGACTCCCACGGTTAGAACTCGTTCAGAGACGTCGGGGTCCACAGAATTGGTCGCTGAGTGGTCGGCCATGAGCTACCGCTTCGAAGGACTGGACGCACTAATCGCTCATGCTCCGGATGCCGCTGACCTCTCAGGTCGTTGCCAGTTCGTCGTCATTCCATCTCTACGCAGAGTGGACTGCATCATCGGCGAATCCAGCAGTTTCGATGAGATCGCCGGACAGATTTCCCTCCTCGGCGAGCGAGGATGGTCAGTCTGGGCGCTGGTGCCCCAGCATTCCTTACCCAGTGCACATCTCGCATTCCAGTCGTGTGCCGCTCAACTTCAAGGTTGGACGGTTCGGGATGGTGCGACGGTGTCGTTTACGGCACCCGAAGATCCGTAGGTATCCACCCTACGGAATCACCTGCGCGGTACAACCTTTGTACTGGGCCGAGCCCTCCTCGGTCTGAGAGAGGTCTGCAGCTAGGGGTGCTTCATGGCCGTACCAATTTACACCCAGGCGACAATCGCCATCATCTGGGATTTTGACCGCACAATAATTCCCGGATACTCTCAAACGCCACTCTTCGCCGCCTATGGCATCGATAGTAAGACATTCTGGGATGAGACGAATGCGCTTGTCCACCATTATCAGAAGCGCAACTTACGTGTAGCCAAGGATACGGCCTACCTCAATCACATCCTCACCTACGTTGAGCAAGGCAAATTCGCTGGCTTAACGAACTCCAAGCTTCGAGAGCTTGGCAGCGAGATCCCCGTTTGCCCGGGGATGCCTGAATTTATGAGTTCAATCCAACAACACGTTGCGAAAAACCCGAGGTACGAGTCCAACGGGGTCACATTGGAGCACTACATCATTTCGACTGGAATCCGCCCTCTTATCGAAGGCAGTGCCATCGGTACGCACGTTGAAGGGATCTGGGCCAATGAGTTCATCGACCAGCCCCCGGCCCCCGGATATCTCGCGGATGGTCATGAGTTCGGCGAAGAGTCCGAAATTCGGCAGGTCGGATATACCATTGACAACACTTCGAAGACGCGCGCTATCTTCGAGATAAACAAGGGGCCGGGAGTCGATGTTAATTCTCGAGTCGATGAGGGGGAGAGGCGAGTTCCGATTCGGAACATGATCTATATCGCCGATGGCCCGAGTGATGTCCCAGTATTCTCAATCGTTCAGAAATTCGGCGGAAGATCGCTCGGCGTTTACCAGACTGGCGAGCATGAAAACTTTGCGCAAGTCAAGCAGCTGGAGGACGAATCTCGAGTCAACAGTATCGCTGAAGCCAATTACTTGCCAGATAGCCAGGCCAGCTTGTGGATTCGGACGACGGTTGACGAAATCGCTACTGCTATCTGCAATCGTCGGGATGCCTGGTTTGAATTCGTTCCTCGACCCCCGGGCCACGTCACCGACTGAGCTGAGGTCTGCAAACGGTCCGGAATGCACGTTGCCCAGTCCCCCAAAATTGTGAACCGGTCTGTTATCCCCGGAGACTCTGGTCAGTGCGTCGGAGCTTCGGGCACTCCAGGGCTTGAACTCATTTCCCTTTTCACCTCAGCCAAGAGTCAAGGCTGCCCCGAGAACTCCGGCCGCTTCCCGATCTCGTTCTGGTAACGCATGCGCGTAACGATCGAGCGTCATGGTCGCCTTAGCGTGTCCGTGCCGCTCAGCCACAGTGCGAATGTCCACCCCTGCGGCAATCAGCGTCGTGACGGAGAAGTGCCGAATGTCGTGGAATCGAAACGACCAGCGCTCCCCTGCCGGCAATTCGGCACGCTTCGCCTTCGACCGTATTTTCCGTAGTTTGTCCAGGGCCGGCCGCTCCATCGTCTGACACAGTTTTCCGAACCTGTGTGTCAGTGTGTCCGGGTTGACGGGGATTCCACCGTTGGCGTTGTATGACAACACGTAGGGGTCCTCCACGAGCGGCGAACCCGCACGTTCCGACAACCGGATCATGTAGGCCTGTCTCCGCTTCAACACCTCGATGCCAATCGGATCGAGGGCCAGTTCACGGCTCGCGTGGGTCTTCGTAGGCCCCGTGTGCTGTTCTCCTCGCGCCACTGTGAGCGATCGGGCGATGGTCACCCTGCCAACGACGAAATCGACGTCCGACCATCTGAGAGCGACGAGCTCGCCTCTGCGAGCCCCGGTCAGAGCAGCGAGAGCCACGGCTGTACCGAGCACCGGATCCTCGCTGTCCGCAACCTTGACCAACTCGGACAACTGCTTCGGAGTCGGCACGAGCATCGCCTTACGGACAGGTTGCGGTGGTGTGGACCGGTCCGTGGGGGCCTTGTCGATCCATCCCCACTTCACTGCTTGACGGCACGCTGCAGACAGGATGGCGTGGTACTGGTGCACGGTCGACGGCGACAGCCCTTCCTCGAGCCACATTCTATAGGCCCCGTCGAGCGCGTCAGGCTCAAGCTTGTCGAGCCTCACGGTGCCGAGCATGGGCCGGATCCGGCTGTTGATCTTCGAACGGTTCTCGTACACGGTTCGGGGGCGTTGCCTCTGCGAGGCGAAATCCAGCCACTTGTCCAGCAATTGCCCCACCGTCGCGGTCGTTCGCTTGAACATCCCGGCCTCGACCTCGGCCACGAGGGCGCTGAGTGCCTTGGATGCGGCACGCTCGGTGCCTGTGAATGTGCGGGCCACCTGGCGCGGTTTGCCGGTCACCGGGTCAGGGCCAGCGAAGGCACGCAATTGCCAGTGGCCAGGCGTGCGCTCGCGCATTGTCCCAGGTCGATTCGTACTGCTGGTCCTTGCCATGCCCTTACGTTACCGGCCCTCGGACCTTTTTAGGACTTCCGTAGGACATTGGCACTTGCGGTGATTCGAAAAAGTGCCTCTGACCTGGTGGGGCTAGCAAGAATCGAACTTGCGACCTCAGCATTATCAGTGCTGCGCTCTAACCAACTGAGCTATAGCCCCTTCAGGGAATCCGTCCCGCTTCGGGAGTCTCCGTCCCTATTCTGTCCCACAACCGTGCGTCACATGTCTGGGTGGTAGATGGCACGGCTTGTACGAACGTAGGAACGCCCGGGTCGGGAGTACGGCGATCCAGAGTGTACGCCGAGCGGGACACCCCTTCGCCGGCAACCCGGTCCAGAGCCATTGAACGTTCCGCTGATCAGGGGCGGCTGCCCGAGAAGTGCTGCCCGAACAAGTGGCCGAGGTTGGCTCTCAATTGCTCGATCCGGACCAGGTGGGCATCGACAGGGCTCCAACGGCGTGCGGCTAGTGTTGCCGCCACGGAAGATTGCCACGGCGGAAGGACTCACCCATGAACAGTGTCATGACCACGGTTACGACAACGATGCCGGGGCTCACGGACGGCACTTCACTACCCAACTACCCGAGCGTCTCGGGACCCTACCCTGTTCAGGGGGGAGGATCGGGCTTCTCATCTACCTCGAGTTCAGCTCTGGGATTTGCCTCGTTCGCAGGAGGACTCGTAGGAGTCCTGATGATCTTGGTTCTGGTGGCACTGGTAGGTCTCGTCGTCATCGTCGTGGTGGCAAATCGAGCCGACCCCGATCCAAGCGGGCACCGGCCCCAGTCCGTCTTCTACTTCGCCGTCTCGTTCGTCACGATCACGACCTCGATCATCGGATCAGCGGTGGTGGTGTCGGCGCTGGTCCGACTCATCGGCAGCCACTCCGGATCCATCACCGACTCGGTCGCCCGCTCGGTGGTGCTGGGTGGTCTGGTCACGGTCGTCGGCATGTTCCTACTGGTCACCCACCTTCGGCGTGGACTGACGCTGGCTCGAGCCGATGCGGAGGCACCGAGTCCCTCGCGCCGTGTCGGTCAGAGCTACGTGTCGGCCGTCGCCTTTGTGTCGGTCGTGGCGCTTCTCGTCGTCACCGTGCTGTCGGCCTACTTGGTTTTCGCCATCGCGGGGCCAGGCGTGTTCGGCTCCTTCGGCGGTCGTACGTCCGCGTTCCGATTCCTCATCGACACCGTGTATCTGGGCGCGGTGGCCTGCCTCGTGCTGTGGACCCACCGCAATCTCGTGTCCCCCGGCCTGTCCACCTTCGGAAACGGTTTCGGCCACAGCCGGCCCGACGGCACCCCGGCGGTAGCGGCAATCCCACCGCTGGATCCGCCCGCATAGGTAACTCCGGGCCTGTCTCCCCCGGGAGCCAAAGGTTAACGTTGCGTGACCTCAAGGTGAACGTAGGGTAAACTCCCTACATGGAACGCTCTCTTCCCCGTGCTCAAGGCTGGTTCTCCGACCCGTACCGTCAGCACATCGCCCGTTGGTTCTCGGATGGGAGTCCGACCGCGCTGGTCCGCGATGATGGGGTGGAGTCACGAGACCCCCCACCAAATTCCCCCTACACCGCCAAACTCGAACCGGTTGCAGAAACCGAAGGCGAATTGCTCCACTCTCACCTCAGAGGGCGACGATCCGATCGAGATTCCGGGGTCAATGCGATCTGGGACATCTTCGTCGCGACAGGCGGCGACTGACTGCACCCGATGGCCCTGCTGGCCGAGTTAGGCGTCCCCGGCCACCTCTCCAGCCACGGGTGCCACTGCGGCCACCGCATCTCCCTCGCCCAGGTTCATGACCCGCACACCAGTCGCGTCCCTGCCCTGCGACGCGATCTCCCGCACAGCGGTGCGGATCACCACTCCCGAAGTGGAGATGAGCAGGATTTCGTCCTCGAGCCCGGCCATAAACGCAGCCACGACGCGCCCGCGCTTGGCGGTGAGCCGGATCCCGCGCACGCCCTGGCCGCCCCGGGCCTGGCTGTTGAAGCGCTCGACCTTGGTCCTCTTGCCGTATCCGGCATCGGTGATCAACAAGATGTCCGCCTCGTCACGGGCGATGTCACACGACACCACTTCATCCCCGGCTTTGAGCCGCACGCCACGGACGCCCGCGGCGTCACGTCCCATGGCCCGCACGTCGCCCTCGGAGAAGCGAATGGTCATCCCCGAGCTGGTGACCAGAAACACTTCGTCGTCGCCGTGGGTCTCCACAACCCGTACCAGCTCGTCCCCTTCGCGGAGGTTGATGGCGATGAAACCCTCGCGACGTGACTTGTCGTACTCACTGTACGCCGTCTTCTTCACCTGGCCCAACTTGGTGCTGAACACCAGGTAGTTGTCGGCAGAGAAGTCGCGGGTACCGATGATCGCCTGAATCACCTCTTTCGGTGCCAACGGCAGCAGGTTGACGATTGCGGTTCCGCGGGCAGTGCGCTCCTTCATGGGGATCTCGAGCGCCCGCAACCGGAAGACCCGTCCCCGGTTGGAGAAGAACAGGAGATGGGCGTGGGCAGAAGTGTGCACCACGTCATCGATCAGGTCTTCCTCTTTGAGTTTGGCGCCCTGCACGCCGCGCCCACCCCGGCCTTGGGTCCGGAACGCATCTGCCGAAACGGCCTTCACATAGCCCGCCCGGCTCATGGTAACGACCAGTTCCTCATCATCCACCAGGTCCTCGACGTTCATGTCACCGGGGTCGTGGGTGATCACGGTCCGGCGCTCGTTGGCGAATTTCTCGCGGATCTCACCAAGTTCGGTGGCGATGACGCCACGCAGTTTGACCGGGTCGTCGAGGATCGACTGCAATTCGGCGATCTCGAGCAAGAGCTTGGCCAACTCCTCTTCGAGATTCGACCGGCCCAGCCGGGTCAGCCGGGCCAAGGTCATGTCCAGGATGTGGTTGGCCTGCTCCTCCGAGAAGTCGAACGGGGCGGCCCGCAGGGCTGCGAGCGCATCCGGCCGATCGTCCGAGCCGCGAATGGCGGCGATCACCGCGTCCAGCATGTCGATGGCCTTGAGCAGTCCTTCGACCACATGGGCCCGGGCCCGGGCCTTGTCGAGGAGGAACTGGGACCGGCGTGTGACCACCTCGACCTGGTGGGCCACGTAGTGGGTCAGCATCTGAGCAACATTGAGCGTGCGCGGTACCCCATCGACCAGCGCCACGGCATTGACGCTGAACGTCGTTTGCATGGGTGTCTGCTTGAACAAGTTGTTGAGGACCACGTTGGCGTTGGCGTCGCGCTTCAGGCGGATCACCAGGCGGGTCTTGCCACCAGACGAGTCGTCCTGGGCCTCGGCGATGCCGTCGAGGTCGCCGGCGCGGACCAGGTCCTCGATCTTCTTCGACACCGATGCGATCGAGGTCTGGTACGGCATCTCGGTGACCACGATGCGGGTCTCGCCGGCGCGACCCTCTTCGATCTCCGCAACGGCACGCAACTTGATGGAGCCTCTCCCGGTGCGCAGTGCGTCCAAAATACCCTGGCGCCCCAGGATCAGTGCCCCGGTCGGAAAGTCGGGTCCCTTGACGAACGCCATCAGATCGTCAGGCGTGGCATCCGGGTTCTCGAGCAAGTAGGTGGTGGCGTCGATGACCTCGCCCAGGTTGTGGGGCGGGATGTTGGTGGCCATCCCCACCGCGATCCCCTGCGATCCGTTGACCAGCATGTTGGGAAATCGGGCCGGCAGGACGGTCGGTTCCTCGGAGGTGGCGTCATAGTTGGGGGCGAAATCGACCGTCTCCTGGTCGATCCCGTTCATCAACTCGAGCGCCAGTGATCCCAACCGGCATTCGGTGTAACGCATCGCGGCCGGGCCCTCGTCCGGGCCGGTGCCTCCGAAGTTGCCGTGGCCGTCGATCAGGGGATGGCGCATGGAGAAGTCCTGCACCATGCGGGCCAAAGCCTCGTAGATCGCCGAGTCGCCGTGCGGGTGGTAGGAGCCCATGACGTCGCCGACCACCTTGGCGCACTTGGTGTGCGGCCGATCGGGAAGCAGCCGCTGGTCGTACATCGAGTAGAGGATCCTCCGGTGGACCGGCTTCAGTCCGTCACGCACGTCAGGGAGGGCCCGCGACACGATGACCGACATCGAGTACTCGAGGAAGGACCGCTCCATCTCTTCTTGGATCTCGATGGGCTCGATGAACCCCGAGACGTCCTGGGTGTTCGAGCCACCCCGGGTGTCGTTGTCACGTCCTGGCATGCCGTGTCCCTATCTGTGTCACTGCATCTGTGCCGCAACGCCTCGTGCCGGCCCTGGGCGGTCCTTGTCGGAAGCAGGATCGATCGCTGCCTCAGATATCGAGGAATCGCACGTCTTTGGCATTGGTCTGGATGAACTGCCTGCGCAGTTCGACGTCTTCGCCCATCAGGACCGAGCAGACCTCGTCGGCAATTGCCGCCTGCTCGACAGCAATCTGGAGCAGGGACCGTTGTCCGGGGTCCATGGTGGTGTCCTTCAACTCACCGAAGTCCATCTCACCGAGTCCCTTCAGCCGCTGGAAGTCGTTCTTATGGGTCGGGTGCTCGATCATGAACGCAGCCTTGGCCTCATCATCCTTCAGGTAGAGCTTGTCCTTTCCCACCCTCGTCGAGAACAGCGGCGGTTGGGCCACGTAGACGAAGCCGCCCTCGACCAGGGGCTTCATCTGGCGAAAGAAGAACGTGAGGAGCAGGGTGCGGATGTGGGATCCGTCCACATCCGCGTCGGCCAAGATGATGACCTTGTGATAGCGGATCTTCGTCACGTCGAAGTCTTCGGCCAGGCCCGCACCGATGGCCGAGATGAGCGCCTGGATCTCGGTGTTCTTCAACATCTTGTCGATGCGCGCCCGCTCGACGTTCAGGATCTTGCCGCGGATGGGCAGGATCGCCTGCGACCGCGGATTGCGGGCGTCCTTGGCCGAGCCGCCGGCCGAGTTGCCCTCGACGATGAACAGCTCGCTCTCGCGCGGATCGCGCGACGAGCAGTCGACGAGCTTGCCGGGCAGTCCAGCCCCGTCGAGGGCTGACTTGCGCCGGGTCAGATCGCGGGCCGACCGGGCCGCCACCCGGGCCCTGGCGGCAAGCAGGCCCTTCTGGATGATCTGGTTGGCTTCGCGGGGGTTCTCTTCGAACCAGTCGGCGAGCTTCTCGTTGGTGGCCCGCTCGACCAGCGAGCGGACGGGGACGTTCCCGAGCTTCGCCTTGGTCTGACCTTCGAACTGGGGATCCTGCAGGCGCACCGAGATGATGGCGGTCAGGCCCTCGCGGATGTCCTCACCCTGGAGGTTGTCGTCCTTCTCCTTGAGGGCTCCCTTGGCCCGGGCGTACTTGTTGGCCACGTTGGTGAGGGACTTCTTGAAGCCCTCCTCGTGCATCCCGCCGTCGACGGTGGAGATTCCATTGGCGAAGGAGTGGATGCTCTCGTAGAAGCCCGTGTTCCACTGGAGGGCGATCTCGACCTCCATGGTCTCTTCCTTCTGCTCGAACGAGCAGACCTTGCGGAACAGCGCCTCCTTGGAAGCGTTGAGATGGCGGACGTAGTCGACGATGCCGTCTTTGTACTTGAAGGTCTGCGCCGGTTTGGCGTCCGGACGCTCATCGACGAAGTCGATCTCGAGGCCCTTGTTGAGAAAGGCCATCACCTGCAGCCGCTCGACCACGGTCTGCGCCCTGAACTCGATCTCATCGAAGATGGTGGGGTCCGGCCAGAACGACACCGTGGTCCCAGTTCGACCCCTGGGCGCGGGCCCGGTCACCTCGAGCTTGCCGGTGGGTTTTCCCCCACCCTCGAACTCCATGACGTGGTGCTGATTGTCGCGGTCGATCTCCAGCCGGAGCCGCCGCGAGAGAGCGTTGACCACCGAGACCCCGACGCCGTGGAGCCCGCCGGAGACCTTGTAGCCGCCGCCTTCACCGAACTTCCCCCCCGCGTGGAGGACGGTAAGCACCACTTCGGCCGCGGTCCGGTCCTTGTACTTCTTGTGGATGCCGGTGGGAATGCCTCGGCCGTCGTCGCTGACCTTGACCCCGCCATCGGCCAGCATCGTCACGTCGATGCGGGTGCAGAACCCTGCCATGGCCTCGTCCACCGAGTTGTCCACGACCTCCCAGACGAGGTGGTGGAGCCCGGTGGGACCGGTGGATCCGATGTACATGCCCGGTCGCTTCCTGACCGGGTCAAGACCTTCAAGAACGGTGATGTCGTCAGCGTCGTAGGTGCCTTCTCCCACGCTCCGCTCGTTCTCTGTTTTCAGCGCCACAGGCGCGCCCTTTCAACATTGTTCGACTGAGCGAGAACCAGCGCACCAAGATCGCCTCCGATGCGCTGCGTGCGCTCTCGAGGCTGCGGCGATTCCCTGATTCCGATGCTCCAGTGTAGCCCCCCGGTGCGACACCCCGGGCTGATGCCCTCCACTCACAAATGACCGAATCATCTGCGAACCCGGACTTCGAGGCGATTGGGTCGCTCCACTCCGGCCTGCTCGGCCACCCGGTCGAGCAGATCGTCGCCCAAGTGTCGGACCTGCGTGGCCCAGGCCGGGTGGTCGACGGTCACCACCAGGGATTCCTTGTCGAGTCGAAGCGGTTGCACGTGAACGGCCATCGCAGCTCCGACGATCTCGTCCCACCGGGCGAACAAGCGTCCAAGGCCCCTCGGGTCGGGCATACCCAGGCGCCGCGACACCGCGTCGAGCGAGGTGTCGAGCGAACGGGGGCCACGATCCCCTCCTTCGTAGGAGTCGCGACCCTTCACCCCTCGGTACCGCTCCCGGTCGGCGCGACGTGCCCACCGGCCACGACCGCATAGACCTTGGCGGCGGCGACCTCAGGCGGCGCGGGAAGGGCGGTGGTCAACAAGGTCTGCCCGGGGGGCAGCCCGGCCAGCAGGGCCCGGGCCCGGAACGGGTCGAGTTCGGAGAAGACGTCGTCGAGGAGGAGGACCGGCGCCGACCCCAGACGTTGAGTGGCCAATTGGTGGGCGGCAAGTCGGAGGGCGAGGGCGAGAGACCGCTGCTCCCCTTGGGACGCATGGGTCCGGCTGGGAAGTCCGTGCAGGGAGAGTTCCAACTCGTCCCGGTGCGGGCCGACCAGCGAAATGCCACGGGCCACGTCATCGACCCGCGATTGGGACAGGGCGTCATCGAGCGGGCCTGTCCATGACCGTCTGTAGTCGAGGCTGACGGGCGTCGGCTGCCCGGCCAACCGTGCGTAGTGGGCCTCGGCGATCGGGGCAAGTTGCTCGACCAACTCCTCGCGTGCTTCCACCAGCAAGGTGCCGGCGGCACCAAGTCGGGTGTCCCACACGTCGAGCGTCGCTGCCGTTTCCGGGCCGAGCCGCCGGCCCATGGTGCGAAGTAGTGCCGCCCGCTGGCGCAGGATCTTCTCGACGTCCTCCACTGATCGTGCTGCCTTTGGATCCACCACGGCCAAGGTCTCGTCCAGAAACCGGCGGCGTTGCGCCGGCCCGGAGCGGACCACTCCGATGTCCTCGGGCGAGAACACCGTGGTCCGCAGTGCATCATGGAGGTCACCGCGACGCCGGACGGTCTGCCGGTTGACCATGGTCCGTGAGCGGCCGGTCGCCGAAAGTTCCGCCTCGATGGTCACCGCGCGGTCGCCGACCAATGTCTGAGCCCGCAAGATCGATTGCTGGCAGCCCTGGCGGACCATGGCCTCACGGGGAGAACCACGAAACGACTGCAAGGTGGACAGGTAGGCGACCGCCTCGAGCAAGCTGGTTTTGCCGGCGGCGTTGAGCCCGGTGATCACGGTGGTGCCCAGCGGGTCCGGCTCGATCGTGGTCTCGGCGATGTTCCGGAAGTCGGAGACGCTCAACGAGACGAGGTGCACGAGCCCGAGGACAGCGTTGGGACGCTACGAGACCCGCACGGGCATCAGCAAGTAGCGGAAGTCGGTCTGCTCGGCGGCGCGCACCGTAGCCGGCTTGCTGGCATCGACCGTCTCGAGCAGCACCTCGTCGCCCGACACCGCCTCCACCCCGTCGATCAGATAGGCCGGGTTGAAGGCAATCGTCAGCTCCTCACCCTCGAAGTCGGCGTCCACTGTCTCGCTGGCGTCACCGACCTCTTGGGAGACAACGGTGAGATCCACTCCACCTTGGCGCATGGACAGCCGGACCGGGGTGGTGTTGTCACGCACCAGCAGTCGGACCCTGCGAAGCGCATCGAGAAGCGAATCCTTCCCGACGTGCAACCGGTTCGGATACTCAGCTGGTATGAGCTGGCGGTAGTCGGGGTAGTTTCCGTCGAGCAGGCGGGTGCTCACCTTCACCTCGCCGGCGGTGAAGGTGACATCGTGGTCACCGATGGACAGCCCGACAGTCGGAACTACTCCTGCTTGATGCTTCTCGCCATCTCCTGTGCCCCCCGAGGACGTTGTCTCCTTGGCCCCACTCCCGAGAGCGGAGAGCCGTTGCAGCTCGACCAAGGCCCGGGCCGGAACGAGAATCTGGGACGTGTCGGCAAAAGTGTCGCTCCCCTCGATGTCCCGAAGCGCCAACCTGTAGGAGTCGGTGGCCACCAACCGGACCCCGTTTCCCTCCGGAGCGATCAGCACCCCGGTCAAGAGGGGACGGGCGTCGTCGTTCGACGCCGCCCGCACCACCTGGCGGAGTGCACTGGCCAGACTTGCCGCTGGTAGGAAGGTGGCCGGTTGAGGGGGTTCGGGAAGCGACGGGAAGTCATCCACTGGAAACGTCCGCAGGCTGAAGCGGGAGCGCGCCGCGCCAATCTCCACCTTGTCGCCTTCGGACTCGATGGTCACAGCTCCCGGCTCGAGTGCCCGGACGATGTCGGCAAGCAGTTTGGCCGGGGCCACGCACACTCCGTCACTGATCCCAATCGCCTCGGTGGACACATGAACGGTGAGATCGAGGTCTGTCCCGATCACCGACAGGTGGTTCCCCACCGCTTCGATCCGGACTCCGCCAAGGGCCATGGACGTCGACGTACGCGAACTCACGGCGCGGCCGGCCGTAGTCAGTACCTCCACCAACGAGTCACGCTCGCATCGAAACTTCACAAGGAAGTCCTTTCTCGCTTTTGTTTTACATTCTTAAATTCTGTAGTGATGGTAGTAAGCCCTGTGGACTGTGGACGAAGGACCGTAATCGCAGCGCAGGGGCAGTTTCGATTTCCACCCATCGTCCCCCGAATGTGACCGATGGGAGAAATCAGATGTTCATAGGGTGACCGGTTATGGACAAGTTCACCCAAGTTCACAGAATTACCCCAGGTTCGGGCATGGATTTCCACAGATGGTGCACAACCTCCGGATAGAGACGTGCCGGACGTCCAACCCAGGCCCAGGTCCACGAGACACCGAGCGTCCAGCAGACGGAGGTGCACTACGAACCACTCTTGATGCGGACGATGAGGTCGGTCACTTGGTTGTAGATCTGATGACGCTCCTTCATCAACCCAGTGATCTTCTCGACTGCGTGCATGACCGTGGAGTGGTCGCGGCCGCCGAATTCGCGGCCGATTGCGGGATAGCTGAAGTCGGTCAGCTCGCGGAAGACATACATGCTGACCTGGCGTGCCGTGACCAACGGCCGGCGACGGTTGGGCCCACAGAGCTCCTCCACCGAGAAGCCGAAGGTCTCCGACGTCGCATCGAGGATGACCTGGGGGGTGATGCGGCGGGGCTGATCGGCGGACACGATGTCGGACAGCACCTGTTCGGCCAGCTCCCTGCTCATCGGCTGGCGATTGAGACTGGCGAAGGCGGTCACCCGGATGAGGGCACCTTCGAGCTCGCGGATGTTGTCCTTGACGTGGGTGGCGATGAATTCGAGCACTTCGGAGGGCACCGCCACGTGCTCGTGCTCTGCCTTGGTCTGAAGGATGGCCAGGCGAGTCTCGAGCTCAGGCGGCTGGACCTCGGTGATCAAGCCGGACAGGAACCGGCTGCGCAGCCTGTCCTCCAACGTGGCGATCGACTTGGGCGGCCGGTCGGAGGTGAGCACGATCTGCTTCGAGGCACCGTAGAGGGAGTTGAACGTGTGGAAGAATTCCTCTTGCAGCGACTCCTTTCGTTCCATGAACTGGACGTCATCGATCAACAGGACATCGCACTCGCGATACCGCCGTTTGAACGCCGTGGTGGCGTTGGTCCGGATGGCGTCCACGAACTCGTTCATGTAGGTCTCGGTGGTCACATAGCGGACGTGGCGACCACTGAAGTTCTCGAGCACGTAGTTGCCGATTGCGTGGAGGAGGTGGGTCTTGCCCAAACCGGCGTCCCCGTAGATGAACAGGGGGTTGTAGGACCGGGCCGGCGATTCGGCCACCGATTGGGCCGCCGCGTGGGCGAATCGGTTGGACGAGGCGATGACGAAGGTCTCGAAGGTGTACCGGGAGTCGAGCACCGGCGACTCGAGATGACCGGGCCGGCCGACAGATCCCGCCACTCGCGGCTGATTGCGCCACGAGGTTGGCGCGGCCGGCGGGGTTCGCCCGGGCTCGGACTCGACCCGGGCGAGAGTCTCCTCGGCCGGCTCGTAGATCGGCGCGACCACCTCGAGCTGGACGACGAGGTTGCGGCCGATGGTTCCATTGACGGTGTCCTGGATGAGGCCGAGGAAGCGGGACTCCACCCGGTCGCGGATCAGTGTGTTGGGCACCCCGAGTACGATCTCGGTGTCTTTGATGGCAAGTGGTGTAATTCCGGAAAGGTAGGCCTGCCAAATGGCATCGGATACCTGTTCGCGCAGGGCCTCGGAGCACGATATCCACAAGCTTTGGGTGTCGTTCACATGGGCCTCCGCCCTTGGACAGCGCACTCGGTCCACAAAGATATCCACAGCTGTGGACGAGTACCGATTGCGGGGCGCACCCTCCGTCGAACCGAGATCGGGTGCTACTTCATCTGGAAACACTGCATCGTTCGTTGGGGCAAGCTATGCCGAGGCCTTCTACGTCGCTGTGCTTGGCGCACTGCTTCATCTGCTCGGAACGGTACACCGTGCCCAACCGGCGCGCCTTCCCGGCCTCGGCCAGAGCACGGGGTCCATTTGGGCGTAGCATGTAGCGGAATGCCCTGTTCGCGGTGACTGGGCCCCCTGCCGTATCGGACGTCGAAGTCCACGGTTCAGGGCGAGGAAGGAAGTGGATGTATGAAACGGACGTACCAACCAAATGTGCGCAAGCGCGCCAAAACCCACGGCTTTCGCAAGCGGATGTCGACCAAGGCCGGGCGTGCAGTGATCAAAGCGCGCCGGGCGAAGGGACGCCAACGGCTGTCGGTGTAGATCTCGGATCCCGACGGGGCCGGCCCCGCGTTGGTGGCGTCGGGCGCATCCGTTCACGGCACACGTTCGAAGAGCTGAGACGATCTGCGGACCGGGGAAGGTCCGGGGACCTGACGGTGAGCTTCCTGGAGCGATCCGACTGGACCGGGCCGGAGGTGGCTTTTGCCATCAGCCGCCGGGTGGGAAACGCTGTGGTCAGGAATCGACTCCGCCGCCGGCTGCGGGCCATTGTGTCCGAACAGGCAGCGTCCCTTCCGATCGGGGCCTACGTAATAAGCACAGGGCCCGGAGGGCCCCTGCTCGAATTCGATGAACTGAGGGTGGCCATGAGCCAAGCACTGGAGAAGGCCACGAGGCGACAGCTGGGTCGTTCCGTCGGCGCGCACCGCGAAGAGCACGGGGCCGGTCGATGACGACCGAGGTCACGACCACCGACCCTGCTGGCGACCCCGGGCCGCCCACCACCTCGACGCCCGCCGCCGGCACCAGCCGCGGAGTGGTGGCCGGTTGGCTGGTTTCGGTCATCCATGCGTATCAATTGCTACGGGCGGGCCGGCCCACGGGCTGCCGCTACCTTCCCACCTGCTCCGAGTACGCAGTCGACGCCCTCGACCGTCACGGGGTGCTCCGTGGTTCGGGTCTGGCGGCGAAGCGGCTGACCCGGTGCAACCCGTGGGGTGGACACGGAATCGATCCTGTGCCTGAACGGAGGGCGTCATGAGCTCATTGGTCAAGGGGATCGGAAAGATCTTCCAGCCCCTGCTGGACCTGGTCGGCGGGATCCTCGCCTTCTTCTACTCGGTCATTCCGAGCTACCCGATCGACGTGGCGCTGCTGACCATCGTGATCATGGCGCTGCTCACCCCGCTCACCGTCAAGAGCACGAAGAACATGGCGGCGATGCAGGCTCTCGGGCCCGAGATGAAGAAGCTGCAGCAGAAGTACAAGGGCGCTGAGAACCGTGCCCTGATGAATGAAGAAATGATGAAGCTCTACAAAGAGCACAATGTCAACCCGGCGTCAGGCTGCCTGCCGATGTTGTTGCAGATGCCCGCATTCTTCGTTCTGTACAGCGTGATTCGCGGTATAACCAACACCGTCACTTACCCTGCAGTCACCAAGACAACGGCCGCAGGTCTGAAGGTGGTGATCCCCACCCACGTGGTGGCGGTTCCCCGCTACATCGGCGTGCACACCAAGATGTACCACGACATCGTGGCAGCTCACGGTCAGCTGATCTCGGGCGGCATCGACTTCGCCCAGAAGCTCCTTTCCCATCACAGTTCGATCTGGATGGCCATACCCTTCTTGCTCCTGGTGGTGGGTTCGGTGGGTCTTCAGTACTTGCAGATGGCCAGATTGAATGCACGAAATCCTCAAGCGGCACAAGCAAATCCTCAAGCGGCAATGATGCAGAAATATATGCCACTTATCTTCGGACTTATTTACCTGAATGTTGCGGCTATCTTGAATGTCTATTTCATCATGTCGAGTGCGATTCGAATCGCGACCCAAGAGGTCTTGTTCCGCAAGGGGATCGTCGCCGGACCGCCGAGCGCACCGAAGACCGGAGCCCCCACCAGCGGGTCGAAGGGACCAGTGGTGGATCGGACTGAAAAGGCTCTGCCCAAGCCGAAGGGTTCGAACGGAACGGGACCGGCAAAGGCGGGAGGCGCCAAGGGTGCCGGTGCGCCCAGTGCGGGCCGCGGCCGGAAAGAGCCGTCAGCCGACGTGAAGCCTTCGCCCTCCAAGGCGTCGGGTTCGCCGGCCGGCACAAATGGAAAGAAGAGCCCGAGTTCCGGTACCGCAGGACGTCCGGCGAAGTCGACGTCGGGGAACTCGAGCAACGGAAGCACCGGGTCGGACTCGACGGCAGACGCCGATGCAGGTGGGTCCACGGGGCCCAAGGAGCACCCGAGGTCCAAAGCGAAGCGAGAGAGAAAGGCGCGTTAGGAAGTGGAGTGGGTAGAAGCCAGCGGGAAGTCCTTGCCAGAGGCGAAAGAGACCGTGCTCGACCTGTTGGGGGTGGCGGAGGATGATGCCGAATTCGTCATCCTGAGCGAGCCCAAGGCAGGGCTGTTCGGTCGGATGCGCGGCGAGGCCCGGGTGCAGGCCCGGGTGAGGCCGGTCGCTCCCCGGCCGAAGCGGGCGCGCCGTCAGCGGCCGGAACGTAAGCGTGAAGGTGGTGACCGGCCTCGATCGGGTGGATCGGGCCGGAAGAGTGGCGCGGGGACCGCGGATCGAGCTGATCGGGGTGCGAACAGCGCTCGGGGATCTGGTGCCGGGACAACGGGATCGACTGACTCCGAGACAAGTGAGGTAGAAAGCGATGCTGTCTCGAGCGGTGAGCGGCAGGCGGAAAGCGGCACCGGTACATCATCGGCGGGCCGATCGAACCGACGTCGTCGATCCCGCGGGGGCAGCGGTTCCTCGGACGGCGCCTCATCGGATCAACAGGGGAAGCAAGGATCCGGTCGGAAGCCCGGAGAGAGCGAGGACAGCATGGAAGAGTCATTGACACTGGAACAGCAGGGAGAGGCGGCCCAGGAGTTCCTTGCCGGCCTCATCCGCGAATTCGGGTTGGATGCCGACGTCAGCTTTGCAGAAGTCGACGAGGACACCGTACTGGTGGCTGCCACCGGTGACGACCTCGGCTTGCTGGTCGGACCCCGAGGAGCGACCTTGGCTGCCGTGCAGGACCTCACGCGGACTTTTGTGCAGCGGCAGTCGGAAAACCGGACCGACCGGATCTTGGTGGACGTGGGCGGCTACCGCAAGAAGCGGAACGCCGCCCTCCGTCGTTTCACCGAGGGGATCGTCGAAGAGGTCAAGGGTTCCGGCACCGAGCGGGCACTCGAGCCCATGTCTGCTGCCGATCGGAAGGTCGTCCACGACACGGTCAATGAGATCGAAGGTTTCGAGACCCGTTCCGACGGAGTTGAGCCTTCGAGGTACGTGGTGATCCAGCCGTCCGGGTGACCATGACCGACGGCTCATCCTCGCTCCGCCAGCGACACCGGGTTCTACCCGGTGTCGCTGGCTTTCTGCTTCGAACCGGTGCCGCCACGATCGCGGTGGAACTTCCGATCTCCGGGAATGTCGGCCCATGAGCGAGACCGCCGGCCTCGCCGGCTCTCTTGATGAGCTGCGGCGGCGGGTGAGCGACCGCACGCGCCAAACCCTCGAGCGCTCCGCCCGGCTCGGGTTCTTGGGAAACATGCCTGCTGGCGAGCAGATCGACCACGCCCTGGGTTTCGTCGAATCCGTCGAGTCCGAGCTGGGAGGTCCCCCCCGTTCCGTCGTCGACCTGGGCACGGGTGGAGGACTGCCCGGCCTGGTGCTGCACTCTTGCTGGCCGGCGGCACGGACTCTCCTCGTGGATGCCAATGAGCGGCGGACCGAGTTCTTGATCGAAGAGATCGAGGGTTGGGAGAACTCCGCCGGCATCGAGGTGATTCGGGGACGCGCCGAGGAGATCGGCAGAGACCCACGTTTCCGCGACCAGTTCGAAGTCGTGACGTCCCGCTCGTTCGGTCCGCCGGCGGTTGCCGCGGAGTGTGGAGCCCCTCTCCTGTCACTCGGCGGGTTGATGGTCGTATCCGAACCTCCCCACGATCCAGACGACCTCCGTTGGCCTGTTGCGGGACTGGCCCAACTCGGCCTCACGGCCCTTTCCGGGGTTCGTTTCGACTGCCGGTTCGGGTACCAGCTTCTTCGCAAGTCCGAAACGACGCCGGATCGCTATCCCCGCCGGGTCGGAGTACCGACCAAGCGCCCGCTGTTCTGATCTGGCGGAGAGTGTGCGGCGGGCTGAAGTTCGCCGCCGATCCCATCTGGATGTTTCACGTGAAACAGCTGACCAGGTCGATCCGTGCCTTTCGACAGATCGCGGCAGAAACCCCGGCGAGAGTCCGATCGACGATTCGAGTCTGGCCGATTTGACGTAATCCGGTATCGGGCCCCGATTGCGTGAGGGGGAAGTCTCAAGGGGGACTCCCGACTCCGATGGACGTCCGGCGAGCCGGAGGGGTCGGCGATATCGGAGTGAGGCGTGTGCCCGCTCGGGGACTCTGTTCGCCCAGCGGGCACAGGGTGCCCGGGTCCTGCGGGTTCCCCGGGCTCGGCTGACCGTCTGCCTGAATGGTTCCTGCCGCCAGCTCCATCGCTGCTGCGGTCCCGGGCCACTCGGTCCGCCACCCTCAACCGGCCGTCGATGAGCCCGCCCAGCTCAGGACCGGAGTGACTCGATGGAAGGGCGACAGCGAACTCCCCCAGCAAGCTCGAGGGTCGCTCACCGTCGGGAGCGTGCCCGGAGCCGGCCGCCGGACCAGGCCCCGTGGGGAGTCAAGGAACTACATCGAACTTCTGGCATCGGGTCTCTCACCAGGAGGCTGAGGGGCGGCGCCACCGGTTGCGCCGAGGTGGGGGACCATCGCCTGCCCGACGTCCACGATCCCGCATGAGACTGCAGGCCCCTCCCCCGCCATTGCGGTAGACCAGGTTGCTCGGACTCGGGCAGACTCGCCGCCGCCAGATGTGAGCTTTCCTGTTGTTGGCCACCGGCTTGGACCACGGCTTTCGCGGAGCGCCCTGACTCGACGGACACTCTGGGTCCGGCTGCCTCCGGTGGTCTGTCGGGACCGGGCACGGATCTGCTTCGTCAGGGCATCTGCGAGCCATGGCGGTGACGCTGTACCGCGAGATCACGGCACCGTCCTCGGGGGCCAGGACCGAGGCGTACAGCTCTCGATGGAACACGGGGCGAGCCGGCTGTTGGTTGGCAGGATGGTCCGCCAGGTCTGATTCAGGGTTTCACGTGAAACAATTCGGGGAAATGCTTGACCTGCCTCACGCGGCAGGCGAGTATGAGTGCCTTGAACCCTGCAGACTCGAGGAGATGGTAATGCGCGGCCGCCGTCGGGGTCGAAACAGGCCTTCCCCTCAGGATGTACGAGATCCCAGCACCACGGCGGGCGCTGAAGTCGTCGGGGGAGGTTCGGTGAAGCTGGTGACGTCGGCTCCTCCGACGAGGGCCGAGGGTGATGAGTTGCCCCCGGGACCTTCTGCGTCGGATGGATCCTCCCAGGGTGAACCGGTCCAGGTCTCCGGCACGTTTCACTCGACGTTGTCGGATATCGCGTCGGCACACGCCGAGCTTGACGACGTCCTGCCACCATCTGGCGGGCAGGACGCCGACCGACCCTCTCGAGTCGAGGACACCGCACCGCTGAGTGCCGGCCCTCCCGAGGTTGCGACTCCGGAGGCCCCGCTGCCCGCAAGCGCATCGGCCCATGGCAGCGCCGATCCGGCTGTCGAAGAGGTGATCGAGGTGATCGAAGAGATCGAGGTCATCGAGGTGGTCGAGGTCGTGGCGGAACCTATCTCTGTTCCACTCGCCTCGGATGCCGTCGAGCCGGATGCCGGACGAGTCCCTCAGGCCGCTTCCGGCTATCCGCTGCCCCGGGTGCTCGCGGTGGCCAACCAGAAGGGTGGAGTGGGAAAGACCACTACGTCGGTGAACCTCGGGGCGGCCCTGGCCGAACTCGGCTTTCGCGTCCTCGTGATCGACCTCGACCCTCAGGGGAACGCCACGACGGGCCTGGGCATCGATGCGCGCAACTTCGAGCTTTCCATGTATGACGTCCTGATGAGGGACGCCTCACTCGAGGATTGCGTCGAGCCGACCAGCATGAAGAACCTGTTTGTGGCCCCGGCGACGATTGCCTTGGCCGGGGCGGAGATCGAGTTGGTGCCGGCTTTCAGCCGTGAGCTGAAGTTGAAGAGAGCCATCGAATCGGTGATCGACGACTTCGACTACGTGCTCATCGACTGTCCCCCTTCACTCGGCCTCATAACCGTCAACGCCTTGGCCGCGGCCAGCGAAGTTCTCGTGCCGATCCAGTGCGAGTACTACGCCTTGGAAGGCCTGAGCCAGCTCATGCGCAACGTGCATCTGGTGGCTTCGAACCTCAACCCCGAGCTGGACATCTCCACGATCGTTCTCACGATGTACGACGCCCGAACGAAATTGTCCGATCAAGTGGCCACCGAGGTCCGCCAGCACTTCGGGGCGAAGGTCTGCCGGATCGTCATCCCACGGACGGTGCGACTGTCCGAGGCGCCGTCCTTCGGGCAGCCCATCACTGCATTCGACCCTGCCTCGCGCGGGGCGGTCGCCTATCGAGAACTAGCCAAGGAGGTCAGCGGTGGCACGTCGTAGCGGGCTGGGGAAGGGGCTGAGCGCCCTCATTCCCACCGAGGTCACCGGTGATCGGTCATCGGCGCTGCGCGAGGTTCCGATTGGGAGCATCAAGCCCAACCCTCGGCAACCCCGGGTGAACTTCGACGAGGAGACGATGTCCGCATTGGCTGCCTCCATCAAGGAGCTGGGGATCCTCCAGCCCGTCCTGGTGCGCCAGGTTGGGGGAGATGCGGCAGACGAGTTCGAGCTGATCGCCGGTGAGCGGCGCTGGCGAGCGGCGCGGCGGGCAGGTCTTCACACCATTCCGGTGCTGGTCCAGACCTCCGATGACACCAAGAGCCTCGAACAGGCCCTGGTCGAGAACCTCCACCGTCAGGACCTCAACGTCCTCGAGGAGGCAGCTGCTTATCAGCAGTTGATCGAAGAGTTCGGTTGTACCCACGACCAGGTAGCCACCCGAGTCGGAAAAAGCCGCACCGCGGTCACCAACATCCTCCGCCTCCTCCAACTGCCCGCCGGGGTGCAGAGGTTGCTGGCTGAAGGCCAGATCACAGCGGGCCACGCTCGGGCCCTGCTCGGTACGCCCGATCGCGGCTACCAGGAGGTTCTGGCCAAGTCGATCGCGGCCGACGGGCTCACCGTGCGGGCCATCGAGGAACTGGTCCGGCAGCATTCCGAAGGTGGAGTGGCGGGGTCTGCTCCGGCTCCGCAGCCGGACGTCGGTTTGCGGTCCGTGCCGACCGGGTCGGCCCCCTCGACGGTGCCGGCTGCCTCTCGCCAGCTCCCTCCACCGGGGATGCTCGAGCTCGAGGAGCTGCTCTCGAGCCACCTCAACACACGGGTGAAGGTGGATCTCACGGCCAAGCGCGGCAAGGTGGTTGTGGAGTTCGCAACTCTCGAGGATCTCGAGCGGATCTACAAGCTGATGGTAGGACGGGCCGAACCGACAGCGGTATGAGTACAGAGATCACTGAGAGTGGGCCACACCTGACATAATCTCGGAGTTGAGGAGAAACAACCACGCTGTGTGGTATTCTGATCCCTTAACCCTCCGTAGAGCTTCGTCCACAACCTGTGCATGAGGTTGTGGATTATCGCCCGAGACCCGACCTCAGGTGGAGCGTGACCCAAGCTGTTCCGCCTCAGTCCCACGCGGTGCCCGCCCACTCGGTCAAGGAGTCGACAATGGCCCGGGCAATGGCCGTGGCCTGCTCGACCACCACGGTCGCCGGACCGATCTCGCAGATGACTGCGGGCATTCGGGTCTCGCGGAGGAGGGGGAGCGACATGCCCCGGCACCCGGCGTCGGGGAGCCCGAGGGAGCTGGTGAGCGCCCCCTGCAGCAGCTCGGCCATGCGCCGCCCACCGGGGGAGGAGTAGCGGTACCCCGCGTAGTAGGAGGTGGAGCAGTGCCGCCCGCCTGTGCCGAGCCGTAGACCGATGTAGACCTCGGCCCCTCCGGCGTTGGCCTCCGACGCCTGAATCGAGCCGTCGGGATGGTGGTGGGTGGTGACCACTGCCCCCTGGTTGACCAACAAGCGCCGCACTGCGCCGACCGTGGAGTCGAGGCCGCCCTCTTCGCCGATGGCCACTCGCCTGCGGTTCAGCGTCCGGGGTGCCTGGCGCAACCGCTCACGATCGCGCACCGAGGCCACAAGCTCGGAGTCGTCGTGGCGAGTGCCGAACCGGAGAAGCTCCGACACGGTGGACGCTCCGGCGATCCCGTCGACGGGAAGGCCCACATTGCGCTGGAAGTCGCCGAGTGCTGCCGAGGTGAGGTCCCCGAAGATCCCGTCGACCCGACCGGTGTCGAATCCGAGCGCACTGAGCCGCTGCTGGAGCTCCGCCACGTCATCGCCTCGAAGCATGGGGGAGCGCCGGTAGAGGAAGCGGTCACCGAGGCGTCGACCCGCTTCGACCAGAGCCGACCAGGTCTGGACGCCACAGACGCCGTCCACCCGGAGGCCCCGCCGGTACTGGAAGGCCTCGACGGCCGCCCTGGTGCCGTCACGGTAGGTGCCCTCCGGATCGAGGCCTTTGGTGAACCCGAGTCGTTCGAGACGGCGCTGGACATCGACGACGGCCTCGCCGTGGGAGGTGACTGCGAGCCGAATCTCCTGGTCAGGAGTCACACCGGACCCTTTGCCCGAAGGTGCTCCCCAGGGCCCACGGGACGCTCTCCCCGGGTGACCCCCTTGCCTCCTAGAGGTGAGCGGCGAGCTCCGCGAGCAGTTGGCCCTTGCCCTTGGCTCCCACGATCCGCACCGCCGGCTCCCCATCCTTGAACAAGATCAGGGTGGGGATGCTCATTACGTCGAACCGCCGGGTGACGTCGAGGTTGTCGTCGATATTGAGCTTGGCCACTTCGAGCTTGCCTGCCTGCTCGGTAGCGATCTCCTCGAGCACCGGGGCGATCATTTTGCACGGGCCACACCATTCAGCCCAGAAGTCCACCAGCACGGGAACGTCCGAAGCCTTGACATGTTCGTCAAAACTAGCGTCGCTCAGTGTTGCGATCTTCTCACTCATGATGGCTGATCCCCCTGGCCGTTCGCAGGCCGTGCCTGGTGTCTCTCAGTGGACACGCTAGGTCAACCACGCAATGGCGAATACCATTCCCGCACGCATCGCACCGCCGAGGTGAGAGGACCCGTTCCCCGAGCGACCGGGTCAGGGAACCAGGGGCTGTTGGTCCTCGAGCCAGCGCTCGACGTCGATGGCCGCCATGCACCCCGAGCCGGCGGCGGTGATGGCTTGCCGGTAGCGGTGGTCCTGCACGTCGCCGCAGGCGAAGACACCATCCACGTTGGTCCGCGTCCCGTCCGTCGTGCGGAGATAACCGCTGTCCTCCATGTCGAGTTGGCCCTTGAACAACGAAGTGTTGGGCTGGTGCCCGATGGCGACGAACAGCCCGGAGAGCTCGAGGACCGACTCTTCCTCGCTGACGTTGTCACGGACCAGGACGCCGGTCACCTTGGTGTCGCCGAGCACGTCGATGACCGAGGCGTTCCAGCGGAAGTTGATCTTCGGATGGGCGAAGGCGCGTTGCTGCATCACCTTGGAGGCGCGCAGCTCACCGCGGCGATGGATGATTGTCACCGAATCGGCGAACCGGGTGAGGAACAGGGCTTCTTCGAGAGCGGAGTCGCCCCCACCCACCACGGCGATGTCCCGTTCGCGGAAGAAGAACCCGTCGCAGGTGGCGCACGTGGAGACCCCGTAACCGAGCAAACGCTCCTCGTTGGGAAGGTCGAGCATCAGCGACTTGGCCCCGGTCGCTACGATCAGTGCATCGGCGACGTAGCTGGGATCGGTCGCCTGAGGGTC
Organism: Acidimicrobiales bacterium; assembly: GCA_017883135.1. GTDB lineage: Bacteria > Actinomycetota > Acidimicrobiia > Acidimicrobiales > RAAP-2 > Bog-756. The sequence continues at coordinate 29,754 of JADGOE010000003.1, forward strand.
GCCGACCCACAGCCCGAACGGCCGGCTGGAGAGGTCGACCCGGGAGACCTTGGCGGTCGTGTACTCGGCGCCGAAGCGGGCCGCCTGCTCACGGAAGGCCTGCATCAGCTCGGGACCCATGATGCCGTTGACGAATCCCGGAAAGTTCTCGACCTCGGTGGTCAGCATCAACTGGCCCCCGGGCTGGTCGCTGGTCGATGAGGGTTCGCCCTCGATCACCAACGGGGACAGTTGGGCCCGTGCCGCGTAGATGGCTGCGGTCAGGCCGGCCGGACCCGAACCGATGATCACTGCCTGACGGGACTCGGTCACCCCGCTCCCTCGGTGCCTACGGTCGGGTCGGAGCGCTTGGTCCAGGCCACGAAGCCGACGATGACGAACAGGGCACCGACCACCAGGTCCGACAACCACACACGGCCACCGAAGGCGTACACCGTGAGGAGCCGGATCAGGGTGATCGACATCAAGGTGACCGTCACGACGCTGGCTGTGAACACGATGATCCCGAAGACCAGCGCCCGGGTGACCAGGGTCATGGGCCGCACGGTCTTGTCGCGGAATAGCTCGACCAGCGTGTCGACCAGTTCCGTGCCGCGCTCGGGCAGGTCGCCGGTCAGGCGCGAACCGCTCAGACGGGACGCGGGTGAATCAGGCTTCGGATCCATGGACCGAGGATAGTCGGGGCGACCGCCGAACCTGCTGGCCAGGCGATCGTCGGTCCGACGCCGGATGGAATCAGGCCACAGTGACCATGCAGACCCCGATGGTGCCCGGGCCGGTGTGGGTGCCCACGACGGGCCCGAGGTCGGTCAGCACCAGGGGGTGGACGGTGTCCACTCCTTCGAGCATCTGGAGGAACTGGTCGATGTCGGTCGCCGCTCCGTTGCACACCGCGAGACGGCTGAGCGGCGGAGAGTCGCGGACCTTGTCGGCCAGGTAGCGCAACGACCGGCTACGGGTACGCTGCTTGGACTCCTCGGCCACCACGCCGTCGGCCAGTGTGACGACGGGCTTGATGGACAGGAGTGAGCCGAGGAGGGCCCGGGCACCGCCGATGCGGCCTCCCTTCTCGAGGTGCTCGAGGGTGTTCACCGCCCCGAACACCGCTGTGCGCGGGATGAGCACCTCGGCTCGTGCGGCAAGCTCGTCCAGCGTGGCCCCGCCCGCGGCCAGCTCGGCCACGTCGAGAGCCATCAGCCCCAGACCCATGGTCATCGACCGCGAGTCCACGGCGCGGACCGGAATCCGGTCGGCGACCGCCTTGGCCGCGGTCACCGCGGCCTGGTAGGTGGCGGAGACCCCTGCGGACAGGCTCAGGCACAGGACTCCGTCGTAGCCGTCGTCTGCTGCAGCCTCGAAAGCCAGTTGAAAGGCGCCCGGAGACGGTGCGGCCGTCTCAGGAAGCGCCGGGCTGGCCGCGCACCGGGCCCAGAAGTCGTCGGTGGAGAGGGCGGATCCGTCGACGAACTCCTCTTCGCCGAACCGGATGAAGAGTGGAACGATCGTCACACCCCGTTCCGCGGCCAGCTCGGCCGACAGGTCACACGCGCTATCAGTTACCACCCGGATCCGGGCCATGGAAGTCCTCCTCCTCGTCCCCCGGGTCGCTGTCGACCGGACGCAGATGGCGAATCGGCGAATCAGCGGACTGATGGTGAAGTCTGTCACGGAACGCCGGGGTGGAGCCGCTGTCGTGCCCGACCCGGTCCACCGGTCGTGCGGGCTCGTGGTGAGCCGATCGCGAGGCCCGTGCATTCGCGGACCGACGGTCTGCCCGGGACCCCAGGATGGCCGCGGTGGCCACATAGGCGATAGTCCCGGCGACGACAGCGAGCATGACTCGGGCCAGCAGGCCGAACCCGGAGGACGCGCTCGAAACGCTGAGGGCGAGGACGGTGACCAGCGCCATCACCGCCGAGGCGCCCACCACCCGCTTGACCGGCGTGGTCAGCTGGGCTCCTCCGAGCCCACCCACCCGTCGACGGATGACCGACATGGCCACGAGGGCGGCAACCGAGTAGCCGATGGATACCGACAGTGCCAGGCCCCGCACGCCGAGCGGTCCGACCAGCAGCACCCCGAAGCCGACGTTGAGGACGTTCTCCACCAGGTACAGCCGGAAGGCGGTGCGGGTGTCCTGCATGGATTGGAAGACCCGCACCAGGTAGAGGAAGGTGCAGAAGCCAGGTAGTCCGAGCGCGAACATGGCCAGCGCCGCGGCGGTGGCATCGGCCGCGGCGGGTGTCTCTGCCCCGTGGAGCAGCACCAGGTCGATGAGGGGGTGGGCCAGGATGAGCATCCCCACCGCCGAGGGGATGACGATGGCCAGCATTCCTCGCAGCCCGAACGCCATCCGGTGCCGGAACGCGGCGATGTCGCGACGTGCCCAGGCGGCAGACAGCGATGGGGTCACCGCGGTCATCACCGAAACGGCCACCACCCCGTAGGGGAGCTGGAAGAAGGTATAGGCGTAGGTGTAGGCCGACACTGCGCCGGGCACCCTGGCTCCGTCGGCGAGTGCAAGGATCACCACCAAGGCCACCTGGTTGGCCAGTACTAGGCCGAACGTCCAACCGGCCAGCCGGGTGATGGTGCGCATGGCCTCGTGGGCGGGAGCCCACAAGAAGCGGATGTGCAGGTCGGCGCGCGCCAGCGATGGAAGCAGCAAGGCGGCCTGGACGACGACGCCGAGGGTGGTGCCGATACCCAGCAGGACCAGGCCGGGGTGGTGGGCGTAGACCGAGGCCAGGCTGGGGTGGGGGACCAGCGCGTGGAACCACAAGAGCACCGCGATGACCACCACGTTGTTGGCGATTGGTACGAACATCGGGGCGGCGAACTTCCCGCGCGCGTTCAGCAAGGCGGTGAACAGGGCGATCAGGCCGTAGCAGGCCAGTTGTGGGACGAACCACCGAAGCAGAAAGACGGCCACCTGTTGCTGCTGGTGCACGTCTGCGTGGTGGTTGGTGACCGTGTAGAGGTCGATGATGCTGGGGGTCAGCACGAAGAACGCCACGGTGGCCACCACCAGCACCGTGACGGTGACGGTGACCACCGCCGAGATGGCCTCCCAGGCCTCCTTGCCCCGGCGGGTGGTGAGATGGTCGACGAAGACCGGCACGAAGGTGGCGGACAGGACCCCGCCGATCACGATGTCGGTGATGATGTTGGGAGTGGTGTTGGCCAGGTTGTAGGCATCGGCGAAGCCTCCGCCGCTGAGCGCCGCGGTGAGGGCCACCACGCGGCCCACCCCGGTGATCCGCGAAATGGTGGTGCCGATGGCCATGCCCACGGTGGCCCGGGCCAGACGGCCGCTTCCGGGTGTGGGAATCCCGTCGGGCTCCACTCCGGTCATCGGACCATGGCCGGTTCGTCCGCGGGGTCGCGCTCGCCGTCCGCTGCTCTCTTCGACCGCCGTTTGAGCGAGGTGCGGATCCACCAGACCGCGAGTACCGCCACCGCACCGAACGAGAGGGTGATCCCGACCAGTGAGGTTGCGGTGGAACGTACGCTGATCTCGCCGTTCGACAGGGTGAGGCCGCCGCCGGGCGAGTGCAGGGTGATGCCCACCTTGAAGACGCCGGCGGTCCGGGCCCGGACCTTGACCGGGACGACGCTGGTGTAGTTGGGGAGCAGCGTCGTGTTCGATTGGGACCACTGGGTGGTCCCGTTGGGGAACAGGAGCTTGTCGCTGGTCAGGGTCAGCGTTGCGGTGACCGGATAGGGCGCGCCGGACACGACGGTCACCTGCAGCGTGCCTTGCTGCGACGTGAGCGTGACGGTCCGGTCGCCGGCCACCACGAACTGGGCGAGTTGGGCGTCTACTGCCGAGCCGGTGTTCGCGAGCACGGCCGACTGCTGGGCCGGGCGCAAGGTCTCTGACTCGGCGGCCAGGACCAGGTCACCGAGTGGCACGCTCGGGGACTTGGCTCCGACGGCGGCGGTCGCCAGCTCGTTCACCCTCTCGCGCTGAGTGCGGATGGCGTTCGCAGGCACGGCAGGGCCCCCGCCCATTGCCGCCAGCCGGCACCCGCCCTTGCAGGGAGTGGCGGTCGAGGACAGCGCGGTGAAGAGTGCCGCCGTGGTCACCGGCGCGACGACCGGGTTGTCCTGCAGGGACGCGAGCAGTGCTTCGACGAAGGCGGAGTTGGCCTGCCACGAGGTGGGTGCGACCGCGACCACGCCCCGGGGGGTGGTGCCGTTCGGCCGCTCGTAGTAGATCTGGGCCAGTTCGGCGATGAGCTGGTGGGCGGCAAGCACCGGATTGCCGGGGTTGCCGGTGAACCGTGCAGCCAGGTCGGCCTCGGACATCACCGCGGTGACCGGCGATCGGCTCGAGCCAACGGTAAAGGGTTGGGCCGTCGACCCACTGGCCGACGACGAGGTAATGCTGTTCGAGGGCAGGACGAACTGGCTGTAGCCGTCGAGTGCGAGCGTGGCGAAGGTCGTGCTGTCGAGGCCGTCATTGGTGATCCAGGGGCCGAGGGCAGCCGGGCTCCGGTTCGCCGTCAACCCGGCTGCGGGGAGGAGGCTTCCCGAGGCGAGGATCTGCGAGCCCCGAGCGATCTGCAGTGCCAGTTCGGAGCCGAGCCCCGCATCGATCAGGCTGGTGGCGTTGACCGGTGCGTAGGGGGATGTCGTGAACTGGTGAACGGACGGATCGGCCGCCAGTTGGGTCAGTTGGGAGAGGGCGGCCTTGCCGGCTGCGGAGGTGTCGAGGAGATCGACCGTCTGGCCGCTTGCCGCGATGGTGACCGGAACCGAAGGGTGGTCCGAGAGAGCGGTGACCACGCCGGTCAGACCGGCCATTGCCGCGGGCGTCGGCTGCACCAGCGCCGAGGGTGGCCGGGCGAGCAGCTGGGCGGCCGAGGGCGAGGCAGCCGGTCCCTGGGTGGTCTGCACGGGGAGGACCAGCGCGAAGCGGAGCTTCTCGGTGGCCGGCCCGGCCTCGGTGTATACGAGGTGGGTGGTGATCGAGCTGGTGACACTCCCGGTGACGGTGTCGACGAGCTGCAGCCGGACCGGGTAGACACCGGATGGATAGGCTTGGCACTGGCCGCCGGCCGAGGTCAGGTGGATGGTGAAGGCAGGGGCCGCCATCTGGGACTGGGTGTCGCCGACGGTCACCGGCATGGCGAGGTCGAACCCTCCCCCCGGGAGCTGCGGCAGGCCCTTGACCGCCAGGGCCGAGGCCGTGGAGGAGATCGGCGTCCCCGAGGGCCCTGAGGTCACCGACTGGTCGAAGGCCGACACGCTGGACAGGCACGAGAACACGGCCACCGAGAGGCCTAGGCGGTCAGGGTTCGGTGAACTGCCCCCCGCCCGCAACCTGACGTCGAATGACTGTCCCGGGGTAACCACCGGAGTCTGGGAGATCAGTGTCAAGGGGGTGGTGCGCGGTGACGACTGAGCGGGACTCGCTCGGCCGACGGCTCCGACCGTCGAAGACGGGGTGGCACCGGCCCGCCCCGGGGTGAGGGTCAAGGCGAGCAGAATTGCAGACCACAGGAGCAGGGCAGCGTGCACGGCCGCCAGAGATGCTGGGGGCCGGACGCGGCGCCCGGGGGTGCGGTTCCGGGTGGCGGGCATCCACGAGTGGGCATGGCGCTGTGCCACCCCGATGGTCGGGGCGGGCTCGTCCCCGATTGGCGCGACGCCGCGGGGGTCGCTGCCGCGGGGGCGTAGGCTGCCTCGTTCCCGATCCACTCCGGATGGCAGCCTACGCCAGTCGCACTACCCTCGGCGGCGTGTTCCCTGATCGACTCCGACCACTGGTGCAGGTCACCGCAGACCTCTCCGATCGATTCCGGTCGGCGGGCCACGCCCTCTACCTGGTCGGCGGCTCGGTGCGCGATGCCATCGTCGCGGACTCCGCCACCCCGTTCGTCACGGGCGAGCGCGACCTCGACTTCACCACCGATGCCCGCCCCGACGATATCGAGGCGGTGGTCTCCGGATGGGCGGACGCCGTCTGGACCCAGGGAAAGCGGTTCGGCACCATCGGATGCCGGCGCAACGCCCAGATCTACGAGATCACCACCCATCGGGCCGAGGCCTACCACCCCGACTCCCGCAAGCCCGATGTGGCCTTCGGCGACAGCGTAGAAGACGACTTGTCGCGGCGCGACTTCACGATCAACGCCATGGCCCTCCGGCTACCGGACCTCGAGTTGATCGACCCCTTTGGCGGGCTGATCGATCTGTCCGAGCACCGGTTGCGGACCCCGCTCGATCCCGAGGTGTCCTTTGCCGATGATCCTTTGCGGATGCTCCGGGCCGCCCGGTTCATCGCCAGGCTCGAACTCGAGCCGGCCCCGGAGTTGGTGGAGGCGGTGCGCCAGGGCCATGCACGGCTCTCCATCATCTCGGCGGAGCGGATTCGCGACGAGCTGGACAAGATCGTGATGGTGCCGGTGCCGTCGGTGGCCCTGTGGTTCGTGGTGCGCACCGGCTTGGCCGACGAGTTCTTCCCTGAGCTCCCCGGCCTGGCCGTGGAGCAGGATCCCATCCATCGTCACAAAGACGTCCTGGCCCACACCTTGGCGGTGGTGGACAAGACGAGCCCGGACCGGCTGCTGCGGTTGGCCGCGCTCTTCCACGACGTGGGCAAGCCCAAGACAAGGGCCTTTGGGGACGGGGGGGTGACCTTCCACCACCACGAGGTGGTGGGCGCCCGTATGACTCGCAACCGCATGCGGGCCCTGCGGTACTCCAACGAGGATGTGGAGGTGGTGACCGAGCTGGTCAATCTCCATCTGCGCTTCCACACCTACCGGCTGGGGTGGACCGACCGTGCGGTCCGCCGCTACGTGCGTGACGCCGGACCGCTGCTCGATCAGCTCAACGAGCTGACCCGCTGTGACTGCACCACGCGGAACGCCAACAAGGCGAGAGAGCTGGGCCGGCGCATGGACGAACTCGAGGCTCGAATCGCCGAGCTACGTCAACAAGAGGAGCTGGATGCCATCCGCCCCGATCTCGACGGTGCACAGGTCATGGACGAACTCGGGCTGACCCCGGGGCGCGACGTGGGTCGAGCCCTCGCCTACCTGCTGGAGCTCCGGCTCGAGGACGGACCGTTGGGCGAGGAGGAGGCGCGGCGTCGGTTGGCCGAGTGGTGGAAGGAACAGGCTTGAACGGTCAGGCGTCGGGCCAGACCGGCCCGGGCTCACCTTCTGCGAACGACTCCACCAAGGCATGGGCCTCGTCGTCGTGGTACTGCACCGGCGGCGACTTCATGAAGTAGGCGGACGGCCCGACCAGCGGCCCGCCGATGCCCCGGTCGAGGGCCAGCTTGGCGCAGCGGACAGCATCGATGATCACCCCGGCCGAGTTGGGGGAGTCCCACACCTCGAGCTTGAGCTCGAGGTTGAGCGGGACGTCGCCGAAGTTGCGCCCTTCCATCCGGATGTAGGCCCATTTGCGGTCGTGGAGCCACGGCACGTGGTCCGATGGGCCGATGTGGATGTCGTCGGCGGGCAGGGCGCCGTGCTCGATCTGGCTGGTCACCGCCTGGGTCTTCGACACCTTCTTCGATTCGAGGCGGTCCCGCTCGAGCATGTTCTTGAAGTCCATGTTTCCGCCCACATTGAGCTGGTAGGTGTGATCGAGGGCCAGACCACGGTCCTCGAACAGCCTGGTCAGGATGCGGTGCACGATGGTGGCGCCCACCTGGCTCTTGATGTCGTCCCCGACGATGGGCAGGCCTGCGGCATGGAACTTGCGTGCCCATTCGGGGTCCGAGGCGATGAACACCGGGATGGCGTTGACGAACCCGACCCCGGCTTGGAGACAGGCATCGGCGTAGAAGCGCTGGGCCTGTTCCGACCCGACCGGCAGGTAGCTGACCAGTACGTCGGCGCGAGCGTCCTTGAGGGCGGCCACCACGTCGATCGGCTCGGCCGGCGACTCCTCGACGGTCTCCCGGTAGTACTTGCCGAATCCATCGAGGGTCGGTGCGCGCTGGACGGCGACTCCCAACTCGCCGACGGTAGCGAAGCGAATGGTGTTGTTCTGCCCGGCGAAGATGGCCTTGCCCAGATCGGTGCCGACCTTGGCAGCGTCGACGTCGAAGGCGGCGACGAACTCGAGATCGCCGACGTGGTAGCCACCGAGCACGACGTGCATGAGGCCGGGCACCGTGTCGGCCGGATCGGCGTTGCGGTAGTACTCGACCCCCTGGATGAGAGAGCTCGCGCAGTTCCCTACGCCGGCGATGGCCACTCGGATTGTGCTCATGGACTGGTTCCCTTCGTTGCTGTGACTGCGTCCCCGGTGTGGGGCTCGCGATTCTCGGATCGGGGTGCCGGCTGTTTCAGCCGTTCGGACTCGATGAGGCGGTCGAGCCACGCGATGTCGTGCTCGGTCGCTTCGGTGCTGTGCTCGACCAGCGAGCGGGTGTAGACGTCGAGTGTGTCGCCGGACGCCCGCACCTGGTCGGTCGCCAGTCGCCGGGTCAGCTGCGCCCGACGGCGCTCGAGGAGGGCCAGGCGGGCCTGGGGCGCGATGTGCCGGGCGAAGGCGAGTCGCAGCCCGAAGCTCCGTGCATCGTCGGCACCGGGGCGCTCGTCGGCATCGAGCAGCTGTTCGAACAGTCGGCGGCCCTGGTCGGTGATCCGGTAGACCTTGCGAGAGCGCTTGGTGCCCCGGGGGGTGCCGGCCCGTCGGGCCCGGAGCCCGGCCCGCTCGCCGCTCAAGGATCCGGTGAAGGGCATTGAGGGAGCGGCGGCGCCCCCGCTCGACTCGATGACCGTGACCGCGTGGGCCGCTTCGAGGCGGGAGAGTGCCGGGTAGAGCGAGCCGAAAGAGATGTTGGCGAAGAGTCCGAGCTCGTCGCGCAGCCGCCGACGGATCTCGTAACCGTGCTGCTCCTGCTCGTGCAGGAGACCCAGGATGGCCAGGTCGAGCATTTCAGGACCGCCCTCGGGGCAACGGGACGGCCGGATCGCGGACCGACTTCGGACCCCTTGCGCTCGCCTGCGCGTCCACAGGCCGGTCGCCCGCGGGCGGTAGGTACCTGTTCCCGAGACCGGAGTTCACCAACTGCATACCTCCAACGATATATCAGTTCGATATATCAATGCAATACATGCCAACCGTGCCGACACCACGCGGGCGTGGCCGGCCGTCGTGCGGTCCGGTGCGTCCCGCCTCGGCAATTGCGGCCCGCGATCAGTGTCGAATCGACGACCCAGGGGGTACCCTGGCCGGGTGAGCTTCCGACCCGGAGCACTCGAGGGCGTGCAGACCTCCCCAACCGGGGGACGTGTCGAGTACCTCCTTGCCCGCAACGCCGTCATCCGTGAGTACCGGAAGGGCCGACTCTCCAGGCTCGATGTCTGTGATGCCCACCCCGAGCTGCTGCGGGCAGCCAGAAACCTGGGGCGGGCCACCGGCGAGCAGTGCCCCATCTGTGAAGAGGCCGACCTGGTCGAGGTGACCTTCGTCTTCGGTTCGCGCCTCCCGTCGGGAGGGAGGTGCGTGGGAACCCAGGCCGAGCTCACCCGCTACTGGCGGCGCAAGGAGCCGGTGGTCTGCTACGTGATCGAGGTGTGCACCGGTTGCCAGTGGAACCACTTGTCCCGGATGTACCCGGCCGGAGCCGGGGTGGAGGCGGTGGCCCGCACGCCGCTGGGCGGCCGGTCCCGCTCGCGGCACGGGACCTGACCCGGCAGGCAATTCGCCGCGCCTGGCGGCCAACTACTCTGGAGGTGGCAGCACGTCTTGCTCCTGGTGGCCCGTGGCCGCCGCCTATGCCGCCGGCAGCCCCCGGGCGCTGGACGGTCGATCTGGAGGATTCACATGCCCGACCCTCTGTCTGCGCCGGTCACCGTCCCTGCCGTCCGCGCTGCCAAACGCCGGGACGGCCATCTTCCGCTGGTGATGGTGACCGCCTACGACGCCCCCGGTGCCCGGATCGCGGACGCGGCCGGGGTGGATCTGATACTGGTGGGCGACTCGGTCGCCAACAACGTGCTGGGCTACGAGGACACGCTGCAGGTCACCGTCGAGGACATGGCCCACCACGTCGCAGCGGTGGCCCGGGCCAAGCCGAGGCCGCTGATCGTGGCAGACCTACCCTGGATGAGCTACCACCTCGACGTGGTCGACACCGTCCGTAACGGGGCGACCCTCGTGCGGGCCGGGGCCCAGGCGGTCAAGTTGGAGGGTGGGTCGAACCGGGTTCCGATGGTGGAGGCGCTGCTGGCCGCTGAGATTCCTGTGATGGGCCACCTCGGGCTGACTCCCCAGTCCGTCCACACGATGGGCGGCTACAAGGTCCAAGGCAAGAGCGACGACGCCGCCCACTCGCTGGTCGTCGACGCCGAGGCCCTGGCGGCGGCCGGCTGCTTCGCGGTGGTGGTCGAAGGGGTGCCCGAGGGGGTGGGGGCGGCGATCACCGGGGCGGTCGGCGTACCCACCATCGGCATCGGGGCCGGGCCTGCCTGTGACGGGCAGGTACTGGTGCTGCACGACCTGTTGGGCATCAACCCGACGACGCCCAGGTTCGTTCGCCGCTACGCCGAGCTGGGAGCTGAGGCCGTTGCGGCGGTTGCCGCCTACGCGGCCGACGTACGCTCGGGGCGGTTTCCTGCCGACGCGGAGGTCTACCACTGAGCACCGGCTAAGGTACTCCGGTCGTTCCGGCCACCGATTTGGTGGCCCATCCAGTTCCGACCTGCTCCACGCCGTGGGGCTCGGGCACAGGGTTGCCCGATCCAGAGGGAGGTGAGCCGCCGATGCGGCCATACGAAACAATGGTCATCTTCGACACCGGAGCCGACGAGGCAGCGGTGAACGGGGTCCTCGACCGGGCCCTCGAGGCGCTCAAGGCCAAGGGGGGCAACCCTGGTCGCGTCGAGCGCTGGGGCCGGCGCACCTTCGCATACGAGCTCCAGCACAAGCGCGAGGGCTACTACGTGGTCGTCGAGCTGACCGCCGAGCCACCGGCCGTGATCGACATGGAGCGGGTCTTCGTGCTGGCCGACGAGGTCCTCCGCCACAAGGTCATCCGGCTGCCCGACAAGGTGGCCGGACGTCGGGCGGCGGCTGCTGCTTCGAGCAAGGAGGCCTGAACATGGCCAATGGCAACGCAGTGACCCTGGTGGGAAACATCACCCGTGACCCCGAGCTGCGGTTCACCAACACCGGACAGGCAACGGCCAGTTTCGGCCTGGCTGTGAATCGCCGCTGGCAGAACCGCCAGACCCAGGAGTGGGAGGAGGCCACCTCGTTCTTCGACGTGGTGTGCTGGCGCGAGATGGCGGAGAACGCAGCCGAGAGCCTGTCCCGCGGCTCGCGGGTCATCGTGACCGGCCGGCTCGAGCAGCGCAGCTGGGAGACTCCCGACGGGGACAAGCGGTCCAAGGTGGAGGTGGTAGCCGACGAGATCGGTCCCAGCATCCGCTGGGCGACTGCCCAGGTGACGAAGAACGAACGCCGGGGACCGAGCGACGGTGGCTCCTCGGGTGGTGGCAGTGCTCGCGGTGGTGCGCCGTCGACCGGCGCCGCCGCCGAGTCCCAGGGTTATGGATACAGCGAGGAGCCTTTCTAGTCATGGCGCGTAACAACGATCGTGGAGGTACCACCCGGCGTGCTCCCAAGGACACCGGCCGGCGCATCAAGAAGAAGCCGTGTGCCCTGTGCAAGGACCGGGTGGAGTGGGTCGACTACAAGGATGTCGGCATGCTCCGGAAGTACATGAGCGACCGCGGCAAGATCCGCGCCCGCCGGGTGTCGGGCAACTGCACTCAGCACCAGCGTGATGTGGCCATCGCCATCAAGACGGCGCGCGAGCTAGTCCTGCTCCCCTACACCCAGCGGACGACCACCGAGCGACCTGGCGGTCGCGGCGGACGCGGCGGGCGCGAGGGCGGGTACGCCGGCGCCGGTGGGTCCGGGCCTCGCAGGGGCCGCGACGAGGAGCGGACGTTGTCCGCCAACGCGACCTCCACCGAGCTGCCCGATGCCGTCGCCAGTGATGCCGTCGCCAGTGATGCCTCCACCGAGGTCGAAGTGCTCGAGGTGGACGTCGTCGAGCTCGAGGACGGCGAGGAGATCGTTGTGGTCGAGGGTGCCGTGGCCGAGGACGGTGAGGGCTGATGAAGGTCCTTCTGCGCAGTGACGTCGACGGCGTGGGCAAGCGAGGCGACATCATCGATGTCTCGGGCGGATTCGCCCGCAACCACCTGCTTCCGGCTGGCAAGGCCATCGTTGCCAGCCCGGGCGTCGAGGGCCAGGCCGCGACCATGCGACGGTCGAGGGACCTGCGCGATGCACGCGATCGCGAGGGATCCGAGACGGTTGCCCGCACCCTGGTCGGCAACGTGGTCACGGTGACGGCCCGCGCCGCTGGCGACCGGCTGTTCGGCTCGGTGTCGGCTGCCGACATCGTGCGCCACGTCGAGGAGCAGACCGGTGCCATCGTCGACCGCAAGGACCTGGTCCTCGAGGAGCCGATCAAGACGGTCGGCGAGCACAATGTCCGGGTGGAACTGGTGGGCGGCGTGGTGTTCGAATTGACCGTGAACGTGGCCGCCGAAGCCTGATCGTCGGATCGCTCGCGGCCTTTACGGCCGCGGGGACCATGCACCCGACTGTTACACCATCCTGGGATGATGGCGGAGTGTTCCGTACCGTCCGCAGCCGAGCCGCCCTTGTCCACCGCTCATCCACAGCGTCGGACGGCTATTTCCGCAGGAAGAAGGGCTTACGCTCCACAGGCCGCATGGGCGAGGGTTGAAGGATCATGGTTCAGGCGCTTGACGACACGCGACCCCGGCAGCTGCTTTCCCCGCGAGGGGGTGGCGGCACGCCGGTCGGTCGGGTCCCCCCGCACAATCTCGAAGCCGAGGAGTCGCTCCTCGGCGCCATGTTGTTGTCACGGGACGCGATCGCCGTGGCCATGGAGGTGTGCAAGCCGGAGGACTTCTACAAGACCTCCCATGGCCACATCTTCGACGCCATCACCTCGCTGTTCAGTCGAGGGGAGCCGGCCGACTGGGTGACGGTCACCGAGGAGCTCCGCCGCCGCGAACTGCTCGAGACGATCGGCGACCCCTCGGTATTCGTCTCGCTGCAGGCGAACACGCCGTCCATCGGCAATGCCGAGTACTACGCGAAGATCATCGAGGAGCTGGCCTTGTTGCGGAGGCTGGTGTCGGTGGCCGGCGAGATCACCGAACTGGGCTACAGCGTCCCCGAGGATGTCTCCAACGTGCTCGACCGGGCGGAGAGTCTGGTGTTCGATGTGGCCCAGCGGCGGGTGGTGGACTCGATGACCCCCCTGCGGGACCTGCTCGGTGACGGCCTCGACCACCTCCAGAGGCTCTATGACCAGGGTGATTCGATCACGGGACTGGCCACGGGGTACACCGATCTCGACGAGCAGCTCTCGGGGCTGCAGCCGTCCAACCTGATCGTGGTCGGGGCCCGGCCGTCGATGGGCAAGACAGCGTTCGCCCTTGGCCTGGTCGCCCACGCCGGCATCAAACTTCATGTCCCGACCCTGCTCTTCTCGCTGGAGATGAGCCACATGGAGCTCACCCAACGCCTGCTCGGCTCCGAGGCGCGGGTCGATGCCAACCGGATGCGAACCGGCAATCTCCGTGAGGCCGACTGGGCCAAGGTCGGGAATGCCATCAGTCGCATGAGCGAGGCGCCGATCTTCATCGACGACAATCCCAATCTCACGGTGATGGACATCCGCGCACGCGCCCGACGGCTCAAGAGCCGCGAAGGTCTGGGTCTGGTGGTGGTCGACTACCTCCAACTGATGACCGGCCGGCATGGCGCGGAGAACCGCCAGGTCGAGGTGTCCGAGATCAGCCGCGGCCTGAAGATCCTCGCTCGCGAGCTCGAGGTGCCGGTGGTGGCTCTGTCCCAGCTGTCCCGCGGATTGGAACAGCGACAGGACAAGCGGCCGATGCTTGCCGACCTGAGGGAGTCCGGTTCGATCGAGCAGGACTCCGATGTGGTCATGTTCATCTACCGCGACGAGATCTACAACCCCGACTCGACCGAAAGCCAGGGCACCGCGGAGATCATCGTGGCCAAGCACCGCAACGGTCCCACCGGCGTGCAGCGGCTTGCCTTCATCGGCCACCACACCCGCTTCGACAACATGGCCCGGGTCTAGCCGGGTCTAGCCGGGCGGAGCCGCAGGCGCCGACGGCGCCTTGTCGTCCCCCGCCAAGCGCTCAGGCGGCGGGTGGCGGTGTGGAGCCGGGCGCAGCCAGGGTGGCCAGAATCTTCTCGATGGCCTGGTCCTGGGCCTCGAGGTGCTTCTGGATCTGGATGGCCTCGTGGAGCACCGCGTCGGCATCTTTGTAGGTGGCCTCCGAGCGCTGGTCGGCTGCTGCGCTGAGGATGTTCTGGCCGACGATGATGATCGAGAGCAGGACCAGCTGGAGGAAGGTCTGGGCGATCCACGAGATGATCGCCGGACGCCCGATCCGGATGGCGTCGGGAAGGCTGATCAGGGCCAGCAGGGCAAACGCGTAGGCACACCACATGGTGCCCACCGCGCCGGTGATTTTGATGGCCAGCCACGAGTTGAACCGGGTGGCCGGGCTGCCCTGGGGGAGCTGGTCGGCCACTTTCGTCGGAGTGACGGCCTTGCGTTCTTCGATGTAGGGATGAGGATGGTGGGTGAAGAGCGTGGACATGGACCGATAGTGGCACCGCCGCCGGACGATTTCCGTGATGATGGAGGGGTGGACGAGTTCGTGGTCCCGCGGATCCCCGCCTCCGCCGGTGCCCTGATCAACGATGGCGAGGGCCGCATCCTCGTTCTGAAGCCGACCTACAAGTCAGGGTGGACCATCCCCGGCGGCCAGGTCGAGTCCGACGGGGAGTCCCCGTGGGGAGCGTGCCAACGGGAGGTCCTCGAGGAGACCGGCCTCACCGTGACGTCGGGCCGGCTGGTGTGCGTCGACTTCCTGCGGCCGAAGCCCCACCGACCGGGAGGAGTGCGGTTCGTGTTCGACTGCGGATCGGTCCACGCACTCCCCCACGGCGACATCGTGCTCGAAGCCGAGGAGATCGGGGAGCACCGGTGGGTCGAACCCGACGAGGCGTCGCGGCTGTTGAGCGGTCCGGTGGGGCGCCGGGTGGGCCAGGTGCTGGGAACAGCCGGCCTGGTCTACCTCGAGGACGGCCGCCCGGTGCGCGGCGCGCCGGGGTAGCGGCCATGCTTGAGGGATGACCGACACCCGCTACACCCACGGTCACCACGACAGTGTGCTGCGATCGCACCGGTGGCGCAACGCGGAGAACTCGGCGGCATACCTGCTTGCCCACCTCCACCCGGGCATGTCCTTGCTCGACGTCGGATGCGGACCTGGCACCATCACCGAGGACCTGGCCCGACGGGTGGCTCCGGGAGCGGTGGTCGGCGTCGATGGTGCCGCCGGGGTCGTCGCCGAGGCCCGGGGCCGACCGGCCCGCGCCGACCTCCCGTCGATCTCGTTCGAGGTCGCGGACGCCTACCGTCTGCCCTTCGAGGACGGGAGCTTCGACGTGGTCCATGCCCACCAGGTGCTCCAGCACCTCGACGACCCGGTGGCCGCGCTGGAAGAGATGCGGCGGGTGTGCCGGCCCGGGGGCATCGTGGCCGCCCGTGACAGCGACTATCCGGCAATGACCTACTTTCCCGACGAACCCGGAGCTGCACCGGGCTCTGACCGCCTATGGAGCACTGACCCGGGTCAATGGGGCCAACTGGGACGCCGGGCGCCGACTCCTCTGCTGGGCCCACCGCGCAGGATTCACCGAGGTTGCTCCCTCGGCATCCGCCTGGTGCTTTGCCACGCCGCCGGACCGCCACTGGTGGGGCGGCCTGTGGGCCGATCGGTTCACCGAGTCGGACCTGGCCGAGCAGTTGCTGGACCACGGGATCGCCACCAACGAGGACCTGGCATCGCTCGCCGCCGCCTGGCGCCGCTGGGCGGTGTCCCCCGACGGCTGGTTCTCCGTGCTCCACGGTGAAGTGCTCGCCACGGCATGAGGGAGGGGCTCTGCCACCACGGTCAGTCGGCGACCACACCCATCGCTCGCAGGAACCGGTCGGGTGCTTCGAGCATCGGGTAGTGGCCGACCCCGCCCAACAGGTGGAGCCCGGCGTCGGGTCGGGCCCGGAGCAGGCGGTCGGCCATGGCCACCACTGCGATCGGGTCATCGCGACCCCACACAACGGTGAGGGGAGAGGGGTGGTCCTCGATGGCCCCGGTGAACCGGCCCTCGTCTCGCCGGCGCTTCTCGACGTAGCGGATGGTGCGGGGGAGGAGCCGGTGGCCGTCGAGATGAGCGAGCATCTTCCACTGTGCCGCCAGCTGGTCATCGCCGACCGAGGCCTCGGGGCCGAAGGTGGAGGCCAATCCTGCGAGTACGGTCGATCGGTCGAGGAGGCTGTCGTCAGCCAGGCGCTGGTCGGGCAGGTCCAACAGAAGGGTCTGGCCGGCGCTGAGGTGGGCCAGCTCGATGTAGATGCTGCCGTTGGACAGGGTGCGGCCGGTGATCTCCACGTCCCACGAACCCTCCAGTTGGCGGGCCAGGAGCTCGCCGCCCACGGAGTCGCCGATGTCATGGGTCAACAGGCCCAGGCGGTCGATGCCGAGGGACTCGGTGAAAGCCACCGCGATGTCCGCCTGGCGGGTCAGCCGGTAGGCGACGTCCGGCTTCTCCGACAGTCCGTAGCCGAACATGTCGAACAGGAGCACCCTACGATGGGCGGCCAGTCCGTCGACCACCCGGTGGAAGTCGAAGGACGAGGTGGGGAAGCCGTGGAGGACGAGGAGCGGCGGGTGGAGTTCGGTGCCGCGAGCGGGGAGGTCGACGGTGAAGATCTGCCGGCCACAAAGCGAGACCACCTGGCCGCGTTCGCGCCACGCCTCGCCCAGCCGGTTCATCCCCTGAGGCGCTCGGCAAAGAACTCGAGGACCTGGTCGAGGGCCGCCCGGGTCGGTGTGCCGGGACGATCGTCGAGATCCTCGGTCAGGACGGAGTGGGCGGCTTTCCTGTGGCCATGGGGATTGCCGGGCGACGAGTCGAGCTCGATGGCGACGAAGGCGTCACCGATCAGCTCGCGGAGGTGCTCGAACCGCTCCGGTGGGCTCAACTTGTCCCCGGTGAAGCGGAGCGCGAGGACGCAGGTCCCCCCGGCTGCCCGCTCCTGGACCCGCTTGGTGTCGGCCTCGGAGATCCCGAGGGCGCGTCGATGGGACTTGCTCACCGGAAATGGCAGCGAGGGCTGGCTGAGCACCGGGGCCACCACGACGTCGTCGACCATCATGGCCAGGGCGAACCCCCCGGTGAAGCACATCCCGACCGCACCCACCCCCGGCCCGCCGCACAGCTCGTGTTCGTGCCTGGCCAGGGCGCGCAGCCAGGTGGTGATCGGGCTTGTCTTGCCTTGGGCCAGGACGGTGAACTCGCGTGAGATGCACGCCTTCGCGATCGATCCGGCAACGTAGGAGGCGGACATCTCGCGCCCGTCGTCGCCGAACACGTGGGGCATCACCGCGGTGAAGCCGGCAGCGGCCACGGACTGTGCGAAGCGTGCCACGCCGGGGGTGATGCCCGGCATCTCGCTGATCACGATGACCGCCGGGCCGGACCCGGTCCGGTAGACGGCTCGGGTCTTCCCTTCGGCGGTGAAGGTGGTGCGTTCGAATCCCTCGAGGGTGTCGGCCATGCCCGACGCTACCCTGGCGTGCCGGCCCGGCCCGGACCGGACCTTGCTCGGGTTAGGACAAGGCCAGCCGCACGACCACCGGCCGGTGGTCGGATCCCGAGCGGATGGCGATGCGTGCATGGTCCACCGACAGGGCTTCGGTGATCAGCACGTGGTCGAGCTGGCTGTGGGGCCGATGGGCCGGCCAGGTGCGCCCGGTGACCGCACGACGCCACGCCGGGAAGAACGAGTTGACCGGCGGGCCCCACAGGTTCATGTCCCCGGCAAGCACCGCCGCGGTGTCGGGGGGTGGGAGCAGCCTGCCCAGGCGCCGGTACTGGGCGGGCGACCAGTGGGAGATGTGCGACATGTGGGTCCCGAAGACCGAGACCTCGCGGCCACCGAGGTCGGCCACGCAGCTGACCACCGCCCGTCGGGCCGGATCGCGTCGCAGCCGGCCGAGCTCGATCGCCCGGGGTTCACGTACGGGGACCCGTGCCAACAGGGCCAGGCCCCACCGGCCGGGGACGCTGGAACGGCCGGCTGGCCCGGCGGTCGTCCGCCAGCTCTCGAGGTCGAGACGGAGCGTCTTGCGGAGCTGGCCGAGCCACGGGGACCACCGCCGACTGGCGGTCGGGATCGGGGCGAAGAGGCGCCCGTGGGCCAGACCCTCTTCGAGTACCACCTGATAGCCGAGCTGCTCTGCCACGGACGACGCAGTGCTGGGGTCGCCGTCGTCGGGTGCCCATGACTCCTCCATGATCAAGATGTCGGCATCGAGGGCGGCGCACTCGGCTGCCACATCGAAGGGCCGTCCCCACCCGTCGACACCCATGTGCACGTTGAAGGTGGCTAGGGCGAGGGTCGCCCGGGCCTGTTGGTCGACCATCGGGGTCAGTGCCGACCGATGGTCGCGGCCAGCGAGGCCAGCTCGTCCCTGAAGTCGGGGTGGGCGATGCCGACCAACGCACGCGCTCGCTCGCGCTCGGTGAGGCCCGAGAGGTCGGCGCTTCCGTACTCGGTCACCACCACCCCGGTGTGGTGGCGCGGTGTGGAGACCACCGAGCCCTCCGGCAGCAGCGGCACGATCCTCGAGCGGGTGACACCGTTCGCCACTGCCGTGGAACGCAGGCAGATCAGCGAGTGGTCGTCGATGCGCATCTCGGCGCCGGCCACGAAGTCCTCGTGCCCACCCACCCCGGAGATCTGCTTGCCGTCGATGTGGTCGGCCACCACCTGGCCGTAGAGGTCGACGCTCAACGCCCCGTTGATGGACACGAAGGAGTGGTTCTGGGCGATGACCGTCGGGTCGTTGACCACCTGCACGGGCACGAATGCGACCTGGTCGTTGCCGTCCAGCCATCCGTAGAGCTCGGCCGAGCCGAGGGCGAAGGTGCTGATCGACACACCGTTGAACACGCTCTTGGCGTCGTTGGTCACCTTGCCGGCCTGGTGCAGTTTCATCAGGCCGTCGGTGAACATCTCACTGTGGACCCCGTAGCCACCACCGGCGCTGTCGGCCAGTTTGGAGGCCACCATGTTGGGGACTGCCCCGATGCCGATCTGCAGGGTGGTGCCGTCGCTGATGTACGAGCGGGCCTCCGCGGCGATGGCCTCGTCGATGTCGTCGGGCGGTGCCTCGGGCAGGGTGAAGGGCTGTCCGTCTGCCTCCACCACCACGTCGACCAGGTCGAGTGGCACGGTGTTGGCGAACCGGGGCGGCAGCGAGCAGGTGCGGGGCAGGTTCGGATTGACCTCGATGACCAACAGGCGCTCCGGGTCCTGGCCGGCCAGCACCAGCTCGTCCCTGGTGGCGCCGAGGTGGAGGGAGAGGTTGATCGTGCCATCGGCACCGGGCGGGGCGGCCTGGGCGGTCATCACCCGAGGGGAGTACCGCCGCAGGATGGGGGCGAACTGGCGGAACCCGCCCGGGACCAGCTCGATATTGGCTCCCTGGGCCAGCAGCATCCGCTCGGACGGCCCGAAGAACCCGCACCGGTAGAACACGTTGGGGTGGGCGAGCACCGGGTAGAAGCCGAGGAGGAGTGCACCGCAGAAGGTCAGGTCCTCCCAGTCCTCCCGCTGTCCCAGCGCGGCGAAGAAGGCGTCCGGGTTGGCCGGGCCCAACCCGAACCCGATGGAGTCCCGGGTGCGGATGAGCGAGGCGGCCTGGTCGGGGGTGCAGAACTTCGGGGCCATCGCTCCAGTGTGTCACCGGGTCGGTCCGGTGACGGGCCGGACGGCACCGGGGGCCCGCGAGTGGGAGCATGAGGCCATGGTTGCGCCATCTCGCACGTCCCGTTCGGCCACGGGCGGGCCGTGCCCGGTGGGCAGGCGATGAAGTTCGACACCTTGCTGGCTGGTCTCGAGGACGCCGGTGACCACGCCCGCCGACTCGAGGAGCTCGGGGTGGACGGGGTATTTACGTTCGAGGGGCCTCACGACGTGTTCACCCCGCTGGTTCTGGCGGCGGGGGCCACCTCGGCGCTCGAGCTTGCGACCAACGTGGCTATCGCGTTCCCCCGCAACCCGGTGCAGCTGGCCCATCAGGCCTACGACCTCCAGCTGCTGTCCAAGGGCCGGTTCACCCTGGGGCTCGGTTCGCAGATCCGCGCCCAGGTGGAGAAGCGGTACGGCGCCGAGTTCGACCGGCCGGTGGCCCGGATGCGCGAGATGGTCGGGGCGCTCCGTGCCATCTTCGCCACCTGGGAGACCGGTGAGCGCCTGGACTTCCGCGGCGAGTTCACCTCGCACACCCTGATGCCGCCCATGTTCAACCCCGGGCCGCATCCCTTCGGAATGCCGCCGATCGCCCTGGGTGGGCTGGGCCCCCAGATGGTTCGCCTTGCCGCCGAGGTGGCCGACGGGCTGCTTGTCATGCCTTTCAACACCGCCGCCCACTTCCGCCAGCGCACCCTTCCTGCAATCGCGGAGGGCTTGGCCCGGGCCGGCCGGTCCCGGGGCGATCTGACGGTGACCGGCGAGGTCATCGTGTGCTGCGGGCGGGACGAGGTCGAACTGGAGACGGCGCTGGGGGCCGGCCGCTGGCTCCTGTCGTTCTACGCCTCCACCCCGGCCTACCGGCCGGTCCTGGAGGTGGAGGGGTGGGAGCATCTGCAACCCGAGCTCAATTCGCTCTCGAAGTCAGCTCGATGGGAGGAGATGCCCGACATGATCGATGACACCATGCTGGCCACCTTCGCGGCCGTGGGATCACCGAAGGAGGTGGCCGGAGTGATCGCGTCGCGGTTCGGGGGCCTGGTGGCCCGGGTGGGCTTCTACACCCCCTATGCCGTGGCCGAGGACACTCTGGGCGAGTTGGTCGCCGCCCTGGGCCATGCCGACTTGGGGGTCCCGGTATGAGCGCCGGCCCGGGGAGCAGCTACGACGAGTTCTCGCTGTTCGCGGAGAACGTCGGTGAGGCCGGCCTGGTGTGGAAGGGTCAGCCCGAGGTCCGCCGCCAGTCGGTCGAGGTCGTCCCCAGCCGGATGGTGAGCGCGTTGGTGTGGGGAGCGGAACCGGCGGAGCTGGTGCTCCTCCACGGCGGCGGGCAGAACGCCCACACCTGGGACACGGTGGCCCTGGCACTCGAGCGGCCCCTGGTGGCAGTCGACCTTCCGGGCCACGGCCACTCCGACTGGCCCGCGGACTCGCCCAACCTCGACCCGGGCGCGATGGCTGACGACGTGGCTGTTGCGATCGGTGTGCTGGCTCCCGGGGCCCGGGCAGTGGTGGGCATGTCCCTCGGGGGGGCCACTGCCATCGCGCTGGCAACCCGCCACCCCGAGCTGGTGGCGAAGCTGGTGCTGGTCGACATCACCCCGGGGGTCGACGGCGACAAGACCTCGGACATCGTCGCCTTCCTGGCCGGCCCGGAGACCTTCGCCTCCTTCGACGAGATTCTCGAGCGGACGATCCAGTTCAACCCCACCCGGACCATCTCGTCCCTTCGCCGGGGGGTGCTGCACAACGCGGTGCAACGCGATGACGGCACCTGGACGTGGCGCCACCAGATCGGCCGCCCTGCCGGCGGGACCGGGCTCCACGTGGAGCGGGTCGACTTCGCCTCGCAGTGGGACGATCTCGAGCACATCGGGGTGCCGGTACTGCTGGCGAGGGGCAGCCTCTCCCCGGTGGTGGACGACGACGACGTGGCCGAGTTCCGTCGCCGCCGCCCGACCGACGCGGTGGTAGTGGTCGGCGACGCCGGGCACAGCATCCAAGGCGATCAGCCGTTGGAGCTGGCCCGGATCATCACCGGGTTCCTCGAATCGCCGGCCAACTAATTCATCGCGAAAGCATCAGATGTTTGCGGTCCGTTCACCTCAGGTTCGCCGGGCGTTCACCTCCGATCGTTACGGTCGGAGCAGGGCGCGTGCTGCGTCCACGTGGTCGGCCGACCAACGGCCGGGCATGGCGAACACGGAGGTCAGACCACCAGTGGACTTTGGAAGAATCGAACAGACGACGGCACGACCCCAGCGGAAGGCAATGCCCGTTCTGGCCGCCGGCCTGGTTGCCCTGGGCACCCTGCTTGCGGCGTGCAGTTCCTCCTCCACCACCTCGACGACGACCACCACCCCCCCCGGCGGCGTGATCAGCGCGGGCAACGCCGCGTTTCTGGCCGCCGATCTGAAAGCCCCCGCTGGCAGCCTGAACGCGTCGGGCTCGACATTCGTCCAGCCCTTCTTCACCAAGGCCTTCTACGCCTACAACTCGAAGAACCAGGGACTTCAGATCAACTACCAGGGCGTGGGCAGCGGCGCCGGCATCACCGCCTTCGAGGCCGGGTCGGTCAACTTCGCCGCCTCCGACGTCCCGATGTCCACGTCGGACCTGGCCAAGGTGCCCGCTAGCTCCGGCCCGGTCGTCCAGATCCCCGACACCCTCGGCGGCGTCTCGATCTCGTACAACCTCCCCGGGGTGACCAAGCGCATCCGGTTCGACGCCCCCACCCTGGCCGGCATCTTCGCGGGGACGATCACCACATGGAACGCGTCGCAGATCACCGCGCTCAACCCGGGCGTCACACTCCCGTCCAACCCGATCGTCCCCGAGGTCCGGGCCGACAGTTCGGGCACCACCTACATCTTCAGTAACTACCTGAAGGCGGCCAACCCGACCGCGTGGACGCTGGGCACCAGCAAGACCATCCCCTGGCCACCGGTTGCAGTGCAGTCACCGAAGAACTCGGGGGTGGCCTCCAGCATCAAGTCGACCCCGTACTCCATCGGGTACGTGGAGTTGGCCTACGCCATCCAGAACAACTTCACCTACGCCTCCATCAAGAACGCCGCCGGCGTCTTCGTAGCCCCCTCGCTGGTCAGCGTGGCCGCCGATGCCGACCAGAAGGTCAACGTGTCGGCGACGGACTTCTCCATCGTCAATGAGCCGGGTGCGGCCAGCTATCCGATCTCCGGGTACAGCTGGGCGATCCTCCTCCAGAAGCAGACCAACGACACCGCAGGTGCAGGCACGGTCAAGGTGCTCGATTGGACCACCCACACCGGTGGCGGGCAGGACCAGGCGGCCAGTCTCGACTACGTGGTGCTGCCGGCGGCGGTCCAGAACCAGGATCGGACGCAGCTGCTGACGGTGACCGGCACGAGCGGGCAGGCGCTCCTCACCAAGTGAGCAGCCGTGGGCGCATCCCTCGTGGCCCGGAGGGCTTGGCCGGTCGGCTGTGACCACACTCGGTACACCACCGAGGGGAAGCGCGAGGCGAGGCAGGCGCTTCGTGTTTCCCGACGGTGCCTACCGGGGCCTGCTGGCCGTGGCGGGGGCCGTCTTCGTGGCCCTGGTGGCGTGGTTCGTCGTCTCGCTGATCGTGCAGGCCCGGCCGGCCTTCTCCACCCTCGGGTTCTCGTGGATCGTCCAGAAGGTCTGGGACCCGGGTCATGGCAAGTACGGCCTGCTCCCGTTCATCCTCGGCACCATCGAGACCACGGCCATCGCGCTGGTTTTCGCCGTGCCCATCGGCCTCGGGACCGCGCTGGCCCTGGCCTACCTGGTGCCCCACCGGCTCCGGGCCGGGTTGGGCACCGCAGTGGAGCTGCTGGCCGCCGTGCCCAGCGTTGTGTACGGGCTGTGGGGGTTGATCGTGCTGGCCCCGCTGTTCCGTGATCACGTCGAGCCTGCATTGACCTCGGTACTCGGCTGGACCGGTCTGTTCAGCGGGCCCAATGAGGGGGTCGGCCTCCTGCTGGCCGGCATCATCCTCTTCGTCATGGTGTTGCCGACCATGGTGGCCATCTCGAGGGACGTGCTCGCGGTGGTGCCCGTGGAACAGGTCGAAGGGGCGATGGCCCTCGGCGCCACCCGTTGGCAGGTGCTGCGCAAAGTGGTCGTGCCCGGGGCGCGCACCGGGCTCCTCGGCGCGTTCACCCTGGCCACGGGCCGGGCACTCGGCGAGACGGTCGCGGTGGCCCTGGTCATCGGCAACTCGCCCTATGTCGCCCACTCCGTCAAGTCAGCAGCGGCCACACTTGCTTCCCTCATCGTCAACAACTTCGGCGAGGCGACCGGCACCCAGCTCAGCGTCTTGTTCGCCGCAGGCTTGGTGCTGTTGGTCATCGGGATCTGCGTGAACGCCCTGGCCCGCGTGCTGGTGCGCAACACCGCCCGGAGCGGCGTCACCTCGGTGGCGGTGGCGTGACCACGCTGGCCTTCGACCCCTCCGCCGACCCGAACCTCGTGCGGCGCCGGAAGATCCAGAACGTGGCCGCTGCCTCACTGGGCCGGCGCAAGGTCTATTCGAGGATCGCCATCGGGATCTGCTGGGTGTCCCTGGCACTCGCGATCGTGCCCCTGGTGGCGGTGATCGCCTACGTGGTGGCCAAAGGGCTACCGGCGTGGAACATCGACTTCTTCACCCAGTCGACGACGCCCGAGGGCATCCCGGGTGGGGGCGTGTGGAACGCCATCGTGGGAACGGTGGAGATCGGGGTCATCGCCACCGCGGTCACCGTGCCGATCGGACTCCTGTGCGGGCTCTTCCTGGCCGAGTCGGATGGCCGCATCGCGGAGTCCGTCCGCTTCACCGCCGACGTGATGACCGGCATGCCATCGATCACCATCGGGATTTTCGGCTACATCGCCATCGTCAGGAACACCGGCGGCTACAGCGCACTGGCCGGTGCCTTCGCTATCGGGTTCATCATGCTGCCGGTGATCATGCGGGCCGGAGAGACGGCCATTCGCGGGGTCCCCCACCAGTTGAGCGAGGCCGCCCTGGCCCTGGGCGCACGCAGGGCGACCATCGCCCGCCGGGTGGTGGTCCCGGCCGCCATGCCCGGCATCATCACCGGGGTGCTCCTCGCCGTGGCCAGAGGCCTCGGCGAGACGGCGCCCCTGCTCCTGACCATCTTCGGCAACCAGTACCTGAAGTGGAACCCCACCAAGCCGATAGAAGCCCTCCCCCTGGCCATCTACAACAACAGCAGCCAGCCGTATGCCGACCTGATCCAGATCGCCTGGGGAGCGGCGCTGCTGTTGATGGTGGTGGTCCTGGTGCTCAGTATCGGGAGCCGGGTGCTCGCCACGGTGCTGCAGAGGGAGAGACGATGATCGATCCGATACCGGCCGTTCCCCACCTGGAGGAAGGCGCCGGGCCGGGCACCGCCGAGGAGTTGCCGGACCCGGAGCCGGCGGGCGACCCGGTCATGAGCCTGCAGGGCGTCACCGTGGCCTTTGCCGGCCGCAAGGCGGTGCGCGACGTGAGCTTCGACGTCCACGTGGGTGAGATCACCGCGCTGATCGGACCCTCCGGCTCGGGAAAGACCACCCTGCTCCGCGCCCTCAACCGGATGCACGACACGGTGCGGACGGCCTCGGTCACCGGAACCGTCCTGCTCGACGGCACCGACATCTACGCACCGACCACCGATCCGACCCTGCTCAGGTCGCGGGTGGGCATGGTGTTCCAGCGGCCCAACCCCTTCCCCACCATGAGCATCTATGAGAACGCGGTGGCCGGGCTCCGGTTCAACGGGGTGCGCAAGAAGGCACTCCTCGACGAGGCGGCGGAGTCCGCGCTGGTCGCCGCCGTGTTGTGGGACAGCGTGCGCGACCGGCTGAATGCCCACGCCAGCACCTTGTCCGGCGGTGAGCAGCAGCGCCTGTGCATCGCCCGGGCCTTGGCCGTCGAGCCCGAGGTGCTGTTGATGGACGAGCCGACCTCGGCCCTCGACCCCATCGCCACCAAGCGCATCGAGGAGCTGGTCGGTGAGCTCAAGCACCGGGTCACCATCATCATCGTCACCCACAACATGCAGCAGGCCATGCGGGTCTCCGACCGGTGCGCCTTCCTGCTGATGGGCGAGGACAAGGCCGGCGAGCTGATCGAGTTCGGTTCGACGGCCAAGCTGTTCAGCGAGCCCTCGGACCCCCGGACCCTGGACTACGTGAACGGTCGCTTCGGCTGAGCCTGCCGTTCCGGCCCCGGTTGCTACGCGCTGACGGCCTCGTCCCGGACCGACAGCCCCTGACCACGGGCGCCCTCGGACCCCCGGCGGGACGGCGGGGCCATCCTGGTGCCGTCCGGGTCGATCCGGAATCCGACGCCCCGCACCGTGACGATGTACTGCGGGTCGGCCGGGTCGGGCTCGAGCTTGGCGCGCAGGCGGTGGATGTGGGTGTCGAGGGTCCGGCTGTCCGAGAGGTACCGGTCGGGCCAGAGCATGTCGATCAGCTCGTCGCGTGTGCGGACCCGCCGGGCCGGCGTGAGCAGCACCGCCAACAGGTCGAACTCCCGTCGGGAGAGGTGGGTCTTGTGGCCTTCGACGGTCACCTCTCGGCGCACGAAGTCGACCGCGACCGAGCCGAAGGCGGCATCAGGCCGCTGATCGTCGAGGAGCAGGTACGGGCCGATGGCGGTCTCCGACGCGGTGATCGGCGCCAGCGGATCGGAGGGAGGTGACACCCTGCGAAGGATGGCGTGCATCCGGGCGATGAGCTCCCGCAGCCGGAACGGCTTGGTGACATAGCCTGCCGCACCCAGCTCCAGGCCGAGGACGACGTCGAGCTCGGTGTCGACCGCGCTCACCATCACGATGGGGACCTGGGTGATGGCGCGCATCCTGCGGCAGACCTCGATGCCGTGCATCCCGGGCAGGAGCATGTCGAGGAGCACGATGTCCGGTTGGCGTGCGGCGAACAGGCGGAGGCCTTCGGGACCGTCGGCCGCAACCTCGACGTCGAACCCGTCGCGGCCGAGGCCGGAGGCCAGCGCCTGACGGTAGGACTCCTCGTCCTCGATCACCAGCACTCTGACGCTCTCACCGTCGGCGACCATATAGGGGCAACCTCCCATCCGGACCTTAGGAAAGCCAGGTGAACGCAAGACAACGCCCGGGCGACACCGGGGTGATCGTTCTGTGAACATTGTGGGGCAGGCAGGCGGGTGCCCTGGTGGTCCGTCGGGGCCAGACCCGGAGCTCAGGTGAGCGACCCGAGGGCCAGGCCCGCCGCAGCACTCACCAGGCCCGCACCCAGGCTGAGCACCACGTTGGCAGCGGTGGGCGACCATTCGCCGTTCTCCAGCAGGCGTACGGTGTCGAAGGTCAGGGTGGAGAACGTCGTGTAGGAGCCGATGAGGCCGGTGCCACACACGGTCAGCCAGGTCGTGGAGATTCCGTGGTGGAGCTCGGAGCCGACCAGCACCCCGAGCACCAGCGAACCGCTCACGTTGATCACCAGGGTCCCCAGGGGGAAGTCCGAGCCGGATCGCCGTTGCACCGTCCGGTCGACGAGATAGCGGAGCATCGCCCCCAAGGCGCCGGCCGCCATCACTCCGGCGATGATCATGACCGGGGCCCGACGCCGTCGCCGTCGCCGACAACGCGATCGGACCCGGACCCGGTGGTGTCGGTCGGAGCCGAGGGGCCGGTATCGGCGGCGAAGAGGACACCCAGGTCGTCGGGGTCGGGAATGGACCGGTCTCCCCCGATGGCCAGGATGCGGCCACGGACCACGGTGATGCCCAGGCCCGCGGCGACCAGGCCCGCTGCCAACGAGGCCAGCAGGTAGAGGGCGCTCGGTCCGACCCGGCCGTGCTGGCCCTGCTGGACGGCCTCGACCACCATGGTGGAGAACGTGGTGAACCCTCCGCAGAACCCGATGGCGGCGAAGGGCCTGACGAACCGGGTGGGCGGCCACCGTTCGACCACCAGGGTGACGATCACTCCCAAGATGAAGGAGCCGGCAACATTGACCACGAATGTCGGCCACGGGAAGCCGAGGGAGGTGGCGGCCAGGTTGCGGACGACGCCGTAGCGGGCCAGCGTGCCGATTGCACCGCCACCCGCGATCGCCAGCAGGCGCAGCGGCGGTTCGGGCAGGTGGCGGCTCTCACCGACGTCCGATTCGGCCACCCTCGCTCCCTCCGGTGTCGCGACTCCTGCTGTTCCGGTAGGAGCCATCAGCCAAATTCGGCGGTTAGGGCGAGCTCCATCGCCAGGGCGAGTCTACGGCAGGAGCCCGGGGGAGAGGCGGAGTGATTCAAACCGTAAGGGTCCGCCCGCACACCATTCGTCGACCAATGGGGGAGGGCATGGGCGAAGGCGGCGCCGGGCGGACTCTTACGACTTGAAGCGGTATCCGATCCCTCGGACGGTCACGATGTGCTGGGGGTCGGCCGGGTTGAACTCGATCTTCTTGCGGAGGCGTTTGACGTGGGTGTCGAGGGTCCGGCTGTCACCCATCTTCCGGTCGCGCCAGATGCGGACCATGCACTGCTTGCGGGTCACCACGTGGCCCGCCTCGGACACCAGCAGTGCCAACAGGTCGAACTCCTTTCGGGAGAGATCGACCTGTTGCTCCCGCACCATTGCCTCGCGGAGGGAGATGTCGATGCAGACCGGACCGAACGTGTAGACGCCGTTGGGGGGAGTGGTCTCCGCTGCGTGGGTCTGGCGACCCACCCGGCGGAGCACCGCCCGAGGCCGCGGCGGTTTGGTGACGTGATCGGCTGCCCCGGCCTCGAGCGCGAGCACTGCATCGAGCTCGTCGTCGCGGGCGGTGACCATGATCACCGGCACGCCCGGGTTGAGGGCGTTGATCCTCCGGAACACGCTGAGGCCCTGGGAATCGGCCAGCTGCATGTCGAGCAGGATCAACGAGGGGCGGGCCGACGCCAGCAGAGCCACCCCGTCGTCGCCGCCGGCTGCGGTCACCACGTCGAACCCCTCGACCGACAAGATGGCGGCCAGCGAGTCTCGCGAGGGTGGATCGTCGTCGATGATCAGGATGGTCGGGTGCGCCTCGGGGGGAAGCGTCCCTTGTTCGACTTCGCGGAAAGCCAGGGTCATCGCTGGCCCAAGGCTCTCCGGAACAGGGTGCACTCCGTGGGCGCGTGACTCCGTCGACGCGCGCTGGCGGCCACACCACTGCTGGGTTGCCTCACCGGAGGAGCCGAATGTCGTGCTGTTGCCGTGAGAGGCAGGGGAGGCCAGGCCTCCGGACGGAGCGACCCGGTCAACACTGGTACAACACCCGGCCGATCTGCCCGGGCGGGGTGCGTGCACTGGGCTTTGGGATGCGCTGTCATCGAGGTCCACCCTAAGGAGGGCAGGTGAACGAGACGCGATCGACGCGTCAATGAAAGGTGATCAATGGGTAATCTTCTTCGTCACCCGGGCGCAGCCTGTCTAAGGTCCTTACAGCTGCCGACCAGGGCGATCACAGAGGAATCGAGGATCCATGGACCCGAATGGTGAAGTGGTGGACCTGCCCGACACCGAGGAGTGGCATCGGCTCCGCGAACACTTCGGGGTGATCCGCGAGCGGCACCTGCGGGAGCTCTTCGCCGCCGACCCCGACCGCGGGAAGCGGATGACGATCACGGCCGGGGACCTCTCACTCGACTTCTCGAAGCACCGGGTGACCGACGAGACCATGGCCGCGCTGATGGCCGTGGCTCGCCGGTCCGGCGTAGAGGAGCGTAGGGATGCCATGTTCGCCGGCCGGCATATCAACACCACCGAGGATCGCGCGGTGTTGCACGTGGCCCTGCGGTTGCCGCGCGACGCCACGCTCGAGGTCGATGGGCAGGACGTCGTGGCCGACGTGCACCGGGTACTCGATCGGATGGGCCGGGTGGCCGACCGCATCCGCTCCGGCGAGTGGACGGGCCAGACCGGTAAGCGGATCACCACGGTGGTCAACATCGGCATCGGAGGGTCCGACCTGGGGCCGGCCATGGCCTACGAGGCGCTGGCGGACTACGCCACCCCGGACATCACCTGCCGCTTCGTGTCCAACATCGACCCGGTCGACTTCTACAACAAGACTCACGACCTCGACCCGCACCAGACGCTGTTCGTGGTCAGTTCGAAGACCTTCACCACCCTCGAGACGCTGACCAACGCCGGGGCGGCCCGGCGTTGGCTGTTGGAGGGAGTGGGCGGTGGGGACGAGGCGGTGGCCCGACACTTCGTGGCCGTGTCCACCAACGAGGCAGGTGTCACCGCCTTCGGCATCGACCCGGCCAACATGTTCGGCTTCTGGGACTGGGTGGGCGGCCGCTACTCCTACGACTCGGCCATCGGGTTCTCCTTGATGGTTGCCATCGGCCCCGAGGCGTTCGCCGACATGCTGGCCGGCTTCCATACCATCGACGAGCATTTTGCCACCGCCCCGCTCGAGGCCAATCTGCCGGCAATCCAGGGCATGCTCAACGTCTGGTACAACAACCTCTTCGGGGCGGAGACCCACGCGGTCCTCCCCTACAGCCAGCGCCTGGCCCGGTTTCCGGCCTACCTGCAACAGCTGACCATGGAGTCCAACGGCAAATCGGTCCGGCGTGACGGGTCACCGGTGTTGGGCCGGACCGGTGAGATCTTCTGGGGTGAACCGGGGACCAACGGCCAGCACGCCTTCTACCAGCTCCTCCACCAGGGCACCACGCTGGTTCCCGTCGACTTCATCGGGTTCGCCGAATCGACCCACGAGAACGGCGATCAGCAGGACCTGCTGATGTCCAACTGCTTCGCCCAGGCCAAGGCGCTGGCTTTCGGACGCACGGCTGGCGAGGTGGCAGCCGAGGGTGCCCCCCCGGCGGTGGTGGCCCACAAGGTGATGCCGGGCAACCACCCGAGCTCGACCATCCTCGCCCCGAAGTTGACCCCGTCGGTCCTCGGCCAGTTGGTCGCCCTCTACGAGCACACCGTCTTCACCGAAGGGGCGGTGTGGGGAATCGATTCGTTCGACCAGTGGGGGGTGGAGCTCGGGAAGGTGATGGCGATGCAGTTGGCACCGACCCTGACCGCAGCCGGCCCACCCGATCTTCGTGGCCAGGACAGTTCGACGGCCGGGTTGGTGAACCGCTATCGGTCCCTGCGCGGGCGCAAGGTGTGATCGATCAGGCCGGTCTGGCAGGGTCCGCGGTTCCGGCCGAGGCCAATGCTTTCCACAGCGAGCGGTAGTTGGGGTAGGTCAGTCCCGCGGTGACGTAGCCGGCCCGCTCCAGCTCGGCGTGGAACTTCGGGAGGTTGCGCCACGGGATGCCCATGTCGACGTGGTGGGCCAGGTGCCATCCGGTGTTGTACGGCACGAACCAGAACCGGGCCAGCCAGCCCTGGTGAACGTTGTGGGTGGTCACCCGGCGGTCGGAGCCGGCCACGAGTCCACCGTGCTCGGCGATGGCCCGGAGCCGGTTGATCACCCGCCACTGGGTCATCCAGGGGAGCCACCACAGGAGCGGGTAGATCCACCAGCGGCCGGTGGCCGCCCACAGTGACGCCCACAGGACGACCTGCACTCCGAGGATGGACAGCGAGACCGGACGGAACGCCTTGCTCCTCAAGGCCTTGAACAGGGGCGTGAAGTTCTTCCAACCAGAGATGCCCACCACGTCGCGGACCAGGCGGCGGGCCAGGGTGCGCCGGTCGCAGGGGTAGCCGCGATAGAAGGCGATGTCGGGCTCGTTGGGCCCGAACTCCTCTTTGTGGTGCGCGAAGTGGCCCCGTCGGTAGATGGAGATCGGCGTCCAGGTCGGGTAGGCGATGAGCCAGGTGCCCACCCAGTCGTTCCACCGCTTGTTGGTGAAGAGGAGCTTGTGGGCCGCCTCGTGCATCAAGATGGCGAAGCGTGCGTACACCGGACCCATCAAGAGGAATGCAGCCAGGTAGGCCGCGGGACGGTCGATCCATACCGCTCCGCCGATCAGGACGGCCACCCAGAACCACACGGCGACCACGGTGATGGCGTTGCGGACATCGTCGATCCGGCGGAGTTGGTGCCGGAGCTCGGACCGGCACATGCCGTTCTCCCGGAGGCGGTCGGTGGGGAGGACCTCCGGGCGGTCGGCCTCATCGAGCACCATGGTGGACGCCACGATGGGCATATTACAATCAGTGAACAGATGACGCAAGAGAGTGAGATCACTCAGGACACGGTGCGGGACCGCCGGGCTCCGTTCACGGCCCGGTCGGTGCTGGCCAGTGCCCTGCTGGGCGAGGATCCCCCGGAGCTGCCGGTGGCCCATCTGGTGCACCTGGCCGACCTGTTCGGCATCAACCAGAACCGGGCCCGCGTGGCCCTCAGTCGGATGTCAGCCGCCGGGGAGGTGACCACCGACGGCAGGGGCCGGTACCGGCTGGCCGGCCGCCTCCTCGACCGCCAGGAGCGCCAAGAGGAGAGCCGACGGGGCCGCACCCGTCCGTGGAACCGGCAGTGGCGCCTGGTGGTGGTGACCACCTCGGGCAGCTCGGCCGAGGACCGCGCCGCTCGGCGCAAGCGGCTGATGCTGGCCCGCCTGGCGGAGCAGCGGGAGGGGTTCTGGCTACGTCCCGACAACACCGACCTCCGACCGGATCCGGCCGGCGACGCCGACTTCGCGCTGTACACCGGGGTCCCCGACGCCGATCCGGTCCGACTGGCCGCCGAGCTGTGGGACCTCGAGGGTTGGGCTGGTCGGGCCACCGAGCTGTGCACCCGGCTGGACCGGCTCCCGGCCAAAGGTCCGGCTGATCTGGCCCCCGGGTTCGAGCTCTCCGCAGCCGTGCTCCGCCACCTGCAGGCGGACCCTCTACTGCCGGCCGAACTGCTGGTGGGGACCTGGCCGGGTCCCGCGCTGCGTGGGATCTACGACCAGTGGGACCGGCGCTATCGCCAGGTGCTTCGGGCGTGGGCCCGGACGGCCTGACCGGTGCGACCCCTGCCGAAGGAGCAGGCACCGGCGGTCTCCCGTCGGGAGCCTTAGGATCCCATCCTCGGCGCGCACGGCCATGCCGGGGAACGCTCGATCCGATCGGAGGGGGAATGACCGAACCCAGTGACCAGGCACCGTTTGCCGGCCGGGTAGTGGTGATCACCGGGGGGGCGCGCGGGCAGGGGCGCAGCCATGCCGCCGAACTGGCCCGACTGGGCGCCGATGTAGCGGTATGCGATCTCTGCCACGACGTGGCCAGCGTCGGTTATCCGCTGGCCACCGAGGACGACCTCGCCGAGACGGCCCGGCTGGTCGCCGACCAGGGCCGCCGGTGCGTGTCATCCGTGGTCGACGTGCGGGACCTCGACGCCATGGTGGCCTTCGTCGACGAGGTCCGGACCGAGCTGGGCTCGGTGGACATCCTGGTGGCCAACGCCGGCGTCTCGGCGCTTGGGTCGATCTGCACCATGGATGCCTCCGAGTGGAGCGAGACCATCGACATCAATCTGACCGGCGTGTTCAACGCGATGCGGGCGGCGGCGCCGCATATGCGGCGACAGCGCTGGGGCCGGATGATCGGCATCTCCTCGATGATGGGCCGCTCGGCAAACCCGGGCATTCCGGCCTACGTGGCCTCCAAGTGGGGGGTGATCGGCCTGTGTAAGTCGGTGGCCCTGGAGCTGGCTGGCTTCGGGGTGACGGTGAACGCCATCGCACCGGGCAACATCTCCACACCGATGATCCACAACGACGCGCTCTATGCCCTCATGCGGCCCGACCTCGACCATCCGACCAGGGAGGACGTCGCACCGGCCATGGCCGGTCTCCACGCGCAGCCGGTCCCGTGGATCGAGCCCGAGGAGATCACGGCAGCGGTGGTCTTCCTGGCCTCCGAGGGCGCGCGCCACATCACCGGCTCGGTGATCGATGTGGATGCCGGGGCCTCGGCCCGGTTTACCGCCTGAGTGCACTGCCGCCGGTGGTGTCCCCGGCGGTCGGGTCCCCGCGGCCCTCAGCCCGACCCTCAGCCCGGCACGTCGCTGGGCGAACGGGTCACTGGCGGGACATCGCGGCGCGTTGTTCGGCCTCGGCTTGGTCGTTCTTGTCGGCCGGGCGCAGCAGATCGACGTCGATGCGATGGAGCCGGCCTTCGAACGGGAAGTGGCCCGAGTAGCGCTCGCTGACCGGCGATCCGTGGTCGTAGCCGATGCTGGGTCCCACGCTGGAGATGATGGTCATGGCGAACGGGACGGTGATGGTGCCGCTGGGCGCGCCGTCGATGAACAGGGTGGCCTCACCGCTCTTTCCGGTGCGGCGGAACCGGACCCCGACCACCGAGGTCCCCACCGGGACGGGTGCCTCGGACACCGCCAGGTGGTGGTCGCCGAAGCAGTTGTAGTCGAAGACCAACCGGTCCTCCTGGACGAACAGGCTCACCCCCGAGTTCTCCGTGCCCGAGGCGTAGAGGACGCCGCCGGCACCTTCGGGCCGCTCGATGGTGGCTGCCATGTCCCAGCCGCGTGCCCCGAGGGCCGGGGCCACCTGGCCGGGAAGTGGCGACATCGGGGGAATGTAGGAGTAGTGGCGGTCGACCGGGTGCGGCGAGTGGTCGCGGTAGCGGGTGAAGAACAGCTCGATGGTCCGGTCGTCCAGGGGGAGGACGCCGTTCTCCTCGGCTTCCTTCCACCACAGCTCGATCAGCTCGGCCACCTTGTCGGGCATGTCGGTGGCCAGGTTGCGGCTCTCAGAGCGGTCCTCGGCCAGGTGGTAGAGCTCCCACTCGTCGTTCTCGAAGGGCACGCCGGGTTGGTGGCGGGTGACCGCCTTCCACCCGTCGGCGTAGATGGCCCGGTGGCCCATCATCTCGAAGTACTGCACGTGCTTCTCGCTGGGGGCATCGGCCGCGTCGAAGGTGTAGCCGAAGGGGACGCCCGAGAGCGGGATCTGGTCCCGGCCCCGGTAGGTGGCCGGCGCCTCGACGCCGAGGGTCTGGTAGATGGTGGGGACGATGTCATTGACGTGGTGGAACTGGTCGCACAGGGCGCCGGCATCGGTGATGCGCCGGGGCCAGTGGACGATGAGCGGCACGTGCACCCCGCCTTCGTGGGTGTTCTGCTTGTACCACTTGAACGGGGTGTTGCCTGCCTGGGCCCAGCCCCACGGGTAGTTCGCGTGGCTGTGCGGGCCGCCGATGTCGTCGATGCGCTCGACCGCATCGTCGGGCGTCTCGACCAGGAAGTTGAAGTACTTCATCTCGTGCATGACGCCGAAGGGACCGCCCTCCTGGCTGGCCCCGTTGTCGGACAGCAGGACGATCAGGGTGTTGTCCAGCTCGCCCAGGGTGTCGAGGGCGTCGATGAACCGGCCGATCTGGGCGTCGGTGTGCTCGAGGAAGGCGGCGAAGGCCTCCTGCAATCGGGCGGCCAGGCGCTTCTGGTTCTCGGGCAGCGAGTCCCAGGGCTCCACCCCGGGGTTGCGGGGGGCGAGCTCGGTATCGGCCGGCAGCAGCCCCATCTCGATCTGACGGGCGAACCACTGGTCGCGGGCGACGTCCCAGCCGGCGTCGAACTGGCCCCGGTACTTCTCGAGGTAGGAGGCCGGTGCCTGGTGGGGGGCGTGCATCGCGCCGAAGGCCAGGTAGCTGAAGAAGGGCCGGTCGGGCCGGATCGACTTGGTGTCGTGGATGAAGCCGATGGCGTGGTCGACCAGGTCCTCGCTCAGGTGATAGCCCTGCTCGGGGGTTGCCGGCGGTTCGACGGCGTGGTTGTCGTAGACCAGCTCGGGATGGAACTGGTCGGTCTCGCCCTCGAGAAAGCCGTAGAAGCGGTCGAAGCCGCGTTGGCAGGGCCACTGGTCGTAGGGGCCCGCCGCCGAGGTGTTCTCCATCGCGCAGAGGTGCCATTTGCCGACGGCGAGCGTGGCGTATCCCTCGTCCCGCAGCACCTCGGCCACGGTGGCGGCGTGGTTGGAGATGTGGCCGCGCATGTGGGGGTAGCCGCTGTCGAAGTTGGAGATGGATCGCATGCCCACCGTGTGGTGGTTGCGGCCGGTGAGAAGGGCAGCCCGGGTGGGCGAGCATAGGGGGGTCACGTGGAAGTTGGAGTAGCGGAGCCCACCGGCGGCCAGGCGGTCGATAGAGGGGGTGGTCAGGTCCGACCCGTAGCAGCCGAAGTGGGAGAACCCGGTGTCGTCGAGGAGGATGACCACCACGTTGGGTGCATCATCGCCGGGGTGGGCCGGCGTCGGCCACCACGGCTCCGACTCGGCCTGGGTCCGGTTGATCACGCCGTCGAACCGCTCGTAGCTCTTCATGGGTGCATCCTCGCATCGGGTGGGTCTGGTATCGCCGCACAGACGATCGCCGACGCCAGATAATCTGTCAACCCGACTGACGATAGATTCGCATCCGCTCGTCTGTCCACCGGCCGATCGGTGGGACGCCGGGGAACACCGGGGGTCGGTGATCCCCTGGGAGTGAGCTCGATCGGCCCGTTCGGAGGGTGTCCGAGGTGCGCCAGGCGGAAAGCAGTCCTACCCGCCGCGGTCCGGAGGACCGTTACCGGTCGGCCCGGGGCAGTTCGGTCGGTGCGGCCGTACCGAGCAGAGCGTCCTCGGACGGGTCGTGGGTCACGTACCGATGTTCGGAGGTGAGGACCACTGCCATTGCCGATAGGGCGACGAGGAGATCGACCACTCCCAGCACGTAGACGGTCGACGGTCGATGGACGGCGAACTCCACCAGCGTCACCACGAGAAGTGCCGCCGAGACGCCCATCACGACTCTCTGGCCCAAGCCGCGCCGGCGCCCTCGGCCCGGCCGGGTGAGGACCGAGGTCAGAGGGAGGGCGAGGGCGGCGACGACCGCGGCGGACGGCTGCCAACGGCTGTCCGGCATCACATTGAGCACCTTGTACCCCTCGAGGATGGCGACAGCGGCAAGAAGCACCAATGCCGGGGACGCGAACCACGGCGCGCCGGGCGGCCGCCGACTGCATCGGTCCGCGCCAACCTCAATGGAATTCGATCCGCGCATCCGCCACCGCCTGAGCCGGGTCGTTCCGGCTTCCGGACCTTGCCGGCCCGCAAAGCGCTCTGGCCGGCTCCGCACGACACCTGCCAGAGCGCTTTCGGAATCCGCCGCCCGTTCTTTGTCAGTATGGATGCCAGCAGGCGAGATTGCAACTCCTGATTGCAATCTGTGGAGACTCCGGTGCCGAAGACCGTCCGACTGGCCGGGTGGCCCCCAGTGGAAGATGATGGAGAGGTGGTCCGGATGCGATTGACGTCAGCTCCGGTGGGAACGTGAGATCGGGGTGATGAAGGAGAAGCGTCAGCCCAAGCAGAGCCGGGACGAGCTCCGCTCCCTGCTGCTCGAGACCGGCCGATCGATTCTGGTGGAGGAGGGACTCGGAACCGGCGCCGACGCGCTGACGTTCAAGAGGGTCTTCAAACGGGTGGAGAAGGAGAGCGGCATCCGGCTCACCAACGCCTCCATCATTCGTCGGGTATGGGAGAACCAGGCCGACTACCAGGCGGATGTTCTGGCCACCATCGCCACTGACGAGGAGCGCGCCGAGGTCGCCGACACGCTGGAAGCGCTCCACATGATGTTCGAGGGCGTGGATCTCTCCGTTCCCGAAACGCGGGCTCGGGCCATGCGCGAAGTGTGCCGCATCGGAGGTGCGGAGAACATGCTCGCCCTCGGCCGGTCGAAGAACTGGTCGTTGTGGATGGGTGTGTGGGCATTGGGCACCGCCGAAGATCAGCTCGGCGACCAGAAGCGGATCAGGGCGGCCCTGATGGAAGGGTACGACGCGGTCACCGAGCTCTGGGAGGGTGCGTACGGACTGCTGGCCGACATCCTGGGACTTCAGCTCCGCGAACCTCTGACGATGCGCCAGTTCACCATCGCCGTGGGTGCACTCGCCGAAGGGTGCTCACTTCGCCACCGCGTCGACGACCAGATGAAGGGAGTCCTCCTGCCCACCGGGCCGGACGGCGAGGCGGAGGAGTGGACGATCTTCGCAGTCGGCTTGGAGGCACTGCTCCGCCAGTTCTTCGAGCTCGACCCCGACTGGAGCCCCGGCTCGACCGCCGAGGGGTCGTAGGGGTTCGAAAGGTGCCCGCCGGCAGGGTGCAGCCGAACGCGGACAGTCGTCGCGGACGGTGGTCCCAGTGGTGGTGCTCGGCTATGTTGCTCTCGTCGTTCCTCCGCAGTTCTGGCAGGTCTGGCAGGTCTGCGGCGGGACCGAGGTGTGCCCGCCGGGCCGGTTGCCTGGTGCCGGCACGGAAACGGGGGTCCTTGGTGCACGTGGACGGCGCAGGAAGCCGCAGGGGGTCTGGTCGACTGGTGTGCATCGCCGTCGCGGCGTCGTTGGCCGCAGCTGCACTGGTCGGGGCGTTGTCGGCAGGTTCGCCCGTGGCTGCTTCCGGCCGATCGCTTCCGGCGGCCCACCAGGCGTCGAAGATCCTCTTGGACGGCGAGCGGTTCAGCGCACCGACCGCCGTGCTCACCCCCAGTGCCGGTTGCGGGTTGCAGCAGTTCGGGACCGTCGACTTCCAGGCCAGCGGAGTTGCCACCGGCCCATTCCCCGGGACCTTCACCGAGACGGGGCAGTGGGACTTCGACCTCACCTGGGAGCAGACGTTCCAAACCAGTTTCACCATCACCTCGGGATCGAAGGTGATCAGCGGCAGTGTCCTCTATGACAATACGGCCACCGATGCCAGCGGCAAGAGCCTGGTCAACAATTGGGGAGGCTGTGACTGGTCGCAGGCTGGTGGCGCCTACACCACCTGCTCCCAACAGGTGTTGACGGGAGGTTGCGCCGGCCAGGCGGTGGCCTTCATCTCGGCGAACGGGCTCAGCCAGGTCTTCGAGCACCCGACCGGCAACTACCGTATGACCGTCACCGGCGGGAACAACCAGGCGGCCCCGGTCAACAGCGAGTTCGGCCTGCCCCTCGGGGTGGAGGTCACCGACAGCCTCGGAGCCCCGGTGGGCGGGGTCACCGTGGCGTTCGTCCCGGCCAAGAGGAACCCGACGGCCAGCCCGCAGGGCCCGTGGACGACGACCGCCTGGGACGGGACCGCCTCCATGAACATGTTCGCGTCGCCGGTTGCCGGCACCTACACGGTGTCGGCCAAGGGGACCAAAGGGGCGAAGGCCGTGTTCACACTGACCAATTCGCCCTGAGTCCCAATTCGCCCTGAGTCCACACCCGGCCCTCTGACCGGGGCACGCCTCGGAGGCACTGTTGGCGGCCACCAAGGCGCCATCCGGCACGAAGAAGGTGCTCGACGGCCCGGATAACCACCAGCCGGAACATCGAGGATGCTGGTGGGCGGACAAGGAGGTCGAATGGAGACACGCATCACGGACCGGCAGCGCTTCGATGTCATCTGTATCGGTGACATCGCCGCGGACGTCTTCATCACCCTCTCCCCTGATCAGGTGAACGTGCATGTCGAAGGGGGGGAGCCGAAGCTGCTCCTTCCGTTCGGAGCCAAGGTCCCCTACGAGTCCGTGACCACGGTCGCGGCCGGCGGCAACGCCGCCAACGCCGCGGTGGCGTGCGCGCGCTTGGGTCTGCGGGTTGCCCTTGCGACGTTCGTCGGAGCCGATCAACATGGACGCGACGCGGTCGCAGCGCTGCACGAGGAGGGCATCGACACCTCGCTGGTGCGCCTCGACCAGACCACCCCGACCAACCGCGACTTCGTCCTGCGCCTCGGCCAAGAGCGGACGATCCTCGTTCGCCACGAGCAGCATGATTACCACTGGCCTCACTTGCGCCCGTCGGAGGTGCCGGCGTGGCTCTACCTCTCCTCCGTCGGCCGTGAGGCACACGTCTACGAGGACCAGATCGCCGACTGGCTCGAAGAGACACCGTCGGTCGAGTTGGCATTCGAGCCGGGCACCTACCAGATCGCGCGGGGATCGGGGCAGCTCGGCCGGCTCTACCGGCGCACCGGACTGCTGGTCTGCAATCGCGAAGAGGCAGAGGCGATCTGCGGGTGCGGACCCGCGGACGACATGGACACGCTGTTGGCCGCCATGCTTGCGCTCGGTCCGCGTCAGGTCGTCATCACCGACGCCGCTGCCGGGGCGTACGGAGCGAGTGGCGCCGAACGCTGGCGGGTCCCGATCTATCCGGACAGGGAACCTGTCGTCGATCGGACCGGTGCCGGTGACGCATTCGCCTCCACCGTGCTGGCGTGCATCGTCGTCGGCATGTCCCTCGAGGAGGCGATGTTGAGGGCTCCGGTCAACTCGATGAGCGTGGTTCACGCCGTCGGCACCCAGGCGGGGCTGCTCCATGCCGATGAAATCACCACCTACCTCGAAGCTGCCCCGCCGGGGTTCGAAGTCGAGTCCACCCGGTAGCGTGCGGTGTAGGTCCGTTCGATATCAATCCCCCGTCCGACGATGCGGATCAGGTGGTACGCCGTTGCGAAGCCGAGGCCGTTCGATTGCCGTTGTCGGAGTGGCACTCATCGTGTCCTGCTCGGCCGGTTGTGGAGCGGCGACGTCGGCGAAGGCGAGCGCTCCCACCGGTGGGAACCCTACGAAGACGACATCGACTCTTACGACCTCGACCACCAAGCCTGCGCGCGGACTGGCCGTCACGATGAGCGAGCTGCCGATCGTCGATGCCGGCCGACCGGTGGTCAGCGACGGAAGCACGCTTGCACAGGAACGGAGTCTTCCGACCTATGTGTGGGCTCCTGTCGGGCCCGGACCGTTTCCCCTGGTCATCTTCGTCCACGGGTACGACGAGGGCCCCCTCGTCTACCAGCGCTTCTGCTCGAACCTTGCCTCTTCTGGCTATGTCGTGGCCGCCCCTTCCTTCCCCCTCGAGGACCCGGCGAGCGGGCTCGGACTCGACCGACGTGACCTGGGCAACGAGGCGGTGGACGTGACCTTCGTCATCAGCGCGCTCCAGCGCGATCCTGTGGGGAAGAAGCTCGAGGTTGCGCGGATCGCGGTGGTAGGTCATTCGGACGGCGCCGATGTCGCTCTGATGACGGGATACCAGCAGGGCTCCGTTGATCCGACGGTACGGGCGATCGTTGCCGACGCTCCCGATGCGATGGCCGGAGTCGTCGTGCGGGGCATCGCGCCCCTGTTGCTGGTTCAGGGAACCGCCGACTCGGTCGTGCCGTACGCAGACAGCCGGATCGTGTTCGGCCAGGTGAAGGCCCCGAAGTACTACTTGTCACTGATCGGTGCGGACCATCTGGCGCCGATCGCCGGCGGAACTCCGTGGACGCCGGTCCTCGACAACGCCGTCGCCGACTTCCTCGATGCGACCGTCGCCGGCCGCGGACCCGGGGTAGCTGCCCTCGACGGACGGCTCGGCGCCTCGCCGCTGGTGCGGCTGCAGGCAGGGTGATCGGGGTCCGGGTCGATGGGCGAGACAACGGCCTACATCTGTTCGAGTAGCTCCTGGGTGCCGGCCAACGACGTCCTGATGACACGCTTCGCCACTTCGAGGAGGTCGAACAGCTTCGGGTCGCCCACCGAGTAGTAGACGTTCGATCCCACCTTGCGGGCCTGGATGAGGTTGGCTCGCCGCATCACGCCGAGCTGTTGAGAAAGATGGGAGGCCTCGATCCCCACCTCAGGGATGAGTTCGCTGACCGGTCGCTCGCCTTCACGGAGTACTTCGAGAATGCGTATCCGGGCCGGATGGCCGAGGGTCTTGAAGAACTCGGCTTTCACTTGGTGGATGGGAGTGGTCATCAGCGTGCCGGCTCCTCGCGCTGGCGTGGTCCGCCGTCCCTCGGCTGGGGGTGGCACGGCCCCGGGCGCTTGTCGCCGGATGTCCGGTGCCCTGTGGTCGATCCCGACGGATCTGTGAGCGAGGCATGTGGCACGGCGTCTCCTGACATTAGAGGTCGTTTCCTGCGTACGACAGGTTGAAGCTCTTGTTGGCGAGGGGGAAGTCGGGGACGATGGTGTTCCCCAGCGACACCGGCACGGCAGGCCAGTTGAGAAATGAGGGATCGACCACCTTCAACCGGGCGATGCACCCGCTCCGATCGAGCTCCACCCGATGGACGATCACCCCCCGCCAGCCCTCGACGATCCCGACCCCGCCTGCCGACGGAGCGCGTGGTGCGTGCTCCTCGGCCGACACGGCGTCGAGCGGGCCGGCCTGTCCGACGAAGTCGGCGAGCAGCGCAAGCGACTCCCGCGCTTCGTCCACCCGCACCGAGTACCGCGCCATCACATCTCCATCTGTGTTGACGACGGACGTGGGCTCACCTGCGGGTCGGATGAACGGATGGGCGACCCGGGCGTCGAAGGCCAGACCGGATGCACGACCGGCCACACCCACCAGGCCGAGGTCGCGAGCGTGAGATCGGTCGAGGGTGGCAGTGCCGGCGAACCGCTCCATGACCAGGTCGTTCGAGTTGACGAGCTGCACGATCTCCTCGAAGTCGCGGCCGATCCCGTCCAATTCGGCTGCCGTGGGCAGGCGCCTCACCCTGGCACCCCCCGGGACGATCCCCCCCCGCAGCAACCGGTGGCCGGTGACCTCGCCGTTCAGCTGCAGCAGGTGCTCGCGAAGGGAGAGCGCCCATGCGTGAGCCAGGCCGAACCCCACGTCGCTGCAGAGGCCTCCCACGTCGGCGACGTGGTTGTAGAGGCGTTCGAGTTCGAGGAGCACTCCCCGCAGCACCTGTGCCGCCGGCGGGACCGGCATCTGCCGGGCATCCTCCACTGCCTGGCAGTAGGCGAGCGCGTGGCCGACCGCGGTGTCACCGGAGATCCGCTCGGCGATCTGAAGACCCGAGGCCACGTCCTTGCCCTCGACGTGCCGTTCGATCCCCTTGTGGACGAACCACAGCCGCGCCTTCATGCGCAAGATGGTCTCCCCGACCACCCAGAAGCGGAAATGGCCGGGTTCGATCAGCCCGGCGTGGACCGGGCCGACCGGAATTTCGTAGACACCGGTGCCCTCCACCTGGACGAACGGGAAGGGGCCGGCGTCTGCGACCATCACCGGGGGCATCGCCGTTCCCCGTCGCATCGGGTGCCAGTCGGCGGGCCAGTGCTGGTGGAGAACCAGGCGCCGGGCCTGCGGGTGGTCGAGTGGCTCGATGCCGAAGAGGTCGCGGAGCTCCCGTTCGAACCGGCTGGCCGGAAACGAGAGTCCGGCCAGGGTCGGCACCTCCGGACGGCTGCGGTCGACCGGCACGTGGAGCTCGACGCGGGCGTCAGGGGGCCCGGAGGTGAACAGGTAGACGATGCCCATCGACGTGCCGTCATCGTGACCGGAGACGAGGGCGAGCCGCATCCCTTGGGCGAACAGGGACGTGGCTGCGCCGACCAGGTCCGCCGTGCCGACCACACCGGCGACCCGATGCAGCCCGACCGGGTCGAGCGTGACGCCCGCGGGCGCGGGCGCGGTCACGGCCGCGGGCCGGTTCACGGTGCCACCACGTGTGCTGCTGCCAGCAGGAGCCCCGACAGTGGCCAGGCGAACACGCCGATGGCTCCACAGGCGACCAGGCCGCCCACCAGCGGAGTGGTGACCCACCCTGGCGGCCCGGCCGCCTCGGTGGTGTCGGACGCGCCCAGCAGCATCTTTCGGGCGTGGCCGACCACGGCCACGAAGATGACCACCATGAGGGCGACGGCCACGACGGCGACCCACCCCAGCCCGACCTGGAACTCGGCCCGGACCATGAGCAGCTCGCTGCTGAAGAGACTGAACGGGGGAAGTCCCAGCAGTGCCACCAGTCCCACACCGAACAGGCCACCGAGGGCTGGGCGGCGTGCCAGCAGGGTGCGGACGTCGTCGATCCGGCTGGTGCCCTCGGCCGCCATGATCTCCCCCGACGTGAGGAAGAGGACCGTCTTGGTGAGACCGTGGCCGAGGATGTGCAGGAGCACCGCGGCGATCGCCAGCCTGACGCCTGCGGCGACACCGAGAGCGATCAGACCCATGTGCTCGATGCTCGAGTAGGCCAGCATCCGCTTGTAGTCGCGCTGTGCCAGCAGCAGCGAGGCCGCGACGACCAGCGACAGGAGTGCCGCAACCACCAACAGCGTGCGCGAGTACGCCGGTCCGACGGCAAGGTCCACCACCGCCTTGAAGCGGAGGATGGCGTAGAAGGCCACGGTGAGCAGCACCCCGGACATGAGCGCGGACACCGGGGCAGGCGCCTGGCTGTGAGCGTCGGGGAGCCAGGTGTGCATCGGGGCGAGGCCGACCTTGGTGCCGTAGCCGAGGACGAGGAGGGCGAAGGCCAGGCGCATCACCGATGGATCGAGATGGTGGGCGCCGGCCATGAGTGACGTCCAATCGAGGGCGTGGGCCGAGTGGCCGCCGGCATGCAGTGCCGCGAGGTAGACGAGGACCGTACCGAGGAAGGCCAGCGCGATCCCGACCGAGC
The DNA here is from genome assembly GCA_017883135.1 of Acidimicrobiales bacterium. Lineage (GTDB taxonomy): Bacteria > Actinomycetota > Acidimicrobiia > Acidimicrobiales > RAAP-2 > Bog-756. Next base: position 73,982 of record JADGOE010000003.1, read on the forward strand.
AGATCACTAGTGCGGTGACATTCAAATAGCGCGCGATTGACGGACAGCCTCGAGGGCCACCCGTCCGCGGCGGACCTTGGCGATGATCTGCTTGGCCGTCTTGGT
>JADGOE010000035.1 GCA_017883135.1 Acidimicrobiales bacterium
GGACCCCGTCTGTCACCGTTCCGCTGCAGGTGCCAGAACCCTTGACGGCCGTCGTCACCGGAGTGACCCCGGCGTAGTTCGTGTCCGGCAAGTTGGCCAGTGCGCCGTTAAAGCCGGCATCGCCGGCATGATCGGCGGCTACCCAGTTTGCCTTCAGGGATGGGGCAAGCTTGGCCGTGGCGTTCAAGCCACAGGTGATGGAACTGCCAGCGCCTGCGATGATGGTGACGGTCTTGGCCGATGCCGGTGCGGATGCGAGTGCGATCAACCCGCTGGCCGCGAGCGATGCAGCCAGTGCTGACTTTATGACGGTCCGTAGCATTTTCGTGTTCCCTTCGGTAGGTGGCTCTGCATGAACAGGCACGCTCCCAATGGGACAAGCACGCCCCCGTTGGTGGGCAACGTACGCCGAGGCCGATAGGCGCAGTAGGGCCGAAAGTCCCGATACCCATCGGGCATCGCACTGCGTGTTGTTGCCGTCGCACTGCGTGGTGTTGCGCTGTCGCCGCAACGTCTCGCCGGCGGCTCCGAACTGCACTTTCTGGTCGGGAAGGCGGGATTTGAACCCGCGACCTCCTGCTCCCAAAGCAGGCGCGCTGCCAAGCTGCGCTACTTCCCGTTCCGGCACGATCCCTCGGCGCCGGGTCACAGCGTAGGTCACCGGGCGGGCGGCGTTCCCCGGGACCGGCCGCACGGGATAGCGTCACGCCGATGCCCACCGTGCGAGTAGCCGTGTTCGACCTGGGCAGCAGCTCGTTCCACCTGATGGTGGTCGACGCCTCGCGATCCGGCGGGCTGGCTCCGGTGCTCCGCCGACGTTCGTTCCTCCACCTGGGGACAGAAGTGGCCCGGACCGGCGGCGTCCCCGCTGATCGGGCGGCAGCGGCCGTGCGGACGGTCCGCAGGCTGCGAGTGGCGGCCTACGACGCGGGTGCCGACGTGGTGGTGGCCTTGGCCACGGCGGCGCTCCGGGAGGCGAGCAACGGTTCGAGACTCCTCGGCCGCATGGAGCGGGTCCTCGGGCACCCGATCAAGCTGTTGAGCGGCGAGGAGGAGGCGCGCCTGTGCTTCCTCGGCCAGCGTGCCGGGGTCTGGGTGGGCCACGACCCGGTGTTGGGGCTCGACCTCGGCGGCGGAAGCCTCGAGGCGGGCATCGGGACCGTGGGCGAGGTGTGCGCCGTGGCCAGTGTCGCCCTGGGGACGGCCAGGTTACGAGGCGAACTGGACACCGGTGAAGTGCTCACCCCCGGTGATCGTGCGGCCATCAGCGAAGCGGCGAAGGCCCGAGCCGAGCCGATCCGCGACATGCTCTCGCGCAGCCCGATGGCAGCGAGGCGGGTGATCGCCAGCGGGGGAACCGTCCGGGCCCTGGCCCGGCTGGCCATGGGCATGCACCGCCCCCCGCCCGCGTCTGCATCTTCACTGCAGGTCAACCAGGTCGAGCTACCCGCGGGACAACTCCACGAGTTGGCCGAACGGCTGGCCACCCTCGACCTCGATGCGCGCCTGGCCTTGCCCGGCATTCAGGCGCGTAGGGCCCCGTTGCTCCCCATCGGAGCAGTCGTGCTCTCCACTTTGGTGGAGACGCTGGGCCTCCACGGCCTGGTGGTCAGCGAGTGGGGCCTGCGGGAAGGTGCCGTCATCGACGGCCTCTCGCTACCGGCCGACCGGCGCTAGAGGCACCGGCGGACGGGACGGGCCAGGAGCCACGTCCCGTCCGGTTCAGGCCTTCTTGCCGAGGATCCTGTTCATGCCGGTTCCGCAAGTCGGGCACTTGCCCTTGGCAGAGCGGCGACCGTTGGCCATCTCGACCTCTTCGCCTTCGAACTGTCGTTTCTCACGGCACTTCACGCAGTATCCCTCGTACGACGCCATGGTTCCTCCTCATGCTTCGAATGGTGACCATCCGGTGATCGGATGGTCCGAAGGTACCGGCCCGCGTGGATCAAGGGGGGGATGGGACGCCGAACTGCTAGCTGTAGTTAGCGGTCGGCTGCATTCGGGTCGGCCCGGTTCCGGTCGTCCACGAACCGCTCGACCGGTCAGGGTCAGGTCGGTTCGTCGTAGAGATCGGGCTCACCGGACTCGGCGATGGTGGCTATCACGTGTTCGATCTCCTCAGGTGGGAGCGGCGGGCTGAAGAAGTACCCCTGGGCGGTGGTGCAGCCGCGCTGGAGGAGGACCCGGCTCTGCAGCGAGGTCTCGACGCCTTCGGCCACACAGGCCAGTCCCAGCCGATCGGCCATCGAGATGATCGCCGCCACCAGGGCGTTGTTCTCGCCATCGGGGCCGAGAACCTGCACGAACGACTGGTCGATCTTGAGGGTGCTGACCGGAAACGTCCCGATCCGGTTCAGTGAGGAGTTCCCGTTTCCGAAATCGTCGATGGTGAACTTCACTCCGAGCCTGCGGAGCCGCTCGATGTTTTGTTTGGCCGGACCCGACTTGTCGAGGACCACCCGCTCGGTGATCTCGAGCTCGACTGACGAAGGACCGATCCCCGTCGCTTCGAGGGTGCGCCGGACACTGTCGAAGAAGTCAGGATGAGAGAGGTCGCGGGACGCGATGTTCACCGAGAGCCTGAGCGGGTCCAACCCGAGGTCGAGCCAGGCCCGGGCCTGGCGACAGGCCTGCTGGAGCACCCAGCCGTCGAGGGCGACGATGATGTCGCTCTTTTCGGCCAGCGAGATGAACGAGGACGGTTCGAGGACCCCGAGTGAGGGATGGTTCCAGCGGACCAGGGCCTCGACACCGACCACCCGGGCGGTCCGGAGGTCGATATAGGGCTGATAGAGGACGAAGAACTCGTCGTGTTCGAGTGCATGGGTGAGGTCGGTGTACAGCGTGCGATCGTCGAGAGTCATCCCACCGGGTGTGGGGGAGTGGGGTTCCACCGTGTACATCTCGAAGGTGTTCCGACCTCGGTTCTTCGCGCGGTACATGGCCTCGTCCGCCCGGTTGAGGAGGTCGTCATAGGAGTCGCCGTGCTCCGGGGCGATGGCGATGCCGATGGAGGCAGAGGTCTCGACCTCCTCTCCGAACACGATGAAGCGGGTGTTGAGTGCCTCGAGGGTGCGTTGGGCGAGTTGGTCGATGGCCAGTTGATCGGCCAGCCCAGGCAGGAGGATGGCGAACTCGTCCCCTCCCACCCGCGCCACGGTGTCTTGGCTGCGGACGGTCTCCACCAGTCGCTCGCCCACCTGTTGGATGAGGTCGTCTCCGGTGGCGTGGCCCAAGGTGTCGTTCACCGTCTTGAATTGGTCGAGATCGACGAAGAACATGCAGACCGGCTCCCCGACGCGTCGGGATCTGACCAGTTCCTGTTCGACCCGGTCCTCGAACAGGCGCCGATTGGGCAGCCCGGTTAGGGCATCGTGCCACGCCATGTGGGACACCTTCTCAAGGAGCTCGAGGTTCTGCAGGGCCGTGGCCGCTTGATCGGCCAGCCCGGCCAGGCGCTCGTGGACGTCAGGGTCATGGATGGACGCGGACGGGGCATCGGCCCCGAAGTTGGCAGCGATCACCCCGAGGAACTCGCCGGCGGCGAAGAGCGGGGCGACGACCGACGCTGCGGTGTGGGTGCGCGCCAGCAAGTTCCGCAAGGAAGCATCCTCGGTGGACGCGTCGAGGACCATGACCTCGCGCCGGTTGATCATGCGGTCGACCTCGGGGGTGTCGCTGCGAAGGGTGACGGCTCCGGTCCCGGGTGCATCGGGTGCGTCAAATGGGTGCCGGCCCTCGGGGCCCGGCACGGGCGGACGGGGTGGGTGCCCGTTGGTGGCTGTCCCGGGCCCGGAGTCGTGTCTTCCCGGCGTGATCGGCAGCCTGCCGGAGGGCTGCATTGTCCCGGAGACGGGAATGATGGGCCCGAGGTAGGAATCGGCTGCCTCCAGACCCGTGGTGCGGGCCCTGGGGACCAGCTGGCCCAGTTCGCGATCCCACAGGTAGACGGTCGACTGGCTGCAGCCGGTCACCGTCGGCACGGTGTCCGCCACCAGTTGCACCGAGTCGGCCAAGTGGGTCACGCGTGAGAGGGCCTCGGAGAACGAGAGCAGTGTCCGCGCTGTGGCGTCGCTTCGTTTGGCGTCGGCCAGCGCGCTGAAGATGTCCAGTGCAGTGGCGACGTACTTGGCATAGAGCTGCAGCACCCGTTGCTCCGACGACGAGCCCGGGGAGTCCGGTGGGAGGAACTCGGCCAATCGGCCGTAGCGCCGCCGTGGTGATGCGATGTCGACGATGAGCCGCGAGCCGTCGGCGTCGTCGGGATGCTCGCGCCACAGTTCGGCAGCCAGTACCTGGGCCTCGTCGGGCTCGAGCCCGCGGTGATGGAGCTGGATGGGTGTGCCGGGTCCGACCTTGATCATCAGCAGGTAGCTCGGGGAGGCGATGACCGCGTCAGCCCGTGCGGCGATCTGGGAGAGCAGCGAATCGACATCGTCGTCGAGTAGCTCGAGGGTCGTCGAGAATGCCCCTTCGAGCAAGGTGCCCATCTGATCCATCTCAGCGTTCAGTCGGGCGACTGCCGCCTCGGCGGCCGCCTCCGCTTCGAGCCGCTCGGGTACGCCCACCGGCGTGTCCGAGCCGATGCCCGACTGGTGCTTCCGATCGGCGTGGTCCTCGTCGGCGAGGTCCCACCGGTCAGCGGGCGACTCCGCCCTGGCCAGTGTGTCGCGCTCGGCCGACCGGTCTTCCCAACTGACGGCGTACAGACAGTACCGTCCACCCCGGGCGCTGCACTCGTGCTCGCTGATCAGCGCCGGGTCCAGCCCGTAGAGCGCGGGGACTTGGGACAGTAGGCCCCTGGTCATCTCGCACAGGTGGGCGTGGCGGGTCGCCGAGTACCGGGGGGCCACTCGAATCAGTGCGTGGTCGGCGACGACCTCCAAGGCCACTGCCTCCGAGGCCGACTCGAAATGGTCGAGCAGCGGGGTCACGTGCTTGAGGGCGACCTCCGGCGAGTGCAGGGCCCGGAGCCGGTCGGCGAAGTCGGTGCCGTCGGGGGAGCAGAGGAGCTGCTCTCCCACATGGAGACCGACGGCTCCGTCGCCCGTCACCAGCGCGACCGCATTGAACAGTGCCACGGTCTCGGTGAGCGAACTCCAGCTGGCGAAGTCCCCGAGCGTCGAGAACGAGCGATGATCACCGGCGAGGGCGAGGGCCTGGGCCACCCCGACGTCGCCGACCTGGGCACGGACCAGGTTGATCAGGACGTGAACCACCCTCCCGGAGACGCCGCGACGCGCTCCGGCCTCGTGGCCCGGCCCTTCGATCTCAACATGGCTCGTCATGCAACCCCTCGGCCTCTGACCCAATTACACACGACCGCACTGCGGCCTCGCTCTATCTTCGACCCACAGGCGCCGTTTCTTTACAGCTCCAGGTAGAGGGGCTGCCTGGTCGCCGAGGCCCCGCCACCTACACTGCTCCCATGAGCATCTACGACCCTCCCCTGCACTCCCTCGACGGAACGCCGACCTCAGTCGGTGACTTCCGCGGCCGGACGTTGCTGGTGGTCAATGTGGCCTCCAAGTGCGGGCTCACCCCTCAGTACGAGGGCCTGGAGCGCCTGCAGAAGACCTACGGCGACAGGGGGTTCACCATCTTGGGATTCCCTTGCAACCAATTCGGTGGGCAGGAACCGGGTAGCTCGGAGGAGATCGCCTCGTTCTGCTCGGCCACCTATGGCGTCAGCTTTCCCATGTTCGAGAAGGTCGAGGTCAACGGCGAGGGTCGCCACCCGATCTACGAGGAGTTGGTGGCGATTCCCGACGCGGAAGGTGAAGCCGGTGACATCCAGTGGAACTTCGAGAAGTTCCTGGTGTCCCCGACCGGCGAGATCGTCCGCCGATTCAGGCCGATGGTGGATCCCGAGGCGCCTGAGGTGATCGACGCCATCGAGGCCAACCTGCCGGGCTGAGCGCGGTCCGAGGGGAGTGGGGGAGTCGGGTGAGCGATCGTGTCGCGAATCGGGAGCCGGTGGTCGGTCACCTCGCCCAGGTCTGGGCGTCGATGGCCGGCGCCTGCCAAGGGCTCGGGGCCGGCCAGTGGGAGCTACCCACCGACTGTCCCGGTTGGACGGTCAAGGACCAATTCTCACACCTCATCGGCTTCGAGCGGATGCAGCTCGGTGACGAGGCCCCGCCGACCCTCGGCGAGGTTCCCGCCCATGTCGCCCAACTCCCTCGGCGAGATCAACGAGGCCTGGGTGGAGGCCAGACGGCTCCTGCCGGGCAACGACGTGCTGGCCGAGTTCGTCGACACCACCCAACGGCGGCTCGGTGTGTTGCGGGCCAAGCCCGGCGATGAGTTCGACACGCTGGGGTGGAGCCCGGCCGGCGAGGTTCCCTACCGCGAGTTCATGCAGCTCCGTCTCCTCGACAGCTGGGCCCACGAGCAGGATGTCCGTCGCTCGATCGGTCGTCCCGGCGGTCGCAACGGAGTCGGCGAGGCGGCAGTTCTCGATCGCTGCGAGAAGACCATGGCCTTCGTGGTGGGCGAGCGCGTCGCCCCACCCGACGGGACGACGGTGGTGTTCGGCGTGACCGGGGTGATGGGCAGGCAGATCGTGGTGTCGATGGATGCCGGTCGTGCCGCCCTCGTCGCATCACCTCCGGCTGCCACCCCTGCGGTGGTGCTCACCATGGATCAAGAGATCTTCTGGCGGCTCGGCTTCGGGCGTGTGGAGCCGACACGGGTGCTGGCCTCCAGCCAGGTCCGGGTCGACGGGGACGTGGCCACCGGCCACAGGGTGCTGGAGTCGATGGCCTTCATGATCTGACGTCGGCAGCCGGACCCATCGATGCCGGGGTCGGCATCACGCCGATGTCGGCCTCACACCGGTGGTCGACGAGGCGGAAAGAGGTGAGCCCGGGTGCCAGTACACTCACCTATTCGTATGCGTGCCACAGCAGCGCCCGAGGAGGGCAACAAGGTCCGTCTCTCCGTCGAGATCGATGAGGCGGAGATGGACGAAGCCCTCAACGAGGTGATCAGGCGGCTGTCCCGCGAGATGCGGGTGCCCGGCTTTCGTCCCGGAAAGGTGCCCCGCCGGGTCATCGAGGCCCGAATGGGAGGACCCGCAGCGTTGCGCGTGGAGGCCATCCGCGAGACGCTTCCCGACTTCTATGCCCGCGCGGTCTCCGACACCGAACTCGACCCCATCGATCAGCCCGATATCGACATCACCTCCGGTGATGAATCGGGAGCTGTCTCGTTCGACGCCGTCGTCCAGGTGCGGCCGACGGTCGGCATACCCGGGTACGGGGGCCTGGTGGTGACCCTGCCGGACCTGGAGGTCACCGCCGAGGAGATCACCGCCCACGTCGATCGCCTGCGGGCCACTTCGGGGGAGCTTGCCGAAGTGTCGCGGCCGGTCCGGGACGGTGACCAGGTGACCATCGACATCCACGGCACCCGCGACAGCACCGAGGCCGCCGGCGACGACAGCGACCTCGATGCGGAGGACTTCCTCTACGAAGTGGGGAGCGGCGGCGTGGTTGCCGAGCTCGACGACCAGCTCCGGGGGGCCAAGGTCGGTGACATCTTCACCTTCGACTCGACCGTCGAGGCGCTCGGCCACGCCGTCTCGTTCCGGGTGCTGGTCAAGGACGTGAAGGAGCTCGTCCTCCCGGACCTCGACGACGAGTGGGCCGCGGACGCGTCAGAGTTCGACACGGTGGGAGAGCTGACCGCCGACATCGCCGAGCGCCTCCGGCAACGTCACGTCGTCCAGGCACAGATGGCCCTCCAACAGAAGACCGTCGAGGCGCTCGTCGAACTGGTGACCGAGGACATTCCCGACCAGCTCGTCGTCGAGGAGCTGCGCGAGAGGATCCACGACCTGAATCATCGGCTGGAGGGTCAGGGGATGAGCCTCGGTCAGTTCCTCGGCGCCACCGGTCGCAGCGAGGACGAGTTTCTCGGGGAGCTGCGGGCTGGTGCCGTCCAGAGCGTGAAGGCCGATCTGGCGCTGCGGGCGCTGGTGGTCGAGGAGTCCATCGAGCTCACCGATGCGGAGCTCGATGAAGAGCTTGCCGCCATGGGCGAACGCCTGGAGATGGGCGTCGACCAGGTCCGCGAGCAACTGGAACGGGCCGGAAGGCTTGCGGCGGTACGCTCGGATCGGCGCAAGGCGAAGGCCATGCGCTGGCTGATCGACAATGTCGACCTGGTCGATGAGGAAGGGAAGCCCGTGTCACGGGACGACCTGTTGGTGAACCAGGGCGAGGAGGACTCTCAATGAGCTTCACGGAGGCAACCAGTACGATGGATGCACAGGCCTACAGCGTGCCGTGGGTGGTCGAGTCCACCAGTAGGGGAGAGCGCAACTACGACCTGTACTCCCGCCTCCTGCGTGAGCGGATCATCTTCCTCGGCACGCCGATCAACGACACCGTGGCCAACCTCGTCTGCGCTCAGCTGCTCTTCTTGGAGTCGGAGGAGGCGGACAAGGACATTCACCTTTACATCAACTCCCCCGGCGGCGACATCACCGCGCTGTTCGCCATCTACGACACGATGAAGTACATCAAACCGGACATGTCCACGTTCTGTTTCGGACAGGCGGCATCGGCTGCGGCTGTCCTGCTCGGAGCCGGAACCAAAGGCAAACGTTTCGCCCTGCCTCACGCCCGAATCCTGTTGCACCAGCCGTTCGGCGGCGTGGAGGGCCAGGCCAGCGATATCGAGCTCCAGGCCAAGGAGATCCTGCGGATGCGCGACCTCCTGAACGGAATGTTCGCCGCCGACACCGGCCAGTCGGTCGAGCGGGTCTCCAAGGACACCGATCGCGATTTCATCATGACGGCGGAAGAGGCGGTCGCGTACGGATTGATCGACGAAGTGATCACAGCAAGAGACTCCGTCTCCATCGAGGCGGTCGGGGCGGCCTAGCCCGATGTCCGGAGGTCCGGTCGGAGCCGGTCCAGCCGCTAGGGTTGAGAAGCCGGGACACACCCCCGGGGGCACGGGTTGCCGCGGATGGCAGTCGAACTGCCGGGGGCGAGGTGGCCGATGGTGCCGCTACGGGCAGCACGGCCGGCTCGAGCATCACGCACGGATGAGCAACAGGGACCACTGACAGAAAGGCACGAGGAACCGACGTGGCGAAATTCGGAGACGGTGGCGATCTGGTGAAGTGCAGCTTCTGCGGAAAGTCGCAGAAGCAGGTGAAGAAGTTGATCGCCGGGCCGGGCGTGTACATCTGCGACGAATGCATCGAGCTGTGCAACGACATCATCGTCGAGGAGCTGGCCGACACCACGGAGCTGACCTTCGATGAGCTGCCGAAGCCGAAGGAGATCTACGAGTTCCTCAACGACTATGTGATCGGGCAGGAGTACGCGAAGAAGATCCTTTCGGTAGCGGTCTACAACCACTACAAGCGGGTGCAGGCGGGCAACAACGGCTCCCAGGACAACGAGGTGGAGTTGGCCAAGTCGAACATCCTCCTCCTCGGTCCGACCGGTTGCGGCAAGACGCTCCTGGCCCAGACACTTGCCCGGATGCTCAACGTCCCCTTCGCCATCGCCGATGCAACGGCGCTGACCGAGGCCGGCTACGTCGGCGAGGACGTCGAGAACATCTTGTTGAAGTTGATTCAGGCTGCCGACTACGACGTGAAGCGGGCCGAGACCGGCATCATCTACATCGATGAGATCGACAAGATCGCCCGAAAGTCGGAAAATCCGTCGATCACCCGCGATGTCTCCGGCGAAGGGGTGCAGCAGGCGCTGTTGAAGATCCTCGAGGGAACAACCGCATCGGTCCCTCCGCAGGGAGGGCGCAAGCATCCCCATCAGGAGTTCATCCAGATCGACACCACCAACATCCTGTTCATCTGCGGTGGGGCCTTCGCAGGTGTCGACGCGATCATCGAGAATCGCATCGGCCGGAAGGGAATGGGCTTCCGGGCCGAGGTGCGCAAGGCGTCCGAGCGCGACGACTCCGAGCTGCTCCGCCACGTGCTCCCCGAAGACCTGATGAAGTTCGGCTTGATCCCCGAGTTCATCGGCCGCCTGCCAGTTGTGGGAGCCGTCTCCCACCTCTACAAGGAGGCGCTCATCCGCATTCTGGTCGAGCCGAAGAACGCCCTTACCCGTCAGTACAAGAGGGTCTTCGAGCTCGACCACGTCGAGCTCGAGCTGACCGACGATGCCCTCGAAGCGGTCGCCGAGCAGGCGCTGTTGCGGGGCACCGGGGCCAGGGGCCTTCGGGCCATCCTCGAAGAGGTTCTGCTCGAGGTCATGTACGACCTGCCCAGTCGGACCGACATCTCCAAGTGCGTGGTGGACCGTGCCGTGGTGCTCGACAAGGTGCATCCGACCCTGGTGCCGTTGAACAGGCCACCGGCCAAGTCCGCACGAAGCCGCCGGGCCGCTTCCTGACGGTCGGCGCGATGCCATGCGTCGACGCCGGGCGAAGCCCCCGACCCTGTACCTGCATCCGTGAATTTCGACGACCTCCCCGACGCCCTCGACTGGCTCGACTCCCACATCGACTTCGAGTCGGCGATGCCGTCGCGGCGGTCGCTCCCCACCCTCGACCGCATGCGCGAGCTGATGGGCCTGTTGGGCGACCCCCAGACCGCCTACCGGTCCGTGCACATCACCGGGACGAACGGCAAAGGGTCCACCGCTGCCATGGCCACGGCACTCTTCAGCGGCCATGGCCTGTCGGTCGGTACCTTTACCAGTCCCAACCTGAACCGGGTGAACGAGCGGATCGCGCGGAACGGAGAGCCCATCGACGACGGCGCATTCGTCGAGGTGCTCGAGTCGCTTGCCCGGTTGGAGGGGCTGTTGGACGATCGACCCACCCGATTCGAGCTGCTGACGGCGGCAGGCCTCGCCTGGTTCGCCGATGAGGCGGTCGAGGTGGCCGTGGTCGAGGTCGGCCTCGGTGGTCGATGGGACTGCACAAACGTGGTCGACGGGGATGTTGCCGTGGTCACCAACATCAGCTTCGACCACACCGAGGTGCTCGGCCCGACACTCGAGGACATCGCGCGTGACAAGTCGGGGATCTTCAAGGCGGAAAGCAGGGTGGTCATCGGAGAGTCCGATCCGACCCTGGTCGCCCTCCTCCGGGGCGAGGCGCTCCGGGCCGGCGCGTCCCAGGTCTGGGTGCGGGGCGACGAGTTCGGGTGCACGGCCAACCGGCTGGCGGTGGGCGGGCGCCTGATCGATCTCCGCACCCCTGCCGCGGCCTACGGCGAGCTGTTGATACCGCTGCACGGGGCCCACCAGGGTGACAACGCGTCGTGTGCCCTGGCCGCCGTCGAGGCGTTCTTCGGTGCTCCGCTCCACGAAGACGTGGTCGACGAGGCGCTCGCCGGGGTTCGGGTGCCCGGGCGCCTCGAGGTGATTGGTCGTCACCCGCTGGTCGTGGTGGACGGCGCACACAATGCCGCGGGCATGATCGTCCTAGCCCGTTCGCTCGTCGAGGAGTTCGCAGTGGACGGTGAGGCCGTGGCGGTGGTGGGGATGTTGTCGGGCCGTGATCCTGCAGCCATGCTCGAGGCCCTGACCACCGCGGGGATCCGGTCGATCGTTGCCTGCACCCCTGCCTCCCCTCGGGCGCTGCCGGGCGAGGTGGTGGCCGAAGCCGCGGCCGCCCTCGGAATGGAGGTCACCGTTGCCGGATCTCCCACCGAGGCGGTGCGCCTGGCCGTCGACCGGGCCGGTCCGGTCGATCGCGTCGTGGTCTGCGGTTCGCTGTACGTGGTGGCTGAGGCCCGGCGGCTGCTGGTCCACGACGCCGTCTGAACCAACCGCCCCGGGGGCCGCGTGGCGATCCTCGTTCGCCCGGCCAGCCCCTGGCGCCGGGCCGGGGTCTGACAGGGTACGAGCCGTCGGCTAGCCTGCCTCGCTCGTGGGACGAACTCTTGTCATCGCCAAGCCCGATGCGGTCGAACGCGGCCTTTCCGGAGAGATCATCCGGCGGATCGAGGGCAAGGGCCTCCGCCTGGTCGCCGCCGAGCTGCGCACCATCACCACCGAGGCTGCCGGCCTGCACTACGCCGAACATCGGGACAAGCCGTTCTTCGACGAACTGGTCGTCTTCATCACTCGGTCTCCGGTGCTGGTGATGGTGGTGGAAGGGCCCGACGACACCTACAAGGTGGTGCGGAACCTGATGGGCGCCACCAATCCGGTGGATGCCGCACCGGGCACCATTCGGGGTGATCTTGCGCTCGAGATGGGCGAGAATCTGGTGCACGGATCCGACTCCACGGAGTCGGCGGCGCGGGAGATCGAGATCTTCTTCCCCGGGCTGAGCTGAGCACGGCGGCCCTGATCGCGCTGTCGACCATGCGACCGGACCGGACCGCCTGTCTGCCCAAGGGCCGATTCGAGGGGCCGACAACAGCCCTGACCTGCACTCGAGGCCGATTCGCACACCGCACTTGTGTGGGCGACCTTGTGCCCACCCTCCGATTCCCGTAGCCTGAGGGGCCAGATGCCGCTTGCCTCGAAGCACGAGTGCAGCGGAGCCAAGGTGTGGTCACACGCACTAGCGAAGTCCCGATCCACTACCGACGGAGGAGTGCATCACTGATGCGCGACAACGGTTTCTCTCTTCTCGGCCGCGACATGGCGGTCGACCTCGGCACCGCCAACACCCTGGTCTACGTCCGCGGCCGAGGCATCGTCCTGAACGAGCCCTCGGTGGTCGCGGTCAATGTCAAGGACGGCCGGCCACTGGCCGTGGGGGCCGAAGCGAAGCGGATGATCGGGCGCACGCCGAGCCACATCCAGGCCATCCGGCCTCTGAAGGACGGGGTCATCGCCGACTTCGAGATCTGCGAGAAGATGTTACGGTACTTCATCCACCGCGTGCACCAGCGCCGCTTCGCCAAGCCCCGCATGGTCATCTGCGTTCCCTCGGGGATCACCGGGGTCGAGCAACGGGCGGTGATGGAAGCCGCAGAGTATGCCGGCGCGCGCAAGGCGTACATCATCGAGGAGCCGATGGCTGCGGCCATCGGCGCCGGGCTGCCTGTTCACGAGCCGACCGGCAACATGGTGGTGGACATCGGTGGCGGCACCACCGAGGTGGCGGTCATCTCGCTCGGCGGCATCGTCACCAGCCAGTCGATTCGTATCGGCGGCGACGAGCTCGACGAGGCGATCGTGTCCTTCGTGAAGAAGGAGTACAGCCTCGCACTGGGTGAGCGGACGGCCGAGGAGATCAAGATCGCCCTCGGCTCCGCCTACGAGCTCGAAGAGGAGCTCCACGCGGAGATCCGCGGACGCGACCTGGTCACCGGGCTCCCGAAGACCGTGGTCATCTCCACACAGGAGATCCGCAAGGCCATCGACGAGCCGGTGTCGGCCATCGTTGACGCGGTCAAGGTGACCCTCGATCGGACGCCGCCCGAGCTGGCGGCCGACATCATGGAGCAGGGCATCGTCCTGACCGGCGGTGGCGCGCTGCTGCACGGCCTCGACAGCCGTCTCAGCCAGGAGACCGGGATGCCGATCGTCGTGGCACGCGACCCTCTGAACTGCGTTGCCATCGGCAGCGGGCAGTGCCTCGAGGAGTTCGAGGCCCTCAAGCAGGTCCTCATCACCTCGTCGGCTCGCTGACCGATCGGAGGGCGGCACTCCTGTGGCGATGCCGCGGCGGTCCCGCCGGCCCCGCACGACCTTGCTCGTGCTCGTGTTGGCCGCGGTCACGATCATCACCCTCGATGCCAGGGGGGGCTTCCACGTCATCACCTCGGGCGTGAAGTCGGTGGCGGCGGACGCCTTCGCCCCGGTGCGCTCGGGCGTCAACGACATCATCGAGCCGATCGGGAGCTTTCTAGCCGGGTCGGTCCATTACGGTGCCGTCCGCCAGCAGAACCAGAAGCTCCAGGCCGAGATCGGCCGGCTCAAGCGGCAGATCTCGTCGCAGTCCGACGCCGAGCAGGCCATGAAGCAGCTGAGCACCCTGCTCAACCTTCCGTTCCTCGCCAACCTGCAGACAGTCCCCGCCGAGGTGACCAACTACGGGACGAGCGACTTCGCGGCCACCATCGACATCAGCGTGGGTCGTGACGACGGAGTGCAGCTCAATATGCCGGTGGTCGGAAGCGGTGGCCTGGTGGGCCAGGTGGTGCAGGCGAACCACCACACGGCGACGGTGCGCCTGATCACGGACGGCCAGTCCTCGGTGGGGGTCCGCTACGGGCCCCCACCCGGGTTGTTGGCCGTCCTCACCGGCGAGGGTTCCGCCAAGCCGCTCGGCGCCGATCTGGTGCCGTCGAACACACCGCTCACCAACGGCGAGCAGTTCACCACCAGCGGGCTGCAGGGGGCCCTCTACCCGGCCGGTATCCCGGTGGCCTCGGTTATCACCTCCAAGACGGGCGCCACGGCCTCGCAGGAGTCGGTGACCCTGCATCCTCTGGCAGACCTGGCCCACCTCCGCTATGTGTCGGTGGTGCTGTGGGGCCCCTCTTCGTGACCCGACCCGGCCGGTCGGCGGCGCGCCAGCCGACGCTCGAGGTGACGAGATGACGCCGCGGGATGTGGTCCGGGTCGGCCTGGTGGTGTTCGCCTTCGTGGTCGTGCAGCAGACCCTGATGCTCGACCTCCGGGTCGGCGGGGTCCATCCGGACATCATGATCCTGTTGCCCATCGTGGCCGGTCTGGTCGGCGGCCCTGGGCGGGGCGCCACGATGGGCTTCGGCGCCGGCCTGGTGGCGGATCTCTTCCTCCCCACCCCCTTCGGCCTGTCCGCCCTGGTGGGATGCGTGATCGGCTTCGGGGTGGGGGTGGCCACACTCGCGCTCGACCGGTCGGCGTGGTGGCTGCCACCGGTGGCGGCGCTCGGTGGCAGCGCCCTCTACGAGGTGCTCTACGCCGTACTGGGGTCGTTGCTGGGACAGCCTCAGATGCTCCACGTGGCCCTCCTGCAGATCGTGGTCGTGGTCTCGGTGGTGAACGCCGCCCTCGCCCTCCCCGCCCTGCGCATGGTGGCATGGGCGCTGGCGAAGGCCTCGATCGAGGGCATGCCCACCTCGGCAGTGGCCTCTAGCGGAACGCGATGAGGTGGCCCCGGGGCCGCGTGCCCAGTGGCGGCCCGGCTTGGGATACTGGGTCACCGTGAGCCGATCCCTCCGCCATCCGTTTCGTGGCTCGCGGCGGTTCTTCCGCTCCGAGGAGGACCGCTCGCCGACCCGCAGGAAGTCCAAGCAGCCAAAGCTCCGCCAGAGCCGGTTCTCCGTGGAGGCGATGCTCGATGCGCCCGATACCACCGATGCCCGGCCCGGGCTCCGCCTGCGGGTCATCGGCCTCGCGGTGGCCGGGTTGTTCGCCCTGCTCGGACTCCGGCTGTGGGCGCTGACGGTGCTGCAGGCGCCGGCGGCCGCCCATGCGGTGACGGCCAACCAGATCCGGGTCGTCTCGGTGGCACCTGTCCGGGGCCTGCTTCTCGACCGCTACGCCAATCCACTGGTGAACAACGTGGTCACCGAGCAGATCACCCTCTCGCGGCTGGCGGCCCAGCAGCACCCGGCAGTGGTGGGACGTCTGGCGGCGCTGATCGGTCAGACCACGGCTCAGGTCGATGCCACCATCGCCGACACCCGGTTCAGCCTGTACAAGCCGGTGCCGATCCTGTCGGACGCGCCGCTGTCCGACATCCTCTACATCAAGGAGCACCAGGACGACTTCCCCGGGGTCACCTCCGTGGCCACCACTCAGCGCCACTACCCCCAGGGGGAGTTGCCCGGACCTGCGCAGACGGGCTACCCGGCGGCCCAGTCCTTGGGCTACGTGTCGACCATCAACAGTGCAGAGCTGAAGGCGCAGTCTTCCCAGGGCTACCAGGCCGGCGACGCGTTCGGTCAGTCGGGCCTCGAGCTGCAGTACGAGTCGGAGCTGCGGGGCGTCCCCGGCCGCCAGCAGCTGGAGGTCGACTCGCGGGGGAGGGTGGCCGGCACGCTGAAGACGACACCGGCCACACCGGGCGACAACATCGTCACCAACATCGACACCAACCTGCAGCAGGTGGCCGACAACGCGCTGGCCACCCAGGTCGGCGCCCTCCGCAACAGCTTCGATCCCCAGTGCAACAACAAGAGCGGCTGCTACCCGGGCGCCACCGGCGGGGCGGTCATCGTGATGAGCCCCCAGACCGGTGCGGTCTACGCCATGTCGTCCTTCCCCACTTACAACCCGAAGGTCTGGGTGGGCGGGATCACCACCGCCCAGTACGCGGCCCTGAGCAACCCGGACAACAACCAGCCGTCGCTCAACCGGGCCATCGCCGGCGTCTACACCCCCGGCTCGACCTTCAAGCTCAACACGGCGACCGCCGCCCTCGACACGGGCCTGTGGGCCCCGAACACCACCTATGACGACACCGGCTCGTTCACCATCCCCGGCTGCAAACCAGGCGGAGCGGGATGCGCCCCGTTGCACAACAGCGAGGGGGAAGGCGGCTTCGGCTACATCAACATCTCCACCGCCCTCACCGTGTCCAGCGACGACTTCTTCTACAACCTGGGTGCGCAGTTCTACGACCAGCGGGCCACCTACGGGCAGACCCCGATTCAGGACCAGGCCGCCCAGTACAGCCTGGGCCAGTTGACCGGCATCGACCTGCCCTACGAGGTCCGGGGGCGGGTGGACAGCCAGGCCGAGCGGGTCAAGTTGCACGCGCTCAGCCCGATCGGCTTCCCCAACACGTACTGGTACACCGGAGAGAACGTGCAGATGGCCTTCGGCCAAGCGGCCACCGTCATCACCCCGATCGAACAGGCAGTCGCGTACTCGACCTTCGCCAACGGCGGCACCCGCTATGCCCCCCAGGTGGCCGCGGCCATCGTCTCCCCGACGGGCCAGGTCGTGAAGCGGTTCTCCCCTCAGGTCACCGGGCATGTCGGTCTGGCCCCGGCGGTCTACCAGGCCATGCTCGCCGGGTTCACCGGCGCGGTCCAGAGCCCCAACGGCACCGCGTTCGGTGCCTTTCAGGGCCTGAACTTCCCCGGCGGGCTGGCCGGCAAGACCGGCACTGCCGACACGGTGGCCGGCAAGGATGCCACCGCATGGTTCGTCGGGTTCGGCCCGACGGCCGACCCCCAGTACGTGGTGGTCTGCGTCATCGACCAGGCCGGATACGGCGCAGCTGCCGCGGCACCGGTGGTGCGGACCATGTTCGACTACCTGGCCTCCCATCCGGTCACCGCCCCGGCCGTCCCCCCGACACAGCAGGTCATCCAGTCGACCAGCCCGGTCGCACTACCGACCACCACCACCCCGGCCACCGGCGCCGGCTGAGCCCACCCGGACCGGTCTGCCGACCCCGGATCCCCCGCCTAGGATGTCGGGGGAGATGCCCTCCCTCTGGCCACAGGTCGAGCCGCTATTGGCCCAGGTCACGAAGCCGGCTCGCTATATCGGCGGCGAGCTGGGCTCGCAGGTCACCGAGCACGATCCCGCTGCCGTGTCGTGGCTCCTGGTCTACCCCGACACCTACGAGATCGGCCTGCCCAATCAGGGCCTCCAGATCCTCTACGAGATCCTCAACGAGCGCGACGACGCCGTTGCCGAACGCTCGTACGCCCCCTGGGTGGACATGGAGGCCGCCATGCGGTCCGCCGGTGTGCCCCTGTTCTCGCTGGAGAACCACCTGCCGGCCCGCACCTTCGACATCCTGGCCTTCAACCTGTCGGCCGAGCTGGTCTACACCAACGTGCTCAACCTGATCGACCTCGCCGGTGTGCCGGTCCATGGTGCGGCCCGCTCGGCGGACGATCCGATCGTCATTGCCGGCGGCCACTGCGCGTTCAACCCCGAGCCTCTTTCCGCCTTCGTGGACTGCTTCGTCCTGGGCGACGGGGAGGAGGTGGTCGGCGAGATCAATCAGGTGGTGGCACAGCAAAAGCCGGACGGGCAGGCGAGCACCCTCGACGACCCGGGTGGCCACGGGTCGAGGGAGGGGTTGTTGCGTGCCCTGGCCCGGATCCAGGGGGTGTACGTCCCCTCTTGTTACGAGGCCCACTACCAGCCGTCGGCGGCTGATCCCGGAGCGGGTGGCGAACCGGCCCCGGCTTCGACTCCCGAACCGTTCCGCCTGTCTGTGACCGCCGCCCGCTTCCCCGAGACCCCCGATCGGGTGGAGAAGCGGACCATCGCCGACCTCGGCCGGTGGCCGTACCCCAAGCAGCAGTTGGTGCCGTTGATCGAAGTGGTGCACGACCGCCTGAACGTCGAGCTGTTCCGCGGCTGTACCCGCGGCTGCCGGTTCTGCCAGGCCGGGATGATCACCCGACCGGTGCGCGAGCGGCCGGCCGACCAGGTCCGCACCATGGTACGGAGCGGCCTGGCCCGGACCGGCTATGACGACGTCGCCCTGACCTCGCTTTCCAGCGCCGACTATTCGGGCATCGAAGACACGGTCTCTTCGATCATCGATGACCCTTCCTGCTCGGGACAGGTGTCGGTCAGCCTCCCCAGCCTTCGGGTGGACGCCTTCACCGTGGGCACCGCCGCCCAGATCCAGCGGGTGAGGCGGACCGGCCTGACCTTCGCACCCGAGGGCGGCACCTGGCGGATGCGACAGGTGATCAACAAGTTGATCCGTGAAGAGGATCTCTATGCTGCGGTCGATGCCGCCTTCAGCCAGGGGTGGAAGCGGGTCAAGCTCTACTTCCTGATCGGGCTGCCCACGGAGACCGATGACGACACGTTGGGCATCGTGGATCTGGCCAAGCAGTGCGTGGCCATCGGCCGGCGGTACCACAAGGGGGTGACGGTGACCGCCTCGGTCGGCGGTTTCGTCCCCAAGGTCCAGACCCCGTTCCAATGGTTCGGCCAGAACACCATCGAGGAGCTGACCCGCAAGGTCCACCTCGTGCGCGACGCTGCCCGCCCGGTGCGCGGACTGACCATCCGGTGGCACGACCCCAAGGCCACCGCAGCCGAGGGCATCGTCAGCCGGGGCGACCGCAGGATGGGGCCGGTGATCGAGCAGGTATGGCGCAATGGCGGCACCTTTCAGGAATGGTCCGAGCACTTCGACTTGCAACTGTGGACCGACGCCCTGGCCGACCACGGGATGTCGCTCGAGGACACGGTGTACCGGCACCGCACCGAGGACGAGGTGCTGCCCTGGGACCACCTCTCGGCCGGGCTTCACCGTGACTTCCTGTGGCAGGACTGGCTCGATGCGCTGGCCACCCACGGCCTCGAGGACTGCCGCTGGACCCCTTGCTACGACTGTGGTGCATGCACCGGTTTCGGGGTCGAGCACGTGGTGGCCTCGGCGGTGCCGCCGGCCGGCGGCAGCCAGGGCACCGGCCAGGATCTCTCGGCCGGGGGCCAGGTACCGGTACAATTTCTCACCACGGCGCCGTCCGGCGCCGTTCCGGCCTCGGTGCCGGAGGAGCAAGTGGCCGTGCGGGTCGGAGAGGGGGGAGGCTGAGATGCGCATTCGATTCCGCTTCGCCAAGCTCGGCAAGGTCCGTTTCACCAGCCAGCGGGATGTGGCACGCATGTGGGAGCGCGCCTTGCGCCGGGCCGGGCTCCCCCTGGCCTACACCGAAGGGTTCTCCCCCCGGCCCCAGCTCAGCTTCGGCCTGGCCCTGCCCACCGGGTGCGAGTCTCAGGCCGAATATCTCGATGTGGCCCTCGACGAGGCCAGGGCCGAGGAGATGGCGATCGAGGTGGCATCGCTGCCGGCCCTGCTCACCCCGCTATTGCCCGAGGGGGTCGACGTGGAAGAGGCGGTGCCGGTGAGTAGGGGCTCCGGCTCCCTCCAGCAGTTGGTGACGTCCTGCTCGTGGACCATGTGCTTCAGCGGCGTCTCGAAGGACGAGTTGCGTCGCCAGGTGGAGGCCCTCCTGGCGGCCGGCACGGTCCCCATCGTCCGGGAGCGGAAGGGCAGGCTCGAACACGACGACCTCCGGCCCTCGGTGCTGGCCCTGGCCGTCACCGATGACCCCGCGGCGGTGGGCGGACCGCGAAGCGACACCGCTCCGTCGGTGGGCGTGGTGGCCGAGCTGGCCACCCAGCCTCGCGGGGTTCGCCCGATCGAGCTGGTGCATGGGCTGGTCGCAGTCTCGGGGAACCCTCCGTTCGACCCCTCGGACGGCCAGGCCGCCGACGGTGACAGGACAGCAGGAGTCCCGGTCCTCGACCGGGCTTGTAGGACACAACAGTGGATCGAGCGCGACGGCATCCGAGAGGAGCCACTCCGACGACGGGTGATCCCCGCGGAGGCCAACCGCGCGACGCACGCCCTGGTGCGTGCGTCATGAGCAGTCTTGGAAGGGATTTCGATGTCAGATGCCACAACCGGGCAGCCGGTGGGGGTTCCAAGGGAGCCAGGGTCGTCGACCGTGGCGCCCCAACAGGCCCCATCTCAGAAGCATGCAGGGAGCGCGGACGCCTCGCCCGCCGATGACCTGACCCCTGATCCCGGCGATTCGGCAGCCGCTGGCCAGGGCAGCGGGGGTGACCCGAGCGGGCAGAACCGCCGGCGCCGCGGCTCACGGGGCGGCCGGGGCCGGGGCAGATCGGGCGCCGGCGGCACCCTGGGACCCGACGCGGGAGGGGACGCCGCCGACGACTCGGCGGTCGCCGTGGCTCCGGCACCAGCGGGGACACCCGGAGCGGGTGCACCTCCCTTGGTCACCGAACGGCCGAAGATCGGCGACAGCCGCCCGGCCCGGCCCGGGGCGGCTGACGCGGGGGCAGGCCCGGCCTCCGTGAACGGTGGGGCGACGCGGGCCCGCCAGCGCCCGGCACCGGGCAACGGGACTACCCCCTCCGGCGGCGGACGGGGGCCAGGCACCGCCAGGGGAGCCGGCTCCTCTCCGGCGAGAGGTGGGGACGGGGGGACCCCCGCCACTCCTCGGGCGAATGAGGGTGGATCACCGCGCCCCCAGGCAGGGGCACGGACCGAGGGTCGTCGCGGAGGGCGGGAGCGCCGGGGCAAGGCAGTCGGCCGCTACATGATCTGCGTGCACGTTCGCCCCGAGATCACCCAGATCGCCCTGCTCGAGGGCCGCACATTGGTCGAGCACTACATCTCGCGGGCATCCGACGATGCCACCCAGATCGACGGCAACATCTATCGGGGGCGTGTCCAGAACGTGCTGCCGGGCATGGAGGCCGCCTTCATCGACATCGGCACGCCCAAGAACGCCGTGCTCTATCACGGTGACGTCCGCTACGACACCGACGACGTCGAGTCCGCCAAGGCGTCGGGCCAGCCACGTATCGAACAGCTGCTCCGACCGGGCCAGACCATCCTGTGCCAAGTCACCAAGAACCCGATCGGGGCCAAGGGCGCGCGGCTCACTCAAGAGGTCTCCCTCCCTGGCCGCTTCGTGGTCCTGGTCCCCAACAGCACCGCCTACGGCATCTCCAAGCGGCTCGAGGACGCGGAGCGCAAGCGGTTGCGCAGGATCGTCGATGCCATTCGACCGCAGGGGCACGGGCTGATCGTCCGGACCGCCGCAGCGGGGGCCAGCGCCGAAGAGCTCGAGAACGACGTGGAGCGCCTGGTGTCCCAGTGGGAGACCATCGCGGCCGACTCCCTCAAGGGGCACGGGCCCGCCCTGTTGTACCGGGAGCCGGCCATTGCCGTCCGGGTCATCCGCGAGGAGCTGAACCGAGAGTACCGGGGGGTGATCATCGACGACCGGGAGCTCTACGAGCAGGTGCGGGAGTACGTCGGCGCGGTCAACCCCGAGCTGGCCGACCGGGTCGAGTACTTCGACCCCGAGGTCGAGGCACTGCCCGTCTTCGAGCGCTACCACGTCCACGAGCAGCTCCACAAAGCCCTCGATCGCAAGGTCTACCTGCCCTCGGGCGGCTCCCTGGTCATCGACCGTACCGAGGCCCTCACCGTGATCGATGTCAACACCGGCAAGAACGTGGGGACCACCAACCTCGAGGAGACGGTCTACCGGAACAATCTCGAGGCGGCCGAGGAGGTGGCCCGCCAGTTGCGGCTGCGTGACATCGGGGGGATCATCGTCATCGACTTCATCGACATGGAGATCCGGGAGAACCGGGAGAAGGTAGGCAGCGCCCTCCGCTCCGCCCTGGCCCGGGACAAGACCCGTACCCAGGTCTTCGACATCTCGGAGCTGGGCCTGGTGGAGATGACCCGCAAGCGGGTGTCGGAGGGCCTCATCGAGTCGATGTCCACCGCCTGCGAGGTCTGCAGCGGGCGTGGAATAGTCTTTGAGGACCCGGAGCTGTAGACTCCTTTCCCTATGTACGCCGTAATCAAAACCGGAGGCAAGCAGGAGCGAGTGGCCGAGGGCCAGGAGCTCCGCGTGGAACTGCTCGGGGAGAGCCTCGGGGCCCAGGTCACCTTCGCCCCCGTCTTGGTGGTCGACGGTGACACCGTGCTGGCCACACCGGAGCAGCTGGCCGGCTCGACGGTCACCGCCACCGTGGTGGGTGAGGAGCTCGGACCGAAGATCCGGGGCTTCACCTACAAGAACAAGTCGAACCAGAGCACCCGGTGGGGCCACCGCCAGCAATACTCGACCATCGCGATCACCGCGATCGAAGCGGCCGGCTGAGCCGGCACACGGCCGGTCCTGGCCAGCCTCGCGGTTGCGATGGTGGCTACGGCCACCCCGGCCGGCCACCAGGAGTAGCACGCACCGGATCGCCAGAGCCTCTGGCCCGGAAGAGCACAAGGAGTCAGTCGGAATGTCCAAGACCAAGGGTGGCGGCTCCACCCGCAACGGACGCGATTCGAACGCCCAGCGGCTGGGAGTGAAGACCTTCGGCGGCACCACCGTGCGTGCCGGGGCGATCATCGTCCGCCAGCGGGGCACCAAGTTCCACCCCGGTCTCAACGTGGGCCTCGGTGGCGACGACACACTGTTCGCTCTGGCCGACGGCACGGTGCAGTTCATCAGTCGGAAAGGGCGCAAACTGGTCGACGTCGTCGCCGGCGACTGAGCCGGACTTCGTGCTCAGCCGGACCCTCGACTTCGAGGGATGTGTGAACTTCCGCGACCTCGGCGGGTACCGCACCCTAGACGGCCGCGAGATCGGTTGGCGCCGGCTGTTCCGGGCGGACGGCCTGAACAAGCTGACCCCGGCCGATCGGGACCAGCTCGTCGGACTGGGGCTGGCAACGGTGATCGACCTGCGGACCGTCGACGAGGCGGAGCAGCGCGGCCGGTTTCCGGTCGACCTGGTGCCGGTTCGCTACGTCGACCTTCCCCTGACCGACGTCCTCCCCTCCACCGAGGAGCTTCCCGAGTGGCGAGAGGCTTCCTACGTGGCGTCACGCTACGGGCAGATGGTGTCGCGGGGAGGCCCGGTGCTGACCCGGGCCATCGAGGTCCTGGCCTCGGTCGACTCGCTGCCGGCGGTGGTCCACTGCAGCGCCGGTAAGGACCGGACCGGCGTGCTCTCGGCTCTCGTGCTGGCCTTCCTCGGGGTTCCCGACGAGACCATCGTCGAGGACTACGCGCTCAGTGGGTTGGCCATGGAGCGCCTTCTCGAGCGCTTGAAGGCGGAGTATCCCGACTCGGTCGAGGCGGTGGAGCAGTTCGCCCCGGCCATTCTCCACGTGGTGCCCGAGACGATGGAGCAGTTCCTCACCTCCCTGCGGGCGGAGTACGGCACCTACGCGGGGCTGGCCGAGGCGCTCGGCGTGAGTGCCGCGGTCAGCCGACTCGAGCAGACCGTGCTCGTTGACGCCTGAGCCGATCGGGTCGTTTGCGCTCGCTATGACGGTCGATCGGTAGGATCGACCAATGGCCGGCTTCGTAGACGAGGCACAGTTGCACGTGAAGGCCGGGGACGGTGGCGCGGGAGCGGTCTCGTTCCGCCGCGAGGCCCATGTGGACAAGGGGGGTCCTGACGGCGGCGACGGTGGCCGCGGGGGGAACGTGTGGTTGGTGGCCACCACCAACCAGTCCTCGCTGCTGGGCTTCCGTGACCATCCGCACCGGCGGGGCGGCGACGGTGGTCACGGGGGCGGCAAGAAGAAGCACGGGGCACGGGGTGCCGACCTCGAGGTCCCGGTGCCGGTGGGCACCCGGGCGAGGCGCCACGACGGGACCGTCCTGGCCGATCTGGCCAACTCGGGGGACCGGTGGATGGCTGGCGAAGGTGGCCGCGGGGGGAGGGGCAACGCCAGCTTCCTCTCCAACAACCGACGCGCCCCCGCCTTCGCCGAACAGGGTGAGAAGGGCCACGAGGAGTGGTACGACCTCGAGTTGGCCCTGGTGGCCGACGTGGCGCTGGTCGGATTCCCCAACGTGGGCAAGAGCACGCTCATCTCGCGCATCTCTGCGGCCAAGCCCAAGATCGCCGACTATCCGTTCACCACGCTGGAGCCCCACCTCGGCGTGGTCCGCACCGACGGCGGCTCCGACTACACGGTGGCCGACATCCCCGGCCTGGTGGAGGGCGCGGCCGAAGGCAAGGGTCTCGGCCACCGGTTCCTGCGCCACATCACCCGGTCGCGGGTGCTGGTGGTGCTGGTCGAGCTCGATCCGGTCACCGGCGTCTCGCCGGCAGACCAGCTCCGGATCCTCTTGGACGAATTGGGCCGCTACCAGCCGGACCTGCTCGATCGCCCACGCCTGGTGGTCGGCTCCAAGGCTGACATGGTCGACACGACCGAGGGCACCTATGACGACCTCCGGCTGGACCTGGTCATTTCGGCGGTGACCGGGCAGGGCATCGGTGCGCTGGTCGGCAGGCTGGCCACGCTGGTGGGCGAGGTCCGATCGAGCGAACCCGAGGCCGACAGGACCATCGTCATCCACCGGCCCCTTCCCGAGGGGTTCTCCGTCGAACGGGTCGGGGACGGTGTCTTCGAAGTGCTGGGGAGGGTGGCCGAGCGGGCGGTGTCCCTCAACGACGTGACCTCCGATGAGGCGGCCGACTTCATCCAGGGCCGCCTGCGCCGCCTGGGGGTGGACCGGGCCCTGGCCCGTGCCGGGGCCAAGGACGGCGATCTGGTCCATATCGGCCAGCTGTCCTTCGTCTGGTACCGCGACCAGCCCGAGTTCACCGGCGACTCGACCAGCAGGCGCCGCCGATCGTGAGCTCGGGCACGGACGGCGCAGGCGGCGTGTCCGCACGCACCCTGGTGGTGAAGATCGGCTCCTCGTCGGTGACGACCGCGTCGGGTCGGGTGGACACCGCTGCGATCGGCAAGCTGGCCGCCGAGGTGGCCGGCATCCGGGCCGCAGGCGACCGGGTGGTGGTGGTCACCTCCGGTGCCATTGCCGCCGGGTGGACGAGCCTGGCCCCCGATCAGCCGCGCCCATCCGACCTGGCCACCCTCCAGGCCGTGGCCGCTGTCGGCCAGCACCGCCTGATGCGGGTGTGGAGCGACGCGCTCGAAGGTTACGGGCTCCACGCCGGCCAGGTCTTGCTCGCCCCCCTCGATTTCGTCCACCGCAGCCAGTACCTCCACGCACGCCAGACCCTGGGCCGCCTCCTCGAGCTCGGGGTGGTACCTGTGGTCAACGAGAACGACGCGGTGGCCGACGAGGAGATCCGGTTCGGCGACAATGACCGGCTGGCGGCGCTGGTCGCCCATCTGGTCGGCGCGAGGTTGCTGATCCTGCTGACCGATACCGCGGGCCTGCTCACCGAGGATCCGCGCCGCGCCCAGGGGGGGTCGCTCATCGAGGAGGTGGTGGAGTTCGACCACGAGCTCGAGCGCATCGCCGGTGGTCCGGGGACATCTGCCGGAAGCGGCGGCATGGCGTCGAAGCTGGCTGCGGCGAAGATCGCGATGTGGTCGGGGATCGAAGCGGTGATCGCCGACGCCTCGCGGCCCGGGGTGCTTGCTGCGGTAGCCGGGTCGACACCCGGCGTGGGTACCCGCTTCCGGCCGCGAGAGCGCCAGCTCCCGGCCCGAAAGCTGTGGCTCGCCTTCGCCATCGGCGCCTCGGGGACCATCGTGGTGGACGAGGGGGCACGGCATGCCCTGGTCGATCGGGGGCGATCCCTGCTGTTGGCAGGAGTGCTCTCGACCCGCGGCGACTTCGGCGTCGACGACGCCGTCGAGATCGCCGATCCCAACGGCACGGTCTTCGCCAAGGGGCTGGTCCGCCAGCCCGCACCAGTGGTGGCCCAGTGGGCCGGCTGTCGTTCCGAGGACCTCCCCGACGACCTCTCCCCAGACGTGGTCCACCGCGACGACCTGGTGGTGCTCGACTCGTGACCCCCGGTTGATCGGTCGGGTACCGCCGGCCGGTGCCGGCCGGTGCCGGCCGGTGCTGACCGTGCGCCCTTCGCCACCCACACCGAATCCGGGCCACTACGCTGACACGGTGCCCACCAGTTCCCCCGTGTCACTCGTCGAGATGGGCCGACGTGCCAAGGTGGCCAGCCGGCGCCTGGCCGGCGCCTCCTCGGCCGCCCGTAACGAGGCTCTGCGCCGCTCGGCGGACCTCCTCGAGGAGCGGACCGGCAACATCCTCGAGGCCAATGCCACCGACGTAACGCGGGCCGAGGAGTCCGGTGCCGATGCGACCTCCCTCGATCGGCTGCGCCTGAACGGTCAACGGGTCACCGCCATGGCCGGCGGACTGCGCAACGTGGCGGGCCTGCCCGACCCGGTGGGTGAGGTCGTCGACGGCTGGGTCCGCCCGAACGGGCTCCGGGTGGAACGGGTGCGGGTCCCGCTGGGGGTGGTCGGGATCATCTACGAGAACCGTCCCAACGTGACCAGTGACGCCGCGGGGTTGTGCCTCAAGTCAGGGAACGCGGTGCTCCTGCGGGGCTCGTCGTCGGCCATCTCCTCCAATATCGCCATCGCCGGAGTGCTCCGCGACGGGCTCGAGAAGGCCGGGCTGCCCATCGAGTCGGTGGGCCTGGTGGAGGACACCAGCCGTGCCTCGGCGGTGGCCTTCATGCAGCTGGATGGTCTCATCGACTGCCTGATCCCGCGCGGTGGGCCGTCCCTGTTGGCATCGGTCCTCGAGCACGCCACCGTTCCCTATGTGCTGGATGGGTCGGGCAATTGCCACGTCTATGTGGATGCTGCCGCTGATCTCTCGATGGCCGAGGCCGTGGTGGTGAATGCCAAGACCCAACGACCGGGGGTCTGCAATGCGGCGGAGACCCTTCTGGTCCACCGCTCGGTTGCCGGAGCGTTCCTGCCCCGGCTACCCGACGCGCTCCCCGGGGTGACCCTGGTGGGCGACGCCGCCACCCGTTCGGTGCTCCCCGACATCGCCGAGGCCACCGAGGTGGACTTCGCCACCGAGTTCCTCGGGATGAAGCTCTCGGTGGCGGTGGTCGACGACCTCGACGGGGCCATCGACCACATCGCTCGGTTCGGCTCGGGGCACTCCGAGGCCATCATCACCGGCGACCTGGCTGCCGCCACCCGGTTCACCACCGAGGTGGATGCGGCCGCCGTGGTGGTCAACGCCTCGACCCGGTTCGTCGACGGCGAGGAGCTGGGTCTGGGTGCGGAGATCGGCATCTCCACCCAGAAGCTCCACGCCCGGGGCCCGATGGGTCTGCGGGAGCTGACCTCGGTGAAGTTCGTCGTCTGCGGCAACGGGCAGGTGCGGTCGTGAGCAGCGTGGCCGAGCCCACGGGCACGGGCCGGGCCTCCGACGAGATCACCACCGGGTTTCCGGTGGCCGGACCGCCCCGGTTCGACTCCATCGACGCAGTACGGAACGGCCTGGCCGACGTACAGTACCTGGCCGACGACGGGATCTCCGGCGTGGTGTTCCTGGCCGACCGGCTGGCCAAACCGGTGTTGGTGGAGGGCCCGGCCGGCACCGGCAAGACCGAGCTGGCCAAGTCGGTCGCCCGACTCACCGGGAGCCGGCTCATCCGCCTGCAGTGTTACGAGGGGCTCGATGAGTCCAAGGCCCTCTACGAATGGAACTACAAGAAGCAGTTGCTCAGGATCCAAGCCGACTCGGGCCAGGCGTGGCAGCAGCTCGAAGAGGACATATTCTCCGAGGAGTTCCTTCTGACCAGGCCACTGCTCGAGGCGATCAAGTCGACCGAGCCGGTGGTGCTGTTGATCGACGAGGTCGATCGGGTGGAGCTGGAGACCGAGGCTCTGCTCCTCGAGATCCTCTCCGAGTACCAGGTGTCGATCCCCGAGCTCGGCACGGTGCGGGCATCCCAGATCCCACTGGTCTTCCTCACCTCGAACAACACCCGCGAGCTCTCCGAGGCCCTCAAGCGACGGTGCCTCTACCTGCACATCGACTACCCCCAGCTCGACCGCGAGCGAGCCATCATCGAGGCGCGGGTGCCCGGCATCAGCCAGGCCCTCGCCGATCAGGTCGCGCGCATCGTGCGGTCCATCCGCACGCTCGATCTGAAGAAGTCCCCCTCGGTGTCGGAGACCCTCGACTGGGCGCGCACCCTGGTGGTGCTTGGGGTAGAGTCGATCGATGCCGAACAGGCGAAGGACACCCTCCACATCCTGTTGAAGTACCGGTCGGACATCGACCGGGCGGCCAAGGAGCTGGTCGGGGTGGAATCCCCGGACTGAGTTCGAGGAACACCTGCCATGCTCAACCTCCTCACCGGCTTCGTGGCCGAGCTTCGGACTGCGGGCATCCCGGTGTCCCTGACCGAGCATCTCGATGCCGCCGAGGCACTGCGCCATGTCCCGATGGAGGACCGCGAGGCGATCAAGTACACGCTCGGGGCGAGCCTGGTGAAGTCCTCCACCCACTGGCGGACCTACGAGACGGCCTTCGAGATCTACTTCTCCCTGCGGGGCCCCGACTACCGGATCGCCGAAGACGGGGACCGGGCCGATGGCCGGGGCGAGGACGGTGGAGAAAACGAGGAGGCGTCGCTCGCCGGGCAGGGCAACCGGCGCGGCCAGGGCCGAGGCGGTGGTGGGGGACAGGAGGGCATGACCCCCGAGGAGCTGGCGGACCTGCTCTACAACGCACTGCTCGGCGCCAACAGTGCCATGGTGGCAGCCGTGGCCAGGCAGGCGGTGTCGCGGTATGCGGGCATGGAGGCAGGCCGACCGGTGGGTGGGACCTACTACCTCTACCGCACCCTCAGGAATCTCGACCTCGACCAGGTGCTCGACCGACTCGTCGAGCAGGCCCGTTCCGCCACCTCCTCACTCAACGTGGACGCACCGCCGGAGCCGGGTGCTCCCGCGGCCACCCTCACCGCGCTCGAGGAGCGGCTGCTGCGGGACGAATACCAGTCCCGCATCGATCAGCTGCGCAAGGAGATCGAGGACGAGATCCGCCGCCGGCTGGTCGCCGATCGGGGGAGCGAGGCTCTGGCCAAGTCGTTGCGCAAGCCCCTGCCCGAGGACATCGACATGATGCACGCCACCCGCGACGAGCTGGTCGCCCTGCGCAAGTCGCTGCAGCCGCTGTCACGCAAGTTGGCGGTCCGGTTGGCCCGAAAACGGCGGCACGGCCGCAAAGGGTCGCTCGACTTCCGATCCACGGTACGGCACTCGCTCTCCACCGGCGGGGTTCCGGTGGATCCCAAGTTCCGCTACCCCCGGCCGTCCAAGCCCGAGATCGTGGTCATCGCCGACATCTCCGGCTCGGTGGCCTCCTTCGCCCGATTCACCCTCCACCTGGTCCACGCCATCAGCTCCCAGTTCTCCAAGGTCCGCAGCTTCGTGTTCATCGACGGGATCGACGAGGTGAGCCGGTTCTTCGAGGGCACCGATGACCCCTCCGAGGCGGTGCACCGGATCAATACGGAGGCAGACGTCATCTGGGTGGACGGCCACTCCGACTACGGCCATGCCTTCACCGTGTTCTGGGAGCGGTGGGGCGAGGAGATCACACCGCGCAGCAGCGTGTTGTTGCTCGGAGACGCCCGCAACAACTACCACGCCTCCCAGGCGTGGGTGGTCAAGGAGCTGCAGGCCCGGGCGCGCCATGTCTACTGGCTGAATCCAGAGCCACGGGCCTACTGGAACTCGGGCGATTCGATCGTCGGCGAGTACGCCGTCCACTGTGACCATGTGGTCGAGGTCCGCACCCTCCGCCAACTCGAGCAGTTCGTGGGTGAGTTGGCGTGACCACGGGGCCCGGCGGATTCGACGACCTGTCGGGTGCCCGAGGCGGTGACGCCCCGGTCCGGGTCCCACCGGCCGGAATCCGTACGGTGCCGCCCCCGTCGGCGACGGCCACCCGGATGGTGCTGGTCCGGCACGGCGAGGCGGTGTGCAACGTGTCTGGGGTGTGCGGTGGCCCCCTCGGCTGTGAAGGGCTCACCCCGGCAGGCAGGGCGCAGGTGGAGGCGCTCCGCGACCGCCTGGTGGAGTCCGGCGAAGTGGCCGGGGCCGACGCGCTCTATGCCAGCGTGCTGCCCCGGGCCATCGAGACGGCCGAACTGCTGTCACCGGTGCTGGTCGGCAACCGTCGAGACGGCAGTGGTGGGTCGGTGCCCGAGTTGATCACCGAGTGCGGTCTGTGCGAGCTCCACCCCGGGAAGGCCGACGGGATGACCTGGGGCGAGTTCACCATCGAGTTCGGGGCCCTCGATTGGGATGCCGACCCGGGCCGCGCGATCGCCCCGGGCGGCGAGAGTTGGACCGGGTTCGTCAACCGGGTGGCGGACAGCCTCGACGCGGTGGCGTCGCGACATGCCGGGCAACTGGTGGTGGTGGCCTGCCACGCCGGGGTGATCGAGGCGTCGTTGCTGGCCAAGGTGCCGGTGGCCGGTGGGCTCGAGGGGTCCCGGCTCCAACTGCGGACTCGCCACGCCTCCCTCACCACCTGGGAGATCGACGATGGTCGGTGGCGCCTGCTCGGGTACAACGACGCCGGCCACCTGGCTGTCTGAACGCGAACGGGGGGAGCGGGCCCCATGGGAGCCACGAAGACTGCTCAGCAGGCGTAGTCCTCGTCGAACGTGTTGACCGCGTACTGGGTGATCCAGATCCCCCCTGACGGCAGGTTGTTCCCGTGGGCTGCCGCATAGGCGTAGCCGGTCGTGCAGTTCTGCTGGGGATTGCCGGTGTACCAGGCCAGCCACAGCGGCACCTGTGGTTGGTAGGGCCCCACGATGTTCGACCAGCTCAGCGGGCTCGTGTAGATCCCCACGTTGTTAACCCCTTCGGCCTGCAGTCCCTGCATGGTGCCTTGGACGAATGCCGCATTCTGGGAGGTGTCGGCAACCCATGACGGGTCGCTCTCCACATCGAGCCACCAGGTGACGGCGGTGGAGACCCCGGCATTCTGCGCCGCCCGGAACGCAAACTGGGCGGCTCCATAGCCGGCATCGCAGGAAACATTGCTGTTGCATGCCGCCACATCCCCGGGCGACTGGGTCGTGTAGCTCAGGTAGGTGTAGAGGTTGAGCCCACCCCCGGCCCAGGCCGCCTCCGACGCCAGGCAGGGATTCACATAGCCGTTCGACCCACCGTTGACCTCCACCACCCCGATCTGGTGGGGCGGTGGAGGGTAGGGGGCGTTGCACTGCCAATTCGAGATGTCGTACCCGGTTGCGCCCGACGGGTAGGTCGGATCCGACGCGGAAGCGCCCGAACCGTGTCCGATGGTCATGCCCACGACCGGTTGATTGAGGTGGGGTGGTGCCGACCCGAAGTAGCCGGCACTCCCGAAGTTGAAGACGAGCCCGGCCGTGTCGGTGAACCAGTAGCCGGTGCCGGCCTGGTTGGCACCCATGGCAGCGATGGGTCGGGACAGGTGCTCGCCCCCGGTCGAACCGAAGAAGGTCGCGTCGCCGAATGCGAACACGCCGCCGTCGCTTGCCACCAACCAGTAGCCGCCGCCGTCGGGGGTCGCGGCCATCGACACCACCGGCTGTTGGAGGGTCAGTGCGCCGGTCGAGCCG
>JADGOE010000036.1 GCA_017883135.1 Acidimicrobiales bacterium
ACGCCCGAACAGCGCCAGGCCGCCCTGGCCAAGGCAGCCAAGGTCCGCCGTGAGCGGGCCGAGGTCAAAGAGAAGCTCAAGCTGGGTTCGATCAACCTGTCGGAGCTGCTCGCCATGGCCGACGGAAACGAGACGGTGGGGAAGATGAAAGTACTCTCCGTACTCGAGTCTCTCCCCGGCCTCGGTAAGGTCAAGGCTCGCCGCCTGATGGACACCGTCGGGATCAGCGAGAGCCGTCGCCTGCAGGGGCTGGGCAGCAATCAACGCGAGTCCCTCCTGCGCGAGACCGCCCGCTGAACAGACCATGCTCGGCCCGGGCCCCCGTTGGGCCCGAGTCGTTGATGTTCGTCCTGTTCGGACCCGGCGGGGCCGGCAAGGGAACCGTTGCGGCGCGCCTGGTGGCCGAGGATCCCGTGCTGTGGCTCAGCCGTTCCTGGACCACCCGGAAGCGTCGGCCCGGCGAGCCCGCAGACGCCTACGTGTTCGTAGACCGCCCGACCTTCGAGGCCCAGGTGGATGCCAGGGGGTTCTTCGAATGGGCAGAGTTCCTCGGGAACCTCTACGGGACCCCGATCCCCCAACCGGAACCGGGGCGCGAGGTCCTGTTGGAGATCGACCTCCAGGGGGCCCAGCAGGTTCGCCGGGTCCGGCCGGACGCGATCCTGATCTTGTTGAAGCCCCCGTCTGCCGATGAGCAGGCGGCACGCCTGCGGGGCCGAGGTGACGATGAGGCCCACATTGCCGAACGGCTGCGGGCAGGGGCGCAAGAGGAGCGCATCGGGCTGCTGATCGCCGACGCAGTGGTGGTCAATCACGAGGTGGCACAGGCCACTGCCGACGTGGCCGGTATAGTGGAGCGTTATCGCTCTGCTGCCCGTGGGGGCGGCGATGCCCTCAGGCCAACCGTCGGCGATGCCGGCGGAGCCTCCCACCCCACACCCGACGACGTGCCCGAAGGATCGTGATGGCCCAGATTCAGAACACGCTCATGGACCCACCGATCGAGGATCTCCTCGACAAGGTCGACTCGAAGTTCACCCTGGTGGCTCTGGCCTCCCGTCGGGCCCGCCAGGTGAACAGCTACTACAACTCCCTCGGCGAGGGCATCGGCGTCGTGGTGCCGCCCCAGGTGGCCTCCGCCTCCGGCAAGCCGTTGTCGATCGCCTTCGAAGAAGTTGCCGCCGGCAAGGCGACCTACACCCGTCCCGACCCCGAAGAGATTGCGCTCGCCGAGGCGGCCGCAGTGGCCCTCCTCGAGGGCGAGGGTGAGGCCGAAGGCACGGCATCACCGACTTCGGAAGAGACCGCCGACTAGCGGTCGAGATCCGGTCACGGACGACGGGCTTGACAGTCGTGGGAACCGCGGGGCACAGGACAGAAGTGGGGGGCACCATTCCGGGTTCGACGGGCGCACCACCGTTCGTGGTGCTCGGCGTGTCGGCGGGCATCGCCGCCTACAAGGCGGTCGATGTGTGCCGCCGCCTCGTGGATGCGGGGATCCACGTTGCGCCGGTGCTCACCGAGCGGGCGACCCATTTCGTCGGTAAGGCCACCTTCGACGCCCTCGGATCCGAGCCGGCCCAAACCACCCTCTGGGACGAGGCCTCGCCCATACCCCACACCCGTCTGGGCCAGCGCGCCGACCTGATCGTGGTGGCCCCGGCCACTGCTGACCTGCTGGCCCGGTATGCCGGCGGGTTCGCCGACGATCTGCTCACCGCCACCTTGGTGGCCACCGCCGCACCGGTGGTGGTGTGCCCAGCGATGCACACCGAGATGTGGGAACACCCCGCGGTGCAACACAATCTGGCCGTCCTCATCTCACGAGGGGTGACGGTGGTCGCACCGGAGGAAGGCCGCCTGGCCGGCGGCGATATCGGCTCCGGTCGCTTGGCCGACCCCTCGGTGATCGTCGAGCGGGTGCTCGGCCTGCTGGGAGGCGCTCCACGGGGCCACCATCTGGGCGCTGGCACGGCCGGCGGTGGGCGGAGCACCCGTGATCTCGCCGGCATCCGGGTCGTGGTTTCGGCAGGTGGTACCCGAGAGCCCATCGATCCGGTCCGCTTCCTCACCAATCGCTCCTCGGGGAAACAGGGCCATGCCCTGGCCGAGGCAGCCGCACGGCGAGGCGCCGCGGTGGTGCTGGTGACGACCGGCAAACCTGCCGCAGGTCCAGGGGTGGTGGTCGAGCCGGTCGAGACGGCGGCCGACATGGAGGCGGCCATGCTGTCGCGGGCCGAAGGTGCCGATGTGGTGATCATGGCCGCGGCGGTGGCCGACTTCCGACCCAAAGTGGTTCAGGGTTCCAAGTTGCACAAGGCCGACGGCGTACCCGACCTGATCCTCGAGCCGACGCCGGACATACTCTCCGAGCTGGGACGGCGCCGCCGCCAGGGCCAGGTGCTGGTCGGATTCGCGGCGGAGACCGAACGGGTCTCCGAGCGGGCCAGGGCCAAGCTGGCCGACAAGGGGGTCGATCTGATGGTGGCCAACGACGTCTCTGCGCCTGGCGTCGGATTCGATCACGACACCAACGAAGTGACCATCCTCGGTGCGGACGGATCGGTGACCGACGTGCCTCTGCGCAGCAAGGATGCGGTGGCGGACGCCATTTTGGATAGGGTGTGCGCGCTGCTGTCGGCACGATGACCCGGGCACCCTCCTCGACGAAGCAGGGTTGAGCGTGCGAGCAGCGCCCACGATATCGTCCGCCGCCACGGGCCAAGGCCCTCGACCAGAATGGATCCATCCGTGAGCACCCGATACACCTTCACCTCTGAGTCGGTCACCGAAGGCCATCCCGACAAGATGGCCGATCAGATCTCGGACGCCGTCTTGGATGCGCTGCTGACCGACGATCCGGACAGCCGGGTGGCCTGCGAGACGCTGTTGACCACCGGCCTGGTTCTGGTTGCCGGCGAGATCACCACGTCGACCTACGTCGACATTCCCAAGCTGGTCCGCCAGGTGGTGCGTGACATCGGGTACGACGACGACGCCTACGGCATCGACGGCAACACCTGCGGCGTCATCGTGTCCATCGACGAGCAGTCGCCCAACATCGGGCAGGGTGTCGACAACGCCTTCGAGGTCCGGGCGGGTACCGGGGGCGAGGACCTCCTCAACGCCCAGGGCGCGGGCGACCAGGGGATGATGTTCGGCTATGCCTGCGACGAGACCCCGGACCTGATGCCGCTCCCGATCTGGTTGGCCCACCGACTTGCGCAGCGGTTGGCCCAGGTCCGCCGGGTCGGCGTGCTGCCGTACCTGCGGCCCGACGGCAAGACCCAGGTCAGCGTGACCTATGAGGACGGCCGGCCGGTTGCCCTCGAGACGGTGCTCATCTCCACCCAGCACGATCCGGGTGTGGATCTGGAGACCCTGTTGCTGCCCGACCTCAGGGACAACGTGATCAACCCGCTGTTGCCACCCGAGCTCGACTCGAGCGGGCTGCGGATCCTGGCCAATCCGACCGGCGTGTTCGAGCTGGGCGGCCCCCATGCCGACACCGGGCTCACCGGCCGCAAGATCATCGTGGACACCTATGGGGGAATGGCCCGCCACGGCGGCGGCGCCTTCTCCGGCAAGGATCCCTCCAAGGTCGACCGCTCCGCCGCGTACGCCGCCCGATGGGTAGCGAAGAACGTGGTGGCTGCCGGCGCCGCCACCAGGTGCGAGGTCCAGGTGGCCTACGCCATCGGTGTCGCCCGCCCCGTGTCGGTGTTGGTGGAGACCTTCGGCACCGAGCGGTGTGACCCGATCCGGATCGGGGCCGTGGTGGATGACCTGTTCGACCTGCGCCCGGCGGCCATCGTGCGCGATCTCGACCTGAAGCGGCCGATCTACCGGAAGACCGCCGCGTACGGCCACTTCGGGCGGCCCGAAAAGGAGTTCACCTGGGAGGACACCGCGAAGTCCGACGACCTGAAGCAGGCGCTCGGGCTCTGAGGCGCCCCTCTGGACCACTGCCGGACCGGATCGTCCGGGTGGCCCCCGACGTGCCGGCCATCCATCGCCGCTTCGACTACTCGGTCCCCGCAGCCCTTGCGCCGGAGATCGAAGTGGGCAGCCGGGTCCGCATCAGCCTCCACGGGCGCCGGGTGGGCGGTTGGGTGGTCGAAGACGGTGTCGCGGTCACCGATGGGGTGTCCCCGAAGCCCTTGTCGGCCTCCAGCGGTCAGGGCCCCCCACCGTCGGTGGTGTCACTGGCCGAGTGGGCCGCCTGGCGGTGGGCGGGCCCGCTCTCCTCCTTCCTCGGCACCGCGTCACCGGCCCGGGTGGTCAGGCGAAGGCGTCCGCCGCAGGCTGACCGGTTGGGGACGCCTGCGGGCGCTGACGCACCACGGCCTGCCTCTCCGGGCGGCGGGTCGGTGGCCATCGTCGACGCCGTGTTTGCCGGCCAAGGTCTCCCTGCGGTGGTCCGACTGCCCCCGGCCCTGGACGCGGTGCTGGTGGTGCTCGAGCTGGTCCACCGCGTGGGGCCGGCCGGGCTCCTGGTGTTGGCGCCCTCCCACGCGCGGGCCGACCAGATGGCTGCCCGCCTGCGAGGTGTGGGCGTTCCGGTTGCCTTGATGCCCGACGGCTGGGAGCAGGCCGCTGCCGGTCGGTCGGTGGTCGTCGGGACCCGGGCCGGGGCATGGGCGCCGGTGGGGCGGCTCCTGGGCGCAGTCGTCCTCGACGCCCACGATGAGGCCTATCGGGAGGAGCGGGCGCCGACATGGTCGGCGGTCGATGTGGTGGTGGAGCGAGGACGACGGGACGCGGCACCGGTCGTCCTGGTGACGCCGTGCCCGTCGGTGGTGATGTCCGAGGGGGCGAACGTGATCACCGCCGGACGCGCGGTGGAGCGCAGGGGGTGGCCGGTGGTCGAGGTGGTCGACCGGACCGGTGACGACCCGCGCACCGGGCTGTTCTCCGAACGCCTGGTGCGGGTGGTGCGCCCGGTGCTGGAGCGACCCGGCGCACGGGTGGTGTGTATCCTCAACCGGACCGGGAGGACGCGGCTGTTGGCCTGTGCCGGTTGCGGTGCACTGGCCCGCTGCACCCGATGCGGTGGGGCCGTGGCCCAAGGGGAGGCGGCCGGCGCCCTGGCGTGCCGGAGGTGCGGGGAGACCAGGCCGGCGGTGTGCGCGGTCTGCGACTCCACCCGGATGAAGTCGCTCCGGATCGGGGTGACCCGGGCCACCGAAGAGCTCTCGGCGCTGCTCGGGACCGAGGCGGTGGAGGTCACCGGCAGCTCGGACCCTACGGATCCGGGGACCGCGCGACTGGTGGTCGGTACCGAGGCGGCGCTCCACCGCATCGCCAGGGCCGACGTGGTGGCGTTCTTGGACATCGACCAACATCTGCTCGCACCGAGGTTCGGTGCCGGCGAGGAGACGTTGGCCCTACTGGCTCGCGCTGCTCGATTGGTGGGCACCCGCGACACCGGCGGCAGGGTGCTGGTCCAGACCCGCATTCCCGACCACGAGGTACTGGCGGCTGCGGCACGCGCCGATCCCGCTTTGGTCACGGTGCCCGAACGGGCGGTGCGAGAGGAGCTCGGCCTCCCACCGTTCGGGACGTTGGCCGAGTTGCGTGGACCGGGTGCCGCGGCATTCGCCGACGGCCTGAGGGCGATCGATCTGCTCAGCGTGTCCGCCACCGAATCTGACCGATGGCTGGTGCGAGCCCCGGATCATCGGACCATGGCCGACGCGCTGGCCGCAGTGGCGCGGCCTGCCGAACGGCTGCGGGTGGAGGTCGATCCGACGGACGCGTAGGGAGATCGGGCCAGCCGGCCGCGCCCGGGCGGGTGGGCCGGTTCGGTGGCCGTCCACGACGGGGAGCGCGGTCCAGCCCGTAGAATGTCGTGCATGTCCTCGTATGCGGTCCGTGTCTACGGCGACCCGGTGCTGAAGCAGGTCGCCCACGACGTCGAGCACGTCGATGGCTCGCTGGTCCGCTTGGTCAATGACATGGTGGAGACCATGTACGACTCAGAGGGAGTGGGCCTGGCCGCCCCGCAGGTGGGCGTGCAGAAGCGGCTGTTCGTCTACGACGTCGGTGACGGACCACAGGTCATGATCAACCCGACGATCGCCGAGGCCGAGGGTGAGTGGTACCACGACGAGGGTTGCCTCTCCATCCCCGGCCTGCGCCTGGGCATCGTCCGTCCCAAGCAGGTCCACATCAGTGGCTTCGACCTCGACGGGAAGGAGATCGCCCTCGAGGCGGACGAGTTCCTGGGGCGGGTCTTCCAGCACGAGGTCGACCACCTCGACGGGGTGCTGATGGTCGAGCGTCTGGAGGACGACATGCGCAAGCAGGCACTACGGGTGCTGCGCGACCGCGCCCTGGGGCTCGACACGACGGCCATGGAGGCCAAGCTGGTGTCGGCCGACAGCCAACGAGAGGTGTGACCTCCCCCCCGGCCCAGGCGGCGTCACCTCCGATGAAGGCGCCAGCCGCCGGACTGTCGACCCGGTAGGGTCGGCGCCCATGGCCCGCCTGGTGTACCTCGGAACCCCGGAGGCCGCGGTTGCCCCGCTGTGCGCGCTGGTGGGTGCGGGCCACGAGTTGGCTCTGGTGGTCACCCGCCCGGACAAGCGGCGTGGCCGTGGGAACGAGCTGGTCCCGAGCCCGGTGAAGGCTGCCGCGATCGAGCTCGGCCTACCGGTGTCGGAGGTCCTCGAGGACGTGGTCGACGCCGGTGCAGAGCTCGGGGTGGTGGTGGCCTACGGCCGGATCATCTCCTCGGCGGTCCTCGACCGCCTCCCCATGGTCAACGTGCACTTCTCGCTGCTGCCGCGCTGGCGGGGGGCCGCCCCGGTGGAGCGGGCCATCCTCGAGGGTGACGCGGAGACCGGCGTCTGTCTGATGGCGGTGGAGGCGGGCCTCGACACCGGGATGATCTACGCGGAGGAGAGCGCGACCATCGGCGAAGAGGAGCCGGCCGATGCCCTCCGATCGCGCCTGGTGGGCATCGGGTGCGCACTGTTGGTGGAGCATCTCAAGGATGGCAGGGCCGGGCTCCCCCCGGCCCGGGACCAGGCCGGAGCTCCCTCCTACGCGGAGAAGATCCTTCCGGGCGAGCTCGAGCTGCACTGGGAGGAGCCTGCCTCCGCACTCCGCAGGGTGATCCGGTTGGGTCGGGCCTGGACCACGTTCCGCGGGCGCCGGCTGCGGATCATTGCGGCCACCGGCCCGGTGGAGACGACCGGGCCCGACGGGCCGGCGGTGCCCGATGGGACCGGTGGCGGCCCCGGAACCCTCGACGGGGTGGAGGTGACGGCCGGCGAGGGGACGCGCCTCCGGCTGGTCACCGTGCAGCCCGAGGGCAGGCGACCGATGGCCGCGCTCGAGTGGCTCCGTGGCGTGCGGCCAGGGCCGGGCGATGCCCTGGGGAACTGACCGGAAGGCCGCGGGCCGGGCGACAGGGACGGCGTGGCCGCGCACCGGAGACCACCGAGGCCACCGATGCCGGTGGAGTCGCCGGTAGGCTCGGTCGCGATGGTGACCTCGACCTCGGACCGTGCACTTCGCGTTGCACCATCGATCCTGTCTGCCGACTTCGGCAGCCTGTCCGACGCCGTCACGCTGATCGCACCCGGTATCGACTGGCTGCACGTCGACGTGATGGACGGCCACTTCGTTCCCAACTTGACCGTCGGCCCGGCGGTGGTGTCCTCCCTGCGGGAGCACACCGACCTCTTCCTCGACACCCATCTGATGATCACCGACCCGGCCCGCTACCTCGAACCGTTCCGCGATGCCGGCGCCGACGGCTGCACGGTCCACGTCGAGGTGGGGGAGACCGAGGCGCTGGTGGGTCAGATGCGGGAGCTCGGTCTTCGGGTCGGTCTGGCTGCCAATCCCGATACGCCCTTCGAAGCCGTCGAGCCCTACCTGTCCATGGTCGACCTGGTCCTGTGCATGACCGTGTTCCCTGGGTTCGCGGGCCAATCGTTCATCGCCGAGGTGATGCCCAAGGTGCGCCAGGTCCGGGATGCCGCCGCCGCCGGCGGCCTCAGCCTCGACGTGGAAGTGGACGGAGGGATCGACGAGCACACCGTGGTCGAGGCCGCCCGGTCGGGGGCCAACGTCTTCGTGGCCGGCTCCGCCGTCTTCGGGCGGGCCCACCCCCTCGAGGCCGCCGCCAGGATCCTTGCGGCCGCGGCCGACGCTGTGGCGGGCGATCCATCCTGAGCAGTGGATCAGGACCGGGGGGGCAGGACGACGGCGGGTGGATGCGGCGCGCCCTGGCGTCGGCCGAGCTGGTCCGTGGACGCACCTCACCCAACCCCTGGGTAGGAGCGGTGGTGGTGCCGGCCCCCGGGGACCAGCCTGGCGGGGTCGATGGCGAACCGGCATGGTTCGCCGGAGCCACTGCCCCCGCCGGGGGGTCCCACGCCGAGGTCGTTGCGCTCCGTGCCGCTGGTGCCCGGGCCCGATCGGGCACCTTGTACGTCACTCTGGAGCCCTGTGCCCACCACGGTCGGACCCCGCCATGCACGGATGCCATCGTCGAAGCCGGTATTCGGCGGGTGGTCATCGGCATCGAGGACCCGGACCCATTGGTCAGCGGTCGCGGCATCGCCGAGCTCCGGTCGGCTGGCATCGAGGTCGACCAGGGGTGTGCCCACGCCGAGGTGGACGAGCAGCTAGCGGCGTACCGGAAGCATCGCCGCACGGGCCGGCCGTGGGTGGTCCTCAAGCTTGCGGCGACCCTCGACGGTCGGATCGCCGCCCCCGATGGGACCAGCCAGTGGATCACCGGCGAGGCCGCCCGACTCGACGCCCACCACCTGCGGGCCCAGGCTGACGCCGTCGTGGTGGGGGCGGGAACGGTCCGGTCGGACGATCCCCGCCTGACGGTCCGCCTAGCGCCGGCGGACCCGTTCTTCCGTGGGCCCGATGCCCAGCCGGTTCGGGTGGTGTTGGGCCATGCTCCGCCGGGCGCCGCCGTCCTGCCGGCCATGGAGATGAGTGGAGATCTCGGAACGATCCTCGACGAATTGGGAAGTCGGGGGATGCTGCAGGTGCTGGTGGAAGGCGGCGCACGCGTAGCGCACGCGTTTCACGCGGAGGGTCTGGTCGACCGCTACGTGTTGTACCTGGCCCCGGCACTGTTCGGCGGGGACGACGCCCGTCCTCTGTTCGACGGACCGGCGGCACCCACCCTCGGGGCGTTGTGGCGGGGGAGGGTGCGGTCGGTGAGTAGCCTAGAGGGCGACTTGAGGGTGGAATTATTCTCCCCCGAGGGCTGACCGTGACCGTTCGAGTCGAGAAATGTCTAAGGCAAGCCTGCTCTCAGCCGACATAGAGAAGAGCTGGTCCTGTGGGTCGGAGACCGACGGGACACCGGAGCCACCGAACAGAGGGAGACAAGGGATCGATGCCTTTTTCAGCAGTTGAGGATGCGATCGAGGCCATCGGGCGCGGCGAGATCGTCGTGGTGGTGGACGACGAGGATCGCGAGAACGAGGGCGACCTGATCATGGCAGCCGACGCGGTCACCCCGGAGAAGATAGCGTTCTTCCTCGCCCACACTTCTGGCCTGATCTGCGTCCCCCTCACCCCCGAACGGGTGGAGCAGCTCGACCTGCCGTTGATGGTCACCTCGAACACGGAAGTGCAACGGACGGCGTTCACAGTGAGCGTGGACTATCGCCACGGGACCTCCACCGGGATCTCGGCGGCCGATCGCTCGGCCACCATCGCGGCCCTGGTCGATCCCCACACCCGAGCGACCGACCTCAACCGTCCGGGGCACATCTTCCCCCTTCGCTACCGGACCGGCGGGGTGCTCAAGCGGGCCGGGCATACCGAGGCTGCCGTCGATCTGGCCCGAGCGGCGGGGATGTCCCCGGCCGGGGTGCTGTGCGAGGTGGTCAGCGAGGACAAGACCGGCATGGCCCGTCTGCCCGAGCTGAAGGTGTTCGCAGAGAAGCACGGGCTGCACCTCATCTCCATCGCCGATCTGATCCGGTACCGCCGGCACAAGGACAAGCTGGTCCGCCGAATTGCCGACGCACGCATCCCCACCGACTTCGGGGAGTTCACCGTCTACGCCTACGAGTCGGTCCTCGACGGGGAGCACCACGTCGCCCTGGTCAAGGGTGAGGTGCGCGGACAGGCAAACACGCTCGTCCGGGTCCACAGCGAATGCCTGACCGGCGACGTGTTCGGATCACTCCGCTGCGACTGCGGGCCCCAGCTCCACGGGGCCATGGGCACCATCGATGAGAACGGGAGTGGGGTGTTGGTCTATCTGCGGGGCCACGAAGGTCGGGGCATCGGGCTCGCCCACAAGCTTCGGGCCTACAACCTCCAAGAGGAGGGCTTCGACACGGTGGACGCCAACCTCGAGTTGGGCCTGCCCGCCGACTCACGTGAGTACGGGATCGGCGCCCAGATTCTGGTCGACCTGGGCGTGACCACCATGCGACTGATGACCAACAACCCGACCAAGTACGGAGGCCTCGAAGGGTTCGGACTCGACATCGTGGAACG
The DNA here is from genome assembly GCA_017883135.1 of Acidimicrobiales bacterium. Classification (GTDB taxonomy): domain Bacteria; phylum Actinomycetota; class Acidimicrobiia; order Acidimicrobiales; family RAAP-2; genus Bog-756. Next base: position 10,495 of record JADGOE010000036.1, read on the forward strand.
GGTGAGCATCCAGCCCGTCGCCACCCCGGAGAACATCGAGTACCTTCGGACCAAACGCGAGCGGATGGGTCACCTACTCGAAGGCCTCGATGACGTCCTCTGATCTGACAGTGCTGGCGAGCGACGCCAAGGAGAGGGTTGCGGCTCGGGTCGGCACCTCGCTGGACGGCGCGGGCAACGGGGCGCCCACCTCGGTGGGGATCAGGGTCGGATTTGCCTGCGCCGAGTTCAATGGAGGAATTACCGATCGCCTGCTGCACGGGGCCCTCGACGCCCTGGTGGAGCTCGGCTGCAACCTCGAAGACGTCGTCGTGGCCTGGGTGCCGGGGGCGTTCGAACTGCCGGTGGTCGCCCAGCGGCTGGCCGGCTCGGGGGTGGTCGACGCTGTGATCTGCTTCGGCGCGGTCATCCGGGGTGACACCGGCCACTACGAGTTCGTGGCCGGCGAGTGCGCCTCGGGCCTGCAGCGGGTGCAGCTCGACACCGCCATTCCCGTCATCTTCGGCGTGCTGACCACCGAGACCGCCGACCAGGCCCTGGTGCGCTCGGAGGACGACGAGACCAACAAGGGCCGGGAGGCCGCGCTCACCGCTCTCCGTACGGTCACCGTGTTGAGCGGTGTCTCCGCCCTGTCTGCGGGGACCCGTGTCGGGTTCTCCGTGGGGAGGAACTGACCGTGCTGCGGCTGGTGCTGCCCAAGGGCTCGCTGGAGCGGGCCACACTCGAGCTGTTCGCTGCGGCCGACCTGAGTGTCGTTCGTTCGTCCGAGGTCGACTACCGGGCCTCCATCGATGATCCGCGCATCGCCGAGGTGCGCATCCTGCGCCCTCAGGAGATCCCGCTCTATGTGGCAGACGGCCTGTTCGACGTCGGCATCACCGGTCGCGACTGGGTCGAAGAGCGGGGGAGCGACGTGACCTCGTTGGGGGTGCTCCGGTACTCCAAGGCCACCGCCAACCCGATCCGGGTGGTGCTGGCGGTCCCCATTGACTCGGCGGTGGCGTCGGTGTCCGATCTGGCCCGCATAGCGACCGGCAGGGCAGGCGTTCTCCGGGTGTCGACCGAGTACCCCGAGCTGACCCGTCGGTACCTCGAGAAGCAGGGGGTCGCAGCCGAAGTGAGTCTCTCCTATGGCGCCACCGAGGCGAAGGTGCCCGACATCGCCGACTGCGTGGTGGAGATCACCGAAACCGGGCGGGCGCTGCGCGCCGCCGGCCTGAAGATCGTCGAGACCCTCCTGGTCTCCCATACCGAACTGATCGCCAACCCGGAGTCGTCGGGGGACCCGGCCAAGCGCCACGCGATGGAGCAACTACTGACGCTATTGCAGGGGACACAGGAGGCACGGGGCAAAGTGCTGGTCAAACTCAACGTGGCGGCCGGGCAACTGCCCGGGGTCATCGAACTGTTGCCGTCCCTGCGTTCCCCGACCGTCTCCGAGCTGTTCGGAGGGGGTGGGTTCGCCGTGGAGACGGTGGTGCCGAAATCGGAGATCAACATCCTGATCCCGGCACTGAAGGACCGGGGTGCCACCGACATCATCGAACTGGCCCTGTCCAAGATCGTGCACTGAGGGACGTGGGGTGACGGCGACGCCTCCGACCGGCTCACTGGACCGTGTGCCCGTGGGCCGGGCCCCACTGGTCGGCGATGTGGCCGAGTTCGACGAGCGGCGCGGCCTCGGGTCGATCGAGTACGGACCGGGCCGGGTCATCCCTTTCCACTGCACGGCCATTACTGACGGCACCCGGCGAATTGCCGTGGGGGCCGTCGTCTCCTTCCGGATCGCGGCTGGACGACTCGGCCTCCTCGAGGCCCGTTCCGTACGGCCGCTCCCGGGCGTGGTGGCCCCGGGCTCGACGCTCGGCTCCGAACAGGAGTACAGATCGGAGGCCCCCACTTCGCCGGTGGAGGAGGAACGGGCTGCTTCCGGTGACCGTTCGGAACGGGTCGCTCAGCCCGCCGGCGGGTCGCTCTCGCCGGAGCCGGCCGGATCCGAGTCGGAGTCGGAGTCGGCCGGTGCGGTGCCGCCGGCCTGGCCCGTGGACCCCGCCGGCCTGACCCCTCCGTCGGGCGTCCCTCCAGTGGGGCCACCCCCACGGGGGGTGTCGGTCGTCCCGTCGGTGGCCGATACCCCGGTCGCACCGCCGGGTGGTCCTTCGGAGGCGTCCGTGGAGGGTGGCCCCCGACCCAACTTCTGGTCGCTGACGCCCAGGCCACCGTTAGGCCCACCACCGACGTGGGTGACACCGGTCACCCCGCGTGAGCCCGCCTCACCCGACCGGTCGGACTGACCCTCCCCCGCCTGGTCCGGGGCCTGGTCCGGGGCCGGTCCCAGCGGCGCCTGTGACGTCTGTGGCCCGTATTCGGGCGCCGGCATCACGGCGGAGGAGTCGTCCTCGTCGGCCGCATAGGGATTACCCAGGATGTTGCGGGCCATGTCGATGACCACCGCGCTGTCGGCATCCTCCTCGGTGACCACCCCGAGCAGAGGTGCGGCAAGGAGCCCGGTAACGATTCCGGTCTCCGCCATGGACTCGGCCTGGACGACGCTCCACTCCCACAGCCGTTTGATCATGTCGGGACTGGATGCCCGCTTCGGGGGGAATTTGAGCCAGCAGTTGACGATGGCGTGGGCCAATCCGGTGGCGGCCGGAAAGAGCCAGATCAACCTGTAGTTGCCGGTGGCGTCGACGGTCACCGCGGCGATGTAGGCGAGGATCACGCTGCATAGGTTGAACGGCGAGAGCAGCACGCCGAGCCGCTCCCCGAGCCCGCCGGCCCGGGGCAGCAGCTGGAGCAGCAAGGGTGCCAACACGATGATGTAGGCGCCGATGAAGGGTGCGCCGATGTAGCTCAGCACCACCGCCTGCCAGATGTGGGTGTCGAAGTACTGCACGCCCGCGAGGACCGCACCGATCAGCGGGCCGCCGATGGCCAACTGCATCGGGGACAGCCTCCGGCTGAGGGGCACCCCGAGGGCGATCCCGATCAGGAAGACCGGTAGCCCGGTCGCCAGGCCCGCGATGGTCTGGGCACTGGCCCCGGCGTGGAGGATCCGCTGGAAGAAGAGGATGGCCACATACGCGGTGGACCCGACCCCTGCCCAGAACAGCAGGGAGCCGGCCACCAGCACCTTGGCGTTGGGTCCCGACAGGATGTCCCGCAGTTCGTCGAGGGTGGGCCGGGCCCGTTCCTTGCGGTCGGCCTCAGCGCCGAAGGAGGCGCTCGGCGCCTCTCGCACCAGGGCCAGCACGGCGATGCCCACCGCCACCATGATCACCGCGGCCACCTGGAAGGGCAGGTTCCAGGTGGCGGGATCGCTCTGCTTCCAGGTGGCGATCACGGTGCCCTTGATGGCCAGGCTGGCCACGGTGCCGAGGAGCGTGGTGAGGAGGAGGGCCTTGATCCAGCGGCTGCGACCGAACACCTCGGGCACCACTGCCACATTGGTGAGCGTGAAGATTGCGGCCGCCTGACGGGCGATGACGATGAACATGACCAGCAGCCAGTACCCGCTGACCATGGTGAACATCCAGGTGGAGACGCCCATGGCGATGAGGCTTCCGGCCATGTAGGGGGTCCGCCGGCCCACCCGGCTCCGGGTCCGGTCGCTGAGCCGCCCGGCAATCGGATAGGTCAACCAGCTGAGCAGCCTGTTGGCGGTGAGGGCGAAGGTGACCGCCAGGGCGCCCGAGGCCCGCTGTTGCACGTAGAGGGTGATGAGTACCCCGGACACGGCCAGGTTGGCCCGGGGCCCCACCAGGCCGATGGACAGGCCGATGAAGCTGCGTACCCGCGAGGCGTCGATGCCTCCGGTCGGCCCGGACCCGGCGGATGGTCGGATGTCAGGAACAGCCTCCGACCCGAAGGAGGATGCTGGCGGCACGGAGGGGTCGGAGCCGGCCGCCGGTTGGTCGTCGGGTGCCCCGGTCACCCGTCTGCGTCGGTGTCGGGCGGGGTGTCGGAAGCGGCGGGGCCCTCGCCGTTGACGCCGGCCGCCGATGCCACATCGGCACCGGCACGCTGCGCCCCGTCGATCTGCACATAGGCAAGCCGCAACTGGCTGAGGCCGTCCTTCAGCTGTTCCTCGGTCTCCCCGAGGCGACCCTCGAGGCCGCCGACTAGGCACCCCAGGGCATCGATGGCCAGGCGGGCCTGGTCGAGGAGGGGAGGCAGCTGGGAGAGGTAGACGGCAGCCAACTCGAAGAGCCCGTAGCAGTGGTTGGCGACCACGGTCTCGACCGGCGAGCGGGCCAACTCGGCCCGCATGGCCTCGACCTGTCCGGCGAGTGCGTCCTCGTCCATGTCCGGCGGCGGACCGGGGTCCCCGCCCCGGTGGTCGACCGGTTCCCCCCGGTCTGTAGGGGACCCAGCGGCGTCTGCCGCGGAGGGTCGTCCGACCGGACGTTCGCCATCGGGTGTCCAAAGTGAGCTCACGACTGGTAGCCTAAAGCAACTGATAGACGAGGAAGCGGGGTCTCGCGGTTTGAAACCCCCACCCGGCCACGATGCAGCATCACGTGTGCGCCGGGTCAATGGGACCGGTTCTCGACGCGAGTCGTGCAGGCCGGTGGTTGCTCCGCTCCTTATTGTCGGCCACGGGAGGTCCGTGGCCCGAAGCCAGGGAGTGAAGTCGAATAGCAGCCACCATCACCACAAATGAACCTCGCATCAACGACCGCATCCGCGCCCGTGAGGTGCGCCTGGTCGACCCGGATGGGGAGCAGCTTGGAATCAAGTTGCTGCCCGAGGCGTTGGAAACCGCCCGAGAGCTCGATCTGGATCTGGTCGAGGTCGCACCAGGTGCCAATCCACCGGTCTGCCGCATCATGGACTACGGGAAGTTCAAGTTCGATGCGGCACAGCGAGCCAAGGAGTCGAGGCGCAAGGCGGTCCATGTAGGGATCAAGGAGATGAAGTACCGGCCGAAGATCGGCCCAGGCGACTTCGACACCAAGACCCGGCAGGTGGCCAAGTTCCTCGAGGAGGGCCACAAGGTCAAGATCACCATCATGTTCCGCGGACGTGAGGTGTTCCATCCGGAACTCGGCAAGAAGATCCTCGATCGAATCGCCGAGCAGATGGACGGCATGGGGAAGCCCGAGGCCATTCCACGGCTCGACGGTCGGAACATGGTGATGGTGCTGGCACCGGACAAACGAGCAAAGCAGTCGGCTGCGTCGCGGGGCCCGGGCCACGAGGGAGCCAGCCCCAATGGCGCAGTTCCGGCGGGTGGTGCCGGCGAGGTGACCACAGGGGCCGCGACCGAGGGACCACGACAAGCTGCGATCGAACCAGCAGCGACGAAGGCAGCCAGTCCAGGCACAGACGACGCGCCGGCAGCCGGCGCAGATGTCGTGACGTCAGATGCGGCGGGGGTCCATCCCCCGGCCGGTGAGCAGAACGAAGGAGAGGGATAGCACGATGCCGAAGATGAAGACCGACAGCGGGGCCCGCAAGAGGGTCAAGGTGACCGGATCGGGGCGGTTGCGCCGTCGCAAGGCGTTCCGGTCCCACCTGCTCGAGCACAAGTCCAGCGAGCGCAAGCGCAGGCTCGGTCGGGAGACGGACTTCTCACCGGGCGACGTCCGACAGGTCAAACGCATGCTCGGTATGTAGTACCCGCGGCCCTGCCGCGGTGAACGAAGTTCCCCAGTCAGGCTCTCCCCGACCCCCAGGTCGCGGCAGTCCGTGTCGTGTCGGGTAATCCCGGTGTGGGAGGCGGGAGCAGTGAGGCTTCCGGGCCGCACTCGCACCACTTCGAAGTGAACGCCACCGGAGCCGGCAAGGTCAGCACACACCACAAGTTCGATCAGGCCTCAGAGAAGAAAGAAGGAGTTATCCCATGGCCCGAGTCAAAGGCGCAGTACACGCCAAGAAGCACCATCGCGCCATCCTCGAGCAGGCGCAGGGCTACTACGGCGACAAGAGCCGCTCGTTCCGTGCCGCCAACGAGCAGGTCATGCACTCGATGCAGTACGCCTACCGGGACCGCCGAGCCCGCAAAGGTGATTTCCGCCAACTGTGGATCCAGCGGATCAACGCTGCGGCCCGGCTCAACGGCACCAGCTACAGCCGGTTCATCGCCGGCCTCCACCGCGCCGAGGTCGAAGTGGACCGCAAGGTGCTCGCCGACCTGGCCGTGACCGAGCCGGAGGCGTTCGCGTCGCTGGTCAAGGTGGCCAACGAGGCGCTCGCCGTCGCCGGCTCGAGCGTCGAGGCCGTTTCCTGACCCAGGAAGGACTTCCCTTCACCCACCAGCGGGTCCGCCGGGTCCGGCAGCTGTTGCGCAAGCGCAGCCTCCGAAGCTCAGAGGGAACGGTGGTGGTCGAGGGTGCCGAGCTGTTGTCGGTCGCCCTGGATGCCGGTGCGCCGATCGAGTCGCTCTACGTGGCCCCCGAGGGACGGAGCAACCCCACGGTCATCGAGGTGATGGAGCGGGCGTTCACCAGAGGCGCCCGGGTGTTCGACCTGGCCCCTGGGGTGATGGAGCGGATCGCCGACACCGTCAGCCCCCAACCGCTCCTGGCCGTTGTCGGGTTCGCCCCGGCCGGCCTCGAAGATGTCAAGGACGCCTCGATGGTCTTGGTCTGCGTGGACGTCCGCGACCCCGGCAACGTCGGAACGATGATCAGGACCGCGGACGCCGCAGGGGTCGATGCGGTGGTGTGCTGCGACGGCACCGTCGATCCGACCAACCCGAAGAGTGTCCGCGCCTCTGCCGGGTCGCTCTTCCACGTTCCGGTGGTGATCGGAGGAGAGGCAGGCACCGTCGTCCGGGCGCTGCAGGGTTGGGGGTTCACCACGGTGGGCACCGTGGTACGGGGTGGCGTCGACTACACGGCATTCGACTGGAGCCGCCGAGTGGCGATGGTCTTCGGCAACGAAGCTTCGGGCCTGGGCGGTGCCGTGGCAGATGGACTCGAGGTGGGCGTCTCCGTCCCGATGGCCGGCCGAGCCGAGTCGCTCAACGTGAGCGTGTCGGCAGCGGTGCTGTGCTTCGAGGCCTTGCGCCAACGGCGGGACGGTGGTGCGGGGCGGTCGAACGCCGCGGGGGAGGCCGTTCCGCGTTCTACGATGCCCGGCATGGACGTAGCGCCGACTGCTCACCCGGATGGGACCGGGACGAGCTCGAGATGAGCGACGCACTCGATATCGATGCTCTGGTCGACGAGGCGCGATCCTACATCGAGGCCGCGCAGTCGACCGAGGAGATCCGCCAGATGACGGCGAACGTGTCCGGTAAGAAGTCACCGATTGCCGAGGCACACCGTGCCCTCGGCGGGCTCGATCCCGAGGAGCGCAAGGAGCTCGGCCGGCGGCTGCACGGCGCCCGCACCACCATCGAGGAGCTCATCGAGCGCCGGCGGGCGGAGATCACGTTCGAGGAGCTCACCCGGGAGATGGCCGGAGCCCGGATCGATCTCACCGAGTTCATTCCCGGTGCGATCGTGGCCCCGCCGGCGCGGGGCCACCTCCATCTGGTGTCCCAGACCCGCGACGCGCTCGAGGACGTCTTCGTCGGCATGGGCTTCGAAGTGGCCGAGGGCCCCGAGATCGAGACCGACTGGTTCAACTTCGGAGCCCTCAACATCCCACCGGCCCATCCGGCCCGCGGGATGTGGGACACCTTCTATCTCAACCTGGGCTCGCCGGAGAGCACGCTGTTGCGGACCCACACCTCACCGGTCCAGATCCACCTGATGGAGGATGCCGTGGTCAACGGCGGGCTTCCGATCCACGCGGTGATGCCCGGGCGTTGCTACCGGCGGGACACCCCCGATGCGCGCCACCTCCCGGTGTTCCATCAGATCGAAGGGCTGGTCGTGGACCGGGGGATCACCTTCGCCGACCTTGCCGGAACCATCGAGGTGTTCACAACGGCCTACTTCGGCCCCGACATCCACTCTCGACTGCGCCCGGCATACTTCCCGTTCACCGAACCCTCGGCCGAGTTCGAGGTCACCTGCACCATCTGCCACGGCGAGGGGTGCCGAACCTGCTCGATGACGGGGTGGATCGAGCTCGGAGGTTGCGGGATGGTCGATCCGGCGGTTTTCGACGCGGTGGGGATCGACACCGACGAGTGGACCGGGTTCGCCTTCGGGTTCGGAATCGACCGATGCGCACAGATGCGTCACCAGATCGCCGACATGCGCGCACTGATCGAGAACGACATCCGCTTCCTCCGCCAATTCTGATGCGCGGAAACTGAGAGGACAGCTGTGCGCGTTCCGCTTTCATGGCTCCGAGACTTCGCCCCGTTCGAGGGGGATCCGGCAGTGCTGGCCGCCACCCTCGACGACCTGGGGCTCGTCGTGGAAGGCGTCGAGGCGGTCGGAGAGGGCCTTGCCGACGTTGTGGTGGCGCGCGTAGACAAGGTCACCGGCATCGAGGGGGCAGATCGGATCCGACGAGTGGTGGTGGATTCCGGCAACGGTCCGGTCGAGGTGGTGTGCGGCGCATCGAACTTCGACGTCGGGGACTTGGTGGCGTTGGCCCCGGTGGGTGCGGTGCTCCCCGGGGGCTTCGAGATCAGTCGTCGCAAGATGAAGGGCGTCGTTTCCAACGGCATGCTCTGTTCGGGCCGGGAGCTGAGGCTGTCCGACGACCACGAGGGAATCCTGCGCTTGAACGATGTCGAGGGTGCCGGGGTGGGTTGCGCGCTCACCACGGCCCTGGGGATCGAACCGGATGTGGTGTTCGATGTGGCGGTCGAGGCCAACCGACCTGATGCCTGGTGCATCGCAGGCGTGGCCCGGGACTTGGCCGCCAGGCTGGGGCTACCGTTCGCGATTCCCGAGACTGCGGCGCTCGGCCACCTGGGTGGTCCGAACCCGGGGGGCACTGCGGTGCCTGGTGCGCCGATCGAGACGGTGGCTTCGGTGCGGGTCGACGACCCCGAACTGTGCCCTCGGTTCACTGCAAGGGTGCTGACCGGTGTCGTCGTGTCGGACTCTCCGCCCTGGCTGGCCCGCCGGCTCACCCTGGCGGGGATGCGGCCGATCAACAACGTGGTCGACGCATCCAACTATGTGATGCTCGAACTGGGGCAGCCCACCCACCCCTATGACCTCGACCGGCTGGCCGGCCACGGACTGGTGATCCGGCGGGCCGGACCGGGCGAGCTGGTCACCACCCTGGACGGTGTGGCGCGCACCTTGGCTCGCCCCGGTCCGGGCCTCGGCGACACCGGGCAGGACTGCCTGATCTGCGACGCCGAGGGTGAGCCGGTGGCCATCGGTGGGGTGATGGGGGGGACTTCGTCGGAGATCGACACGTCCACGTCCCGGGTGCTGCTCGAGGCGGCCTACTTCGTGCCCATGGCCGTCGCCCGGACATCCAAGCGCCTGAACCTGCGCACCGAGGCCTCTGCCCGGTTCGAACGGGGGTGCGACCCGGCGGGGATCGATCGGTCTGCCGAGCGGTTCTGCCAGCTCCTCACACGGACCGGCGGCGCGTCCCTGCAGGTGGCAACCGGGGTCATCGACATCGTGGGCGATGTACCGGGCGCTGTCGAGATGAACGTTCGGCCATCGAGGATCAACGCCCTGCTCGGTACCGAGTTCACAGCCGGAGGGATCGCCGAGCTCCTGACGCCGCTGGGCATCGAGGCCACCCCGTCCTCGGAGGATGCCGATTCCACCCTGCGGGTGACGGTACCCACCTATAGGCCGGACATCCGGCCGTTTCCGATGGGCGAGGCCGACATCGCCGAAGAGGTGGCCCGGACCTATGGGTTCGCCCGACTGCCACGTCGGATGCCTGCGTGGCCGCAGCCCGGTCGACTCACCGATCGCCAGCGAGACCGCAGGTTGTTGAAGGACGTGCTCTGCGGCCTCGGTGCCACCGAGGCATGGACCACGGCCTTCGTCAGCGAGTCCGACCAGGTCGACGCCGGGTTCGACCCGCCCTATGTCGAAGTTGCCAACCCTCTGGTGGAGGCCGAGCGGTTCCTCCGGTCATCGATGGCCCCGGGTCTGATGCGGGCGGTTCTCTACAACACGGAGCGGCGCCAGGGCGACGTGCGGCTGTTCGAGGTCGGGACTGTCTTTCAGCTTCCCGAGGGACCCGCGGTGGACCCCGAGGGTGGGCCACTGGCCAACACCTCGGAGTGCCTCAGTGCCGTCTTCGCCTGGGACGGTGACGACGCGTGGACCGCGGTGGCTGCCTGGCGAACCATCGCCGAGGCACTGGGCCTGGCGGAGTGGGCCATGTGGGACCACACCCGCGTGGGTCGGACCTCCCGGGTACTCCACGACTACCGCTCCGCGTCGCTGGTGAGCATCGTCACCGAGCCCGGGGGCGACGCCGGCGCCTCGGTACATCCCACATTCGTCGGCGTCCTCGGCGAGCTTGACCCTTACCTGGTGGGCCGGTTCGGCCTGCTCAATCCGGATGGGCGACCCAGACGGGTGGGCTGGCTCGACCTCGACATCGGTGTGCTGCTCGATCGCCGACGGGTACCACGTCGCCCTGAGGAGTCGCGTCCGATCAGCCGGTTCCCCTCCTCCGACATCGACCTGGCCTTTTCGGTCAAGGACTCGATTCCGGCAGGAGCGGTGGAGCGCACCTTGCGGACCAGTGGGGGTGACTTGCTGGAGTCGGTCGAGCTATTCGATGTCTACCGCGGACCTTCTGTGGGCGAGGGTGGGCGCAGCCTGGCCTTCCGGCTGCGCTTCTGCGCCTTGGACCGCACCCTCACCGACGACGAGATCGGCGGCTTGCGGTCGAGCTGCATCCGGGCGGTGGAGCAGGCACATCAGGCAGTACTGCGCTGACACTCGGCCGCCGGCCCCGCTCCTACGAGTCGAAACCCATCCCGAATCGGTCGAGGGTGCGCAGCCACAGGTTGCGCCGCCCGCCTCGCCGGTCGGCTCGCGTCATCGACCATCGGGTCATCTGGATCCCCGCGGACCGAAGGGGCTCGGGCGGGAAGGGAAGCGGCTTGCTCCGGACGAACCGGAGGTCGGTCAGCTCGGTCTCCTCCCCCGAGAGCAGGTCGAGCATGACCAGTGCCCCGAACCGCGAGGCACCGACCCCCAATCCGGTGTAGCCGGCAGCCGAGGCAACCCGTCCGTCGAAGGATCGGTCGAAGAAGGCGCAGAACCGTGAACAGGTGTCGATGGCGCCTGCCCACGCATGGGTGAAGCGGACGTCCTCGAGCTGGGGGAAGGTCCGGGCGAACAGGGTCGCCAACGTCGAAAAGGTGGCGTCGCGCTGTTCGAGGGATGGTCGGATGGCACTCGCGTAGTGGTAGACGGCGTCGTAGCCGCCGAACAGGATCCGGTTGTCGTGGCTCAGTCGGTAGTAGAGGAACTGGTTCCCGCACCCGCCGATGCCCTGGCGATGCTCCCAGCCGATGGCAGCGCGCTGGCGCTCGCTCAAAGGCTCGGTCATCAGCACGAAGTCGTAGACAGGCACGACGTAGCGACGGAGTCGTCGGATGGGAGACGGAAAGGCATTGGTGGCCACGGCCACCTGGCGGGCCCGGACCTCGCCGTGGCCGGTTCGCAGCACCATCGGGCCGTTGGCCCCGTCGTCGCCGATCTGGTCCACCGGGCTGTGCTCGTGGACGCGCACACCGGACTGCTCGCACGCGCGGAGCAGTCCCCAGGCCAATCGGGCCGGATGGACCAGCGCACATCCGTCACGGTCCCACAGCCCGGCCAGGTAGGTGGGGGAGTGCAGCTCGGACCGGGCCTCGTCGGCGTCGAGGAACCGGGGGCTCCCGCCATGCTGGCGAGACTGTGCCGCTGCCTGGCGCAGGGCCTCGACCTGGTAGGGCTCGGTGGCCACGGTCAACTCTCCGGTGCGCTCGAAGTGGCAGTCGATCGACCACTCATCGACGGCGGCAGCGATCCCTCCGAGGTTCTGCCTCCCGAGCCGTTCGAGGGTGGCGATCTCGTCGGGGAATCGCTCGACCCCGTTGGCGAGCCCGTGGGTCAGGCTGGCGGCGCAGAATCCCCCGTTCCTGCCCGATGCCGCCCACCCGCAGCGATCCGAATCGAGCAGGACGACATCGCGGTCGGGATCGGCGCGCTTGGCCAGCAGCGCCGTCCACAGGCCGGTGTAGCCGCCGCCTACGACGACGAGGTCGGCCTGGGTCCTTCCCACCAGGGGAGGACTGGTCGGGGGAGCAGCCGGGTCATCGAGCCAGAACGAGACCGGCACCGCATCGGCGAGGGCGGCGGAACGGTTCACCGGACCGACCCTAATCCGCGGGTCCGCAGCGATCCTCCGCAGGTGCCGCCGGCTGCCGGACGGGTCCCTGTTGCGGCTCCGGAGCACCGACGCCGGACCCTCGGTGTGGCAGAGTGATCGATCGAACCGGAAGGGGCGACACTGACCGATCTGCGGGCAGGTGAATCCGAGGCGTCCGAACCGCTGACAAGCGGTGCCATCACCTTGCGCGTGCTCCGTCGCCAGGTGCGCCTCGTCCCCCTGGTCGGCCTGATCTACTTCAGCGTCTCCGGCGGCCCCTACGGCCTCGAAAACTCGATCTCCGGCGCAGGCCCGGGGATGGCGATGCTGCTGATCATCGTCATCCCGATCATCTTCGCCGTCCCCTGTGCGCTGATGAACGCCGAGCTCGGATCAGGCATCCCGCTCGAAGGTGGCTACTACTACTGGGTGAAGGTCGCCATGGGGAGCTTCGCCGCCTTCGTCGAGGGCATGAGTTCGTGGTTCACGTCGTTCCTCGACACTGCGCTCTACCCGGTGCTCTTCGTGGACTACTTGGCCAATTGGTTCCCCGGCCTGGCCCGCGGGAAGCATGCGGTCTTCACCGCGTTCAACGGCGGGTTCTCGATCGATGCCCACTGGGTGGTCGCCATCGCTTTCATGATCCCCCTCGCCACCTCAACGCCAGGGACGCCAAAGTGGTCGGTGAGACCTCGGCGACGCTGACCGGGGTCATTTTGGCCCCCTTCGTCGTGCTCACCGGCCTGGGCCTGTGGAAGATCTTCACCACCCCCGGGCTGAACCCGCTCCACCCCTTCGTGCTGTCGGGGTCGAGCAAGGCCGGTGCCTTCAGTGCCGGCCTTGCCGTGGTGATCTGGAACTACGTGGGGTTCGACTCCATCTCCACGGCCAGCGAGGAGATCGACAGGCCGAAGCGCAACTACCCGTTGGCCCTGGCCATCTCGATCCCCTTGATCATGATGTCCTACCTGCTCCCGATGTTGGCCGCGTTGGCATCCGGACTCCATCACCGGGACCCGAGCCTGTGGAAGGACGGCGACTTCGCCCTGGCCGGCGAGCTCCTCGGGGGCCCGTGGCTGAAGGGCGCGGTCGTGGCGGGTGCTCTGATCGCCCAGGTCGGGCTGTTCTCGTCCCTCCTCCTATCCGGGTCGCGGGTTCCCGCCGTGCTGGCCGCCGACGGCTACCTTCCACCATCCCTCGCCCGCACCAGCCCGCGCTTCGGCACCCCGATCAGGGCCATCGTGGTCAGCTGCGTCATGTTCACCGTCTTCTGTGCCCTCAACTTCATCACCCTGCTCGACGCGGACATCATCCTCGGCCTTGCCGGCCTGCTCCTCGAGTTCGTGGCGCTACTGGTGCTGCGCAAGAAGTATCCGCTCATGCAGCGCCCTTTCCGGATACCGGGTGGGTGGTTCGGGGCCATCGGCATCTTCGTGCCGCCCCTGGGGATCACGGTAGCGCTCGTCTGGAGCACCATCACCCAAGAAGTCCACGCGTTCTGGATCGGCGCCGTCATGTTCGCCGCCAGCGGCCTTCTCTACTGGCCTGCCAAGTGGTGGATCAAGCAGGGGAGGCCGGACGGCGAGGTGGACATCGGGGAGGTCGACCTCGGGCCGGGCGTCGACGTGGGCATGGTGATCGAGCGCCGGCACACACCCGTGGCGATCGGGTAGCCGAACCGGTGGTGGATCAACGCGAATCGCCATCCGGTCTGGCACGTGTCCTGCTCATGGCCCGGCACTTGTACGGCAACCGGTGGCGTGTCCTCTGACGGAGGGATGAGCATCCTCTCGCTCATCGCCGCGCATGCGGGTGGCACCTTGACCAGTAACGACACGGTGTTCCCTGCTGGAGGGAGAACGAACGCGCTCAGTTTCGTCCATCCCCGTCCTGTGTCGGCGGAACCTGTTTGGCCGGCGGCTCGGCACTTCCGCCACCGACTACCGCGGGTTTCACGACATGTTCCCCAAACTGACCGGATGGCAACCGATCGTGGAGATGGCCTTCGGCTGACGCCCGTTCCCTCCAGTCAGAATTGACGATGGCGGTCGAAGGTTCCTTCTGTCAGGATGCCAATCGGCAATGATCGGCGGACCGGCAAGGTGGTCCAGGCGGAGGGGTCGGACGTACTGCGATGAGGAATGTGACGAACGCCACCCACTCGCGGGTGGCCCGGGCCATGCTCACGCAGGTGGTGACCTTGGCAGTGACGCTGCTGGGCCTCACGGGAGGGACCACGTCGCTCGCCTTCGCATCTGCACCGCCGGCGAGTGCTCCCACGGTGGGGTGGAACGTCCAAGCCAGCTACCCGGCACCACCGCAGCCCACTGCCGTCTCGTGCGCCTCGCCCACCGACTGTGTGGCAGTGGGATACAGATCCATCGTCGCCACCACCAACGGCGGCACGACCTGGGCGGCCCAGACCCTCCCGAGCGGTGTCACCGGCCTCGCCGCCGTCTCGTGCCCGTCGCCAACTGTCTGCGTGGCAGTCGGCTCTACGAACACGGGTGCCGCCGTCGTCGTAACCAGCACCACCGGCGGTTCGTCGTGGACGGCCGGGACGCTCCCGGTCGGCATCACCTATCTCAACGGGGTCTCGTGCGGCTCGATCTCGAGCTGCGTGGCCATCGGGTTCACCGGTTCGGGTCCCAGTGTCGCCATCACCACCGCCAACGGCGGCAAGACCTGGATCGACGGGGCCCTCCCCAACGGTGTCTCCAATCTCACCGGGGTCGCGTGCGGGTCGGCCTCGAACTGCGTGTCCCTCGGGTTCGGCACGGCCGTCACGACCATCGATGGCGGAGCGAACTGGACCTCCCACCTGCTGGCGAGCGGCTCGAACAACCTCCCCGGCCTGTCGTGCGGTTCGGTCTCGCGCTGCGAGGCAGTGGGGACCACCTTCACCGGATCCGGAACCGGAGGCGGCATCGCATTCGCCACCACCGACGGCGGCGCGACCTGGCTGGCACAGTCCCTCTCGGAAGGTCTGGCCCCTGACGCGATCTCCTGCCCGTCATTCTCGATGTGTATCGCCGTGGGTTCGGGATCGATTGCTTCCACCATCACGCACGGTGGGTCGTGGACCAGCGGAGCCGAACCGACCGGTGTCGCATCTCTCGCTGGGATCTCGTGCGCGACCACATTGCACTGCGTTGCTGCCGGCTACGACAACACGGGTGCGGGCGTGGCCATCGTCACCGGCGATGGCGGCAAGACCTGGACGACCCGGACCGTTCCGGGAGCCTTCTTCGGTCCCGTCGCGCTTTCGTGTGCGCCTGCCTCGCACTGCGTGGGCGTCGGTCTGGGGTTCATCGTCACCACAACCAACAACTTCAAGAGCTATCGATTCCAGGGTCCGCCGAGCGGAGTCAACGACTTGCTCGGTGTCTCGTGCCCATCGATCACCAACTGCGTCGCAGTAGGTGACACCGTGGGGTACAACGGCGCTGGTAGCGCCGGAACCGTCATCGCCACCACCGACGGCGGCACGACCTGGACGACTCAGAAGGTGCTGAGTGGAAGCACCCAACTCGGCGGCGTGTCGTGCTCGTCGAGTTTGGACTGCGTGGCTGTGGGCTACAACTTCTTCGGGGTGGGTGTTGCCGTCGTCACCACCGACGGCGGTGGGTCGTGGACCAGCCGGAACGCGCCCAGCGGGATCTTCGGTCTCACCAGGGTGTCGTGCTCATCGAGCGCGGACTGCGTGGCGGTGGGAACGAACACGACCGGTGCAGCCGGGACCGTCATCGCGACCACCGACGGCGGTGCGTCGTGGACGAGCCAGACCGTGCCGAGCGACGTCTCCTCGCTCGGCGGGATCTCGTGCGCTTCGACCTCGGGCTGTGAGGCGGTCGGCCAGGGCAAGGCCGGGTCGGGAGACGGCGTGATCATCGGGTCCGCAACGGTGTTCGGACCGCTCGTTCCGACGACCCTCTCCGTTTCCGCCGGTCCGACCAGTGCGACGGCCGGCTCGCCCGTCACGTACTCGGCCACTGTCTCGCCGAATGCGGGCTCCGGCACGCCGACGGGGACGGTCGCCTTCTTCGTCGGGACGGTGGCGCTGTGCACGACCGTCCTGTCCGGAGGGAGCGGCTCGTGCACCGCCTCGAACGCTCCGCTCGGTGCCGACACCGTCACGGCCACCTACGGCGGTGACCCCAACTTCGTGGCGACCTGGGCGAACACCACCGTGACCGTCTACACCATCACCTGCGGGAAGCTGTCCGGATCCGTCACCACGGGGTACAACTTCGCCATCACCCTCTCCAAGTGCAGCCCGGCATCGAAGGGGAACAGATCGGCCTCGGGTTCGGCGCTCGGGGGCGGCTACACCTTCACGTGGAGCACGAGTGGCCAGACGACGATCGATTCCCTGAGCCTCGCCCCGGCACCGGCGGGAGCCTGTGCCAAGGGAGGCTCTGAGTTCGACATCACGGGTACGGTGACCGGCGGAACGTCGACGTATACCCAGGTCGGCGACCCGGTGTCGGTCAGAGTGTGCCTGAGCAAGTCGGGAAAGGTCAGCCTGGTGAGTGGAACGACCGCAATCGTCTGATCCGGGGAGCGCCGCACCCGACTTGCCGGTGCCGGCCGAACCGGGAAGCGCAGCCGTTGCGGCCGCAGGTTCAGCGATCTGTCGGCGCCGCCGGGCTGGAGTCCAACTGCTCGAGGAACGCCCGCGAACACGGCCCGAGCCACTCGAGCAGATGGCAACCCTCCTCGGGGGAGAAGCTGTCGAAGAATGCGCCGGCCAACATGTCCACGGAATCGTGAGCGTCGGCGGACAAAGAGGAGACGCACACCTCGATCGTGGCGAGGGCACGCCGGAGCATGTTGGCCTCGGTTTCGACGGACGACAGGCGTGCAGCGACGAAGTCGGCCAGCTCGGTGAGGATCAGCGGTTCGCCGGGGTCGTCGCCGCAGGCGTCGACCAGGGCGAGGTAGACCGGTGTGAACTCGGGAAGCCGTTCGCGCAACGCCTCGACCAGGCAGAGGGTGCTCGGCGCGGAGGTCGGCTCGGGAGGGCGACCAAGGTGGACCACAGGAGATCTCCGTGCTCGGAGGGTGAGGGCCGTTCGATGGGCTTCCCGTGATCGGCGAATCGGGTGCGGTGACGTCGACGCTATCCAGTGGTGCGGGCGCGGTCAAGGGTGGTGATCGGCGCTCCTCGGGAGGCTCGAGCGACCGCCGCGGAGAGGGAATGCGCATAATGATGCGGAAATGTGAATATACTTGCAGGATGGGTCCGAAACCATGAAGGCCAAGCTCAAGGTCGGGATCGTCGGTGCGTCCGGGTATGCAGGCGTCGAACTCCTCCGCCTCTGTGCCGGCCACCCCGACCTCGAGGTGGCGGTGGCCACCGCGGCCACCAACCGGGGGGAACCGGTGGCCCGGCACACACCGTCGCTCGCCGCCGCCTATCCGTCGCTCTCGTACTCATCCACGGATGCATCCGCCCTGGACGGCCTGGACGTGGTCTTCTTAGCCCTTCCCCATGGACAGTCCCAGCACCTGGTCCCCGAACTGCTGCCGCGGGCCGGCGTGATCGTGGACCTGGCTGCGGACTTCCGGCTCCACGACCCGGCCCTCTATTCGACCTGGTACGGCGAGGCGCACACGGCCCCCGGCCTGCTCGACGCGTTCGTCTACGGCTTGCCGGAGCTCCATCGTGACGACTTGAGGGGCGCCCGCCTGGTCGCAGCTCCGGGCTGCTATCCCACCGCCGCCATCCTCGCGTTGGCCCCCCTGGTGCAGGCGGGGGCGCTGGCCATACCTCGCGTGCACGACAAGTCGTCGGGGGCCGCGCCCTCGTTCGTCGTGGACGCAGCCAGCGGGGTGTCCGGTGCGGGGCGCGCGCCGAAGGAGAGTCTCCACTTCGCCACCGTGGACGAGGACTTCGTCGCCTACGGTCTGCTCGACCACCGCCACACCGCGGAGATGGAGCAGAGCCTCGGAGCAGCGGTGCTGTTCACCCCGCACCTGGCGCCCATGGTGCGGGGCATCCTTGCCACCTGTTATGCGCTCCCGTCCGTGCCGGTCCGCGAGCCCGGCGGCCTGACCACCGAGGCGGCGATGGGGATCCTCCACGATCACTACGACGGCGAGCAGTTCGTGGTGGTCCCCTCCGACCCGCCCTCCACCAAGGCGGCCAGCGGGTCCAACTGTGCCCAGGTCACCGTCAGGGTCGACCCGCGGACGGGCTGGGTCGTGGTCATCGCCGCCATCGACAACTTGATCAAGGGAGCCTCCGGGCAAGCTGTCCAATGTGCCAACCTCGCCCTCGGCCTGCCCGAGGGCGCAGGGCTTCCGATCGCGGGGGTCTATCCATGAGCATCACCACTCCCCGGGGCTTCGTCGCCTCGGGACTGGCAGCGGGGATCAAGGCATCGGGGGCGCTCGACCTCGCCCTGGTGGCCACCGAGGACGGCACCGCGGTGCCCACCGCGGCAACTTTCACCTCCAACCTGGCCGCAGCCGCGCCGGTGCAGGTCAGCCGGGCCCACATGGCGGCCAACGGCGGCAGGGCCGCTGCGCTGGTCGTCAGCAGTGGCAATGCCAATGCGGCCACTGGCGACCGTGGACGGTCCGACGCGCAGCACATGTGCGAACTTGCGGCGGCAGGGCTCGAGGTGCCGGTCGAGCAGGTCCTGGTCTGCTCCACCGGGCTGATCGGCGTTCCGCTTCCGATGGGGCCCGTCGGGACGGGCATCCCCAAGCTGGTCGCCGCCCGCTCCGGTTCCGCCGAGGCCGCGGAACGCGCCGCCACCGGCATCCTCACCACCGACTCGGGACGGAAGGAAGTGCTTATCGAGAGCTCGGCCTTCTCGGTGGCAGGCATGGCCAAGGGCGCAGGCATGCTGGCCCCGGACATGGCGACCATGCTGGCCTTCTTGACGACCGACGCTGCCGTCGAGCCCGGCCCACTGGCTGATCTGTTGCGCATCGCAGTGGCCGACTCGTTCAACTCGATGAGCGTGGACGGGTGCACCTCGACCAACGACACCGTGGTCCTGATGGCATCGGGTCGGGCCGGTCCCGCCGATCCCAACGCGGTGGCCGACGTGGTGACCGAGGCGTGCTCGACGTTGGCCGGTCAGATGGCGGCGGACGCCGAGGGAGCGTCGAAGATCTTTCAGGTCCGGGTGACCGGGGCCCGCTCGGATGGCGAGGCCCACCAGGCCGCCCGCAAGGTGGCTGATTCGCTGCTGGTCAAGTGCTCGATCAACGGCGAAGACCCGTACTGGGGTCGGGTGGCCAGCGAGCTGGGATCCGCCGGGGTGGAGTTCGAGATGGACCGCCTGGCCATCGCATACGGGAGCGTGGCGGTGTGCCGGGGTGGAGTCGGCGTCGATCACGATGCGTCGGCGGTGGCGAGCCACATGGCCGGTTCACTGGTCGACATCCACTGCCAGCTCGGCTTGGCGGACGGGAACGGCGTCGTGATGGGGGTCGAGCTCGGCTACGGGTATATCGATGAGAACAGGACGACCTCATGAGCGAAGAAGCGAAATCCGGCGTGGTGACCTCCGCATCGGCCCCGGGGGACAAGGCGTCCGTGCTGGTGGAGGCCCTTCCCTACATTCGCCGCTTCTGGGGCAAGGTGGTGGTGGTTAAGTACGGCGGCAATGTGCACGGTGCCAAACCGGGGGAGCGCAGCGTCGACGCGGATGGGGCCCTGGCCTGCTTCGCCGAGGACATCGTGCTGATGCGATCAGTCGGGATGCTGCCGGTGGTGGTCCACGGAGGGGGACCGCAGATCGGTGCGCTGATGGAGCGTGTCGGCAAGGAGGTCCAGTTCCTCGACGGCCTCCGGGTCACCGATGCCGACACCATCGACCTGGTCCGCATGGTGTTGGTCGGCAAGGTGAACCGCGACATCGTGAGCTCGATCAACGTCCACGGTGCTCTGGCGGTCGGCCTGTCCGGTGAGGACGCCAACCTCATCACCGCAACCGCCCGATCGGAGGCCCTCGGCTACGTGGGCGATGTCGTCGATGTCGATCCGGTGATCGTGCACCAGTTGCTGGCTCAGGGGCTCATCCCGGTGGTGGCCACCATCGGGACGGACCAGTCAGGGCAGGCCTTCAACATCAACGCCGACACTGCGGCAGGGGCACTGGCCGCCGCCCTGGGGGCGGAGAAGCTCGTCTTCTTGACCGATGTCGCCGGCCTTCGGGCCGTTCCCGATGATCCCTCAACCTTGATCCACCAAGCCACCGCCGAGGATCTTGACCACCTGGTGTCGACCGGTGCGGCAAACGGGGGGATGATCCCCAAGGTGGAGTCGTGCGCCCGTGCCGTGCGGTTCGGAGTGGGCAGTGCCCACATCCTCGATGGCCGCACCCCGCACGCGCTGCTGCTGGAGGTCTTTACCGATCAGGGAGTCGGCACGATGGTCAAGGCGGCCGGATGACCGGCCCCCGATCCACCATCGACAGATCCGCCCTGATGCACAACTATGCCGAGCCTCCGGTCACTTTCGTCCGTGGCGAAGGAAGCGTGCTCTACGACACCGCCGACAAGCCGTACCTCGACTTCCTGTCCGGATTGGCAGTCACCTCGCTGGGGCACTCCCATCCGGTGGTGGCCGGCGCCATCGCAGAGCAGGCCCGTACCCTTTCCCACGTGTCCAATCTGTTCGGCAACTCGGTCGGGCCGGAGGTGGCCGTCACCCTCGACCGGCTCATCGGTGGCGGCAGCGAGCGAGCCGGCGGCCAGGTCTTCTTCGCCAACTCGGGGGCGGAGGCGAATGAATGCGCCATCAAACTGGCCCGCCGGTGGGCCGGACCGGGCCGGTTCGCCGTCGTCAGCACCTGGGAGGCCTTCCACGGGCGGACCCTGGCCACCTTGGCCGCCACCGGTCAGCCGGAGA
>JADGOE010000037.1 GCA_017883135.1 Acidimicrobiales bacterium
ACGCTTTTCGGCGTTCTCGAGACCTCGAAATGCCTTGACCAGGGACGATGTCACGCCGGACCCCCGAAAATGCCTACGAACTCAGTAATGCCGGTCAGAAAGCTCTGCCAACGTCCGGGAAAGATTCGAGTAAGCCCCGACAAGTTCAATCGGAACGGTGAGCGAACCGCCGGTAAAGTGGGTCCCATGGAATTCACGGCGGCGATCACCCACGAGGATCCCTGGTACGTGGCACGGTGCCTGGACGTCGAGGTCGCGAGCCAGGGCGAGACGGTCGAGGAGGCCCTTGCGAACCTCAAAGAAGCCCTCGAGCTCTACTTCGAGGACGAGGTTCTCCCCGACGGTTTGGAACCACCGATCATTGCCACCTTGCGCCTCACTGCGTGAGTCCGGCTCTTCCGGTTCTCTCTGGAGCAGAAGCAGTCCGAGCTCTGGCCAAGGTGGGCTTCGTTCGGGTCAGTCAACGTGGCAGCCACGCCAAACTGCGTCACGACGATGGTCGGGTTGCCATCGTGCCGCTCCACAAGGAACTTGCTCGAGGGACGCTGCGGTCTGTTCTACGTCAAGCCGGGATCTCCCCAGAAGAGCTTTCTGCGCTCCTGTAGTGAAGTGACACGGTCTGATCCCCCTGGTCGAAGTCAGCAGCACAGGGCGAACACCGGACCGCCGACGCCAATATGCCGGTTCGTATCGTGTTCCCCAAGGTCCACCAGGTTCGGCTTGTACGAACCGGTACTGCTTCTGGGTGACAGGCTGGGGGCAGCTCTTGCTCCGGTCGATCTCGGACCGTCGATGTGTTCGTCGAAATCACCTTGACCGAAATGACCGTGGCCGCCAGTCCTGATCACGGCTCGCGAAAGATCCTGTGATTGCCCAGCCTCCGCCAGCGAACGGCGGGCCACGAGTTCCTGTCGTCGTCAAGAACCGTCGTCCATTGCCATGTGGCTCGGCCGTCTGGACCGCTGAAGCTCCACGTCATTTCGAAGATGCCTGGTGCATTGACGACAGGCTTGACACGTAGATTGGCCGGCCAGGACGACGGATCCTTGGTTGCGATGAATCGGTGGGATGCCGCATTGAACGCTCGGGCCGCCTCGCGGAACATCAGGCGCTCGTCTTCCGAGAGTCGCTGATAGTCGGCTTTGAACGGGTCGGTGCGCTCGAATCTCACGAATCGAGGTCGGCCAGCAGTTCATCGACGTCCGTGACCACAGCGACACGCCCATGCGCAACAGCGTCGTCGGCCTCACGCTCGAGCCGCTGCCAACGCTCGCTCCAGAACCACGCCTGATCCGCCGGTACGGCAACGTGCGGACGAAGGACGATCTCTCCGTCGCGCTCGATGACCTCAACCTGGGCTCCGGGCTGATCCAATCCGAAGTGACGCCGAATTCCGGTTGGGATCGCAATGACTCCCCGGCTCTGGACTGTCACGAATGTGTGGTCGGCGCTCATAAGTGCAGTATAGCCGGAAAGCCGTGTTACTGCTCTAAGGCAGACGAGAGAACGCAGTCACGCCGAGACCGAAGGCCGGCCCGAGTTGTGTCCCCCAAGGTCCACCGAGGTCCCTGGCCTGCACGTTCGCACCATCGATCGGAACCGTGCGCGAACCGCCTGTACGATTGTGGCTGGCGATCTGTACAAGTCTGTAGAGATGTTGTACAATATTTCCCATGGCAAAGATGGCAGTCAGCGAAGCTCGGGAACGACTCTCCGAGGCGGTGGAGACGGCCTACACCGAAGCGGTGTTCCTCGAGCGCTACGGCCGGCCTGCTGCGGTGCTGGTCAGCCCCGAACGGTATGAGGAGTTGATCGAGGCGCTCGAGGATGCCGAAGACGCCCAGGCCTTCGACGCAGCGATGGCAG
This sequence comes from Acidimicrobiales bacterium, assembly GCA_017883135.1. Lineage (GTDB taxonomy): Bacteria > Actinomycetota > Acidimicrobiia > Acidimicrobiales > RAAP-2 > Bog-756. The sequence goes on from JADGOE010000037.1 coordinate 1,867, forward strand.
AGGAAGGTCCCAATATCCCCTGGGATGAGGTGAAGGCCGATCTCGGCTGGAAGTGACGACCTACCGCATTGAGCTGCGTCCCGTTGCAGCCCGGGCACTGCGAAAACTCGACCCGGCAGTTCGTCCCCGTATTCAAGGCGCAATCGGGCTACTTGCCGACGACCCGAGGCCGCCAGCATCCCGACCTCTGCGAGGTCGCCCTGGCTATCGCGTGCGCGCGGGTGACTACCGCATCAACTACACCATTGCCGATGACGTGCTCTTGATCGTGGTTGTGGCTCTTGGACATCGCCGCGAGGTCTATGACCGGTAGCGGCTTGCTGGCGACGTGACCGTTGGGATCGACAAGATTCCTCGTCATCAGATGGTGAAGTGTGGGCCGTGCACAGAGGGCGACCTATTGGTGTCTGACCTGACCCCCTCAGACTGATCCACATGACCTGGGCCCCTTGTGGAGATGGTCTTTGAGCCGCGAGTCGGTGGACACATCATCGACCGCGCGGTGAGCGGTAAAGAGAGCATGTGGGCCACCGTTCTCGACTACGACCCGCCAAGCCACGTTGCCTTCAGCTGGAATATCAACCCCAGTTGGCAGATCGAGATGGACCCAACCAAGACAAGTGAAGTACACGTAACCTTCACCGCCCAGGACGATCAACGTACGTTGGTAGAGCTAGAGCACCGGTACCTCGACCGCCACGGCGATGGTTGGGAGGCGATGCCCGATGCCGTAGGGTCGCCCAACGGATGGAACCTCGAACCCTTCGCCAAAGCGATCACCGCCGCCTGATCCGGCTGCGGGATCGGTGATCGTCACGTCGTTGCTCCGCCGATCCGGCGGAAACCCTCTGCGCCATGCCCGACAGGCGCTGTGGGCGAGGAAACGATCGTGAGTGCGGGACCGGTCTCCCTGACCGCAACCCACTCATTTCCGAACAGCCAGTTTGCCGATCTTCGCCAGCGTCCGTCACACCGTGCTCAAATCACAGCCCTGGTGGGTGCACGCCGAACGGTGCTGGATCATCACCCTCACTGACGAGTGACCACCTGCCCCGATCGAGGGCGATCGCCTTGTCGTGCCACGTGGCGAAGGGATCCTGTTGTCGCAGGCACAACTCGTACTACACTTGCAGCATATGGAGACGATCGGCGTCCGAGAGCTTCAGCAGCACGCGTCGGCGGCACTGCGACGCGTGGGGCGGGGGGAGACCATCGGGATCACCGATCGGGGGCGCCTGGTGGCTGTCCTGAGTGCTCCTTCGAATGCCACCGGTGCAGGTGCGTTGCTCGCTTCCGGTCGAGTCCAATCGGCTCGTCGCTCATCTGGCGAACTTCCTGATCCGGTGCCCACGACCAGAGGGACGGCTGAGGTACTCGATGAGTTGCGGAACGATCGCTGAAGCGCGTGGTCTGGTACCTCGACACCTCGGCGTTCCTCAAGTTGATCACGGTCGAAGACGAGTCAGCAGCGATGCGAACGTGGTTTGCATCTCACGACTCCGTCTGGTCGTCACAGCTGCTGCACACCGAGGCACTACGAGCGGGCGTCCGGCTCGGGATGGGGATCGACGTCGTCGAAGACGCGTTGGAAACCGTTTCGACGGTCCTTCCCAGTGTCACGACCTTCTTCGCCGCCGGTCGACTATTGCCGCCGGCACTCCGGGCACTCGACGCGCTGCACCTCGCCACCGCCCTCGAAGTCGGTGACGACCTCGAGGGCATGGTCGCCTACGACGCCCGGCTGATCGAGGCCGCGCTGGCGGCATCGATCGAGGTGGTCACGCCGCGATGAGTGGTGTCCGGCCGTCGTGTCGGCTCCTGCACCCGTGTCCAGGCACCAGCGGAGCCAACCTCGGAGCGGCGGAAGCCTGAGAATCTCGGGCTAGTTGCAGACAGGCACCAGTGTGTACCCGGCGGCTTGGATCCCGCTGATGATCGCCGGCAGGGCCGCCACGGTCTGCGACCGATCGCCGCCACCGTCGTGCATTCCGATGATCGCTCCGGGGTGAAGGGCGGACAGCACCCGTTGCACGATGACCGACGTGCCCGGCCTGAGATAGTCCGACGGATCGACGTCCCACATGAGCTCACCCAATCCGCGCTGGGCCAGTTGGGACACGACCGACCCGTTGGTGGCACCGTAGGGGGGACGAAGGCACTTGACCGGCTGACCGGTGATCGCCGTGATCAGGTTCGAGGTCCTGTCCACTTCACCAGGCCATCCGGACGGGCCCAACTTGGTCAGGTCGGTGTGGTCCCAGGTGTGGTTGGTCAGAGTCATCCCGTCAGCCTTCTCTTGGACGAGGAGGCCCGGCGTGGCGGCAGCCTCTTGGCCCACGACCTGAAACGTGGCCGGCACGTGATACTGCGTGAGCACCTGCAGGATCTGTGGCGTGTACACAGGTGAGGGCCCGTCGTCGAAGGTCAACGCCGCCACCTTGGTACCCCGCGGGTAGATGTTTCCGGGGAGTTCCGCCAGGTTGGAGATGATGAGGCCGCCGACCGCGGGTCCGCCGGCCGGAGGCGGCGGCGGTACGGGGAGCAGCCAGAGCCCCCGCCCGTCCGGGGTGGCAACGATGGCTCCGATCGGATCGGTGAGTGACTGTCCGCCGATGGATCCGAGGAACGGAGCGTCACCGAACGCGAAGATGCCGCCGTCCGCGGCGACCAGCCAGTAGCCGCTGCCACTCGGTGTTGCCGCCATGCCCACGATCGGCTGGTTGAGCCGCTGGGCCCCGGTCGACCCAGCGAACCTGGCGTCACCGAATGCGAAGATGCCGCCATCTGCGGCGACCAGCCAGTAGCCGCTGCCACTCGGTGTTGCCGCCATGCCCACGATCGGCTCGGTCAGCTTGGCACCGACCACGGATCCGTAGTTCCCCGCAGTTCCGAACGCCACAGGCTGGCCCGCCGTCACAGTCGAGGCAGCACCAGCAGCGTCGGGGTAGAACGGCTGTTCCACGACGCCGACGCCAATGCCGACGACGGCCGCCACCGCCAACGCGAGCAGCACCGAACCGGTGCGACGTCCCCTGTGCTTGACAGCCCTCATATGGCAACTCCTGCTTCCTGACGAGCCGCAGACGGTGTCTGAACGCGCCGCCGCTTCCCTTATAGAAGCACAACCGGCATGGGTCGGCACCGAGCGGAGGTCATCCACTCCTCGACAGATGCGGACCGGGTACGAAGCAACGGGTCCCAGGCGGACTTCGGTGATGGCCACGTACCCCTCGTGAGCGGGCTTGCCCTGCTGGAGGGTGTGTCACCGCGGCGGAAGAAGAGGCCCGCCGTCGCCGTTGACACCGCCCCCACGACGAGTGACCCGCGCCCGCCATCCTTGGACCCGTTCGACAAGGAGATCGCGTTGTTCCAGGGGTAGCAGCTGGGCCGGGGTGTGAAACGGCCGGAGGTTCCGTCCGAACAGCAGGGTGCGCTCGACCCCGCGCCAGCCATCGGCGAAGCGGGCCTTGTAGGACTCCTCACCCGGCCCCAGGTCGAGCACCGAGTACCCGGTGCTCGCCGTATGCTCGGCCAGAGCGGCCAGGTTGACGATGCCCGGGGAGAATCTGCCCCAGGCGGGATCGAAGCCGCGGACCCACGAGCTCATCTCTCGTCCGGCACCCACGCCCAGATCCACCATGGCGATCTGGCCTTGCCTCTCCCATGTGGTGAGGCACACCCGACCCGAGCCGTCCAGGCGGATTGCGGCATCTCGGATCATCTCGGTGATGCGCCGGTCGAGGGTCATACCGGCTCCGCCGCGGGCAGACCTCCTACCTTCGTACTGCCGGGCCAGTGTGGGTAGCCGCTCGATCACAGCACGCGCGTCAACGTGGACGAACGGCCCGAAGTCTGCTCGGTGAGTTGGCGCGAATGTCGTCGCAGCTGCTCGCATAACGATCGCGACCTGGTGGCGAGCCACGTCTCGTACCCGTCACCAAGCTGGATCGAGGGTGATCGGGTCAAGCTGTTGATGACCTCGGGCGGCCGTCCCGGCCACTGTGCCGCGGCGTGCTCCAACCAACGCCGACCGGACTCGACGCACTCGAAATGGACGATGTCCGGGGTCGGTGTGAGCCCGGCCAGCACCTCGGCCATCAGGGGGAGTACCTGTTCTTCTGTCCCCGACCGGACGAGTGGCTCGACTCCGGTGAGCATGCGCGTTCCGGCAAGCTGATAGCGGAAGAAGCCCAGGCGATTGCGGCGGCCGAACAACGGCATCACCCCGGCCAGATCGTCGCCGGCCCACACGACGATGACTCGCAGGCGGGCCCCGCGGGGCAGGGCGTGGCGATACCAACTGATGACCCAGGCAGGCACCGAACGTGGCCGGCTCGGGGCGGCCGCCAGGTCGTCCCATGGCTCGACGAGAGGCTCGAGCTGGCCGACCCGGGTGAGTACCTCTGTTCTCACCCGGGTCCCGACGTCACCTCGGTGCCTGCAGCGACCGGTCTCACAAGGCCCACGGGGCCGGGCGCTTCTCGAGGTAGGCCGTCATGCCTTCGCGGGCTTCGTCGCCCGAGAACAGCCTGGCTGACAACTCTGCTGTCCAGTCGAAGGCCTCGTCCTCGGACAGAGTGGGCACGACGGCCGTCAGCTGCTTGGCCGCAGCGATGGCGTGCGGCCCGCCGGCCAGCAGGTCGCGCACGACTGCACCGACCTCCTCGTCGAGTCGATCCGCCGGCACCGCGCTGTTGATGAGACCCATCCGGACCGCTTCAGCGGCCGGAAATCGGTGCCCACGCAGGAACGCTGCCTGGGCGTCGGCCATCCGCATCTTCGGCAGGCAGACAACGGAAATCATGGCCGGCGCCACGCCGACCCGTACCTCGGTGAAGCCGAACCTGGCATGGTCGACCGCGACGGAGATGTCGAGTGCAGCGGCCAGCCCCATGCCACCTGCGACACAGTGTCCGGCAATCCGGCCCACGTAGGGCTTCGGCGAGTGGCGGAACCTCCCGAACAGCGCTCGCGGATCGATGTTGCCCACAGGAGTCGCCGTGCTGTCGGAAGCAGATCGCCCGGCCAAGTCGGCACCGGCGCAGAAGACGGTACCCCTGTTGGTCAGCACGACCACCCGAACCTCGGGATCGTTGTCGGCGAGATCGAGGGCCGTAACCAGCTCGCTGGTCAGCTGCCGACTCAGCACGTTCCGACGCTCCTCGTCAGCCAAGGTGACGGTCATCACCCCGCCGTGCAGGTCGGTCTCGACGAGGGGCATCATGAGCTCCTCGGGGCGGGCACCTCGGAGGGACCGCCCGCGAAAGCCTGTGCCCTGACCAGCCAGTGCCGGCTGAGCTCGCCCACCACGAGGTGGGTGTCATCGAGGTGGCGCCGCTGGGTGACGACCAGGCAGAAGTCCTCGGCAGAGCCCTCGATGGTCTCGGCCGTTCCGTCTGGGCCCCAGGTCCAGGTCTGCCCCGACGGGCTGGTGAGAGCCAGGCCGATATCGCCTTCGGGCGCCTCTTCACCGCGGACCGCGTACGACCACCCTCTCGTGAGGTATCCCAACTGGGCGATGTGGCGCAGGCGATCGGTGGCCGGGCGAGTCGCCCCGACCGCGTCGACGACGTCGGTGCCGTGTGCCCACACCTCCATCAGGCGAGCGGTGAGGAACGATTTCGCACCCATCGACGGCCCGTACCAGGCGACGCGGTCCCCGTCGGCGAGGACGGCTGCCGCCTCGGCCAGGACCTTCCGCCTGACACGCCACTGCGCGAGTTGATCAACTGGCGACAGTGCACGGAAGGCGCCCAGCGTGAACGCGTCGACGCCGATCCCGCCTACAGCCGCGAACAGCGCATCGACTCCTGCGGCGAACGCCTCGGGGTCGGTGATGGCCATCGCCGCCGTGCCGTCGAAGTAGGCGAGGTGGCCGATCTGATCGCCGACGTTCCAACCCGGACTCGGCGTGGGCAAGGCCCACTGCTCATCCGACAGCTTGGCAACGATGGCATCGAGGGCTTGTTGCTCGGCCACCAGATCGTTCCTCAGCGCGTCGAGTTCATCCATGTCGGCCTCCTGTTTGTTCGTCGGACGTTTGCGGGGTCACGCCGTGCGCCGTGCGCATGCCGCGCAGCATGATCTCCACCAGCGAGTCGGCTGCCTGTTTTGGAGTCGATCGGAGCGTCGGCATGACCTCCGGGTACGAAAGCATGCGGGCGAGGCTCGCCATCACCCGGGCCGCCGCTCCGGTGTCGATGGCTGGAATTGTGCCGCGCTCGACGGCGAGGTCGAGGAGGCACCGCGTGGCCGCGACGAGGTACTCGGCGTGGAAGTCACCCAGCCGTTGTGCTGCCGGCATCGAGGCCAGGTCGCGGGCGAACTGCTCGGTCAGGCCGTCAACTGCCTCGTTGGCCGCCTCGAGGTACGCCTGCAGCGCCTCGAGGGGCTCCATATCGGGCTTGATCGCATCCATTGCGCTGCGCCCGACCCTCCAGAGATAGCGATCCACGACGACCAGGACCAGCTCGTCGCGGCTGGGGGCCAGACCGTAAAGGGTCCGCAGGGAACAGTTGGAGCGGGATGCGATCTCGGCCATCGTCAGGTGTGCGAAGCCGTCGTCGAACATCTGGACGAGGTGATCGAGGATCTCGCGCTGGCGGTCGGTGAGGCGGTGCTCGCGTTGGCGGTCGAGCACCTCCGGCGGAGGCCTCACCGAGCGGAGACGATTCTGCAGTTCGGTGGGTTCTGCCGACGCCACTTCGAGCGATCCTCCCACCCAGGTCATTCCGGCTCCAACAGCGCAGTCGGAATATCGACGACACGGCTTCGGAGCCACTCGCCGAGGCTCTTTGCCTGCGCGTCTTGGCGAGTGGATGCAGCAACGCCTTCCTGGAGAAGATCGTGGATGACGAAATTGAGCGCTCGCAACGCCGGCAGCCGAAAGCGATCGATGATCAGCGGCGCCGCCTCGGGGAGCAGGCTGCGCAGAGTGTCAGTGGTGAGGAACTCGTCGAGCCACGCCCACCCTTGGTCGTTCCGTGCGAAGACGCCGAGGTTGGCGTTCCCACCCTTGTCGCCGGAGCGGGCACCGACCACGCGGCCGATCGGCGCCCTTGCGGTGGGGCCCGTTGGTGCGGCGGTCATCGGGCCGTGGCCACCGACGACATGCACCTCACCCCTCGGGGCTACCGAGTCCACAACTGTACGCTCGCCCCCGACGAGGACCACGTGCTGGGGCACCAGTTCGGCAGGCACCAGTGCAGGTCGGTACACGCCGTAGGGATGACCGGAACCGGGGCCACCCCCGACGCCGAACAGGCCGGGGATGGTGGCGAGTGCGATCTCGGTCACTGCGTTGGCCACCGCGCGACCGACCTTGCGCTCGTCGGGGTCCTTGAGCGTGATGCGCCACAGCGCAACTGCTTCCTCGTTCGTGGACGGGTCGGACTTGTCGGTGCGGACCAACCGGGTGGTGACGCTCTCGTACTCCTCGGGGCCGAAGGGGCACGCCGCCCAAAAGGCTTCCTCGACCAGGGCGGCTTTGGCCTCCACATCAAGGCCGGTGAGGGCGACCGCGAGGTCTTGGCGGAAGCCGCCCACCTCGTTCATCGCGACCTTCAGTGTCGGCGGAGGTGGTTCACCTTTGGTGCCCGAGATCCGCACGCGGTCGACACCGACCTGTTCGAGCTGGATCGTGTCGAAACGAGCGGACACATCAGGCCCGAGGTACGCGGGGCCGCCGATTTCGTAGAGCAACTGCGACGTGACGGTGCCGATCGACACCTCGCCACCGGTGCCATCGTGCTTGCCGATCACACACGAACCGTCGGTGGCGATCTCGGCCCATGGAAACCCGACCCGTGTCATGCCGGGCACTTCGGTGAAGAACGAGTAGTTGCCGCCGGTGGCCTGTGCACCGCACTCCACGACGTGCCCCGCAACCACCGCGCCGGCGAGCTGGTCCCAGTTGTCGCGGGACCACCCGTGGTGCCAGGCGGCAGGGCCGCACACGACGGCGGCATCGGTGACCCTGCCGGTGACCACGATGTCGGCCCCGCGGTTCAGGGCCTCGACGATGCCCCAGCAGCCGAGGTAGGCGTTGGCGGTGATGAAGCGCGACACGTCGCCGATGGGTGCACCGGACTCGAAGTGGGCCAGGTCGATTCCGGCCTCTATCAGCTCGCCCAGCCTCGGCAGGAGGTCGTCGCCGCTCACGTAGGCGATCGTCGGTGTCAGACCCAACTTGGCAGCTACTTCGGCAATCGCTTCGGCGCACCCGGCCGGGTCGAGGCCGCCCGCGTTGGAGACGATCTTGATGCCCCGGTCGAGGCAGGTGCCCATCACCTGCTCCATCTGGGTCACGAAGGTGCGGGCGTACCCACCCCCGGGACGTTTGGCCTGATTTCGAGCGAGGATCAGCATGGTCAGCTCGGCCAGCCAATCACCGGTGAGCACATCGATCGAGCCGCCCTCCACCATCTCTGCTGCGGCCGAGAGGCGGTCGCCGTAGAACCCGGAGCAGTTGGCGATGCGTATCGGTTCGTTCATCTGGGGCTCCCTCCACCATCGCTCGACCCGTCCGGTCCGATGCCGTCCGGTTCGATCATCAACAGCGCGGCACCGTTGTCCACTTGTTGGTCGGCACCCACGAAGACTTCGGTGACGACCCCGTCGGCCGGTGCACTGATGTGGTGTTCCATCTTCATTGCCTCCATCACTACCAGGGTGGTGCCGGCAGTGACGTGCTCACCGACGGCGACCCGTACTTCGACGACGGTCCCCGGCATGGGAGCGATGAGGCCCCCTGCGGGGCTGCGAGAGCCAAGCACCTCGAAGCGTGGGACGATCTCGAACTCGACCGTTCCCCGAGCAGATTGGATGTAGAGAAGGTCGGCTGCGCGAGTGACACGAACGGTCGAGCGCCGTCCGGCGATCTCGATGTCGATGTCCCAAGGTGACCGGCGATGAACATACGCCCTGGCACCGTGGCCAATGGTGAAGGACCGATCGCGCTGGGCCCGGTAGGTGACGTCCACGTTGTGGTCACCATGGCGTAGCGACATAGCTTGGGCCGGAAGGCGCGCATTGCGCCACCCACTGGGCAGCTCCGCGAGTACTGGAGCATTCGATCGGTTCTCCCCTTGGAGCCATAGGGCGGCGGCGGTGGCGGTCCACGCCAGTTCGGCCTCACCGAGCACCAGGGTGCGTGCCGGCTGGCATCGTTCGATGAAGTCGGTGGTCGTGGCGCCGTCGATGAAGTGCTGATGGCGGAGGGTCGCCGCTAGAAAATCACGGTTTGTGGTGACGCCACCGAGGTGGAGCCGCTCGAGTGCGAGTGCGAGGCGCATCGCGGCCTCGGTTCGGGTTGGGGCATGGGCCACGACCTTGGCGAGCAACGGATCGAAGGCGACGGTGACCACCGAGCCCTGCTTGATGCCCGACTCCCACCGGACGGCCGGCGCGTCGGCAGGGGCGAAGGCGACGAGCGTTCCGGTGGCGGGCAGAAACCCGGCCTCGGGGTCCTCGGCACAGAGTCGGGCTTCGATCGCATGCCCGCTGAAGGTGATGTCGTTCTGCTCGTAACCCAACGGCTCGCCGGCAGCGATCCTCAGCTGTTCGCGCACCAGGTCGATTCCGGTGACCTCCTCGGTGACGGGGTGTTCGACCTGGAGGCGTGTGTTGACCTCGAGGAAGAAGAACTCTCGAGTGGCATCGTCCACTAAGAACTCGACCGTTCCGGCTGATTGGTATCCGAGCGCCCGACCGAGATGCAGCGCTGCCTCGCCCATCGCGGAGCGCATCGCGTCATCGACCGCGGGTGACGGCGACTCCTCGATGAGCTTCTGGTGACGTCGCTGGATGGAGCACTCGCGTTCACCGAGGTGTACGAGGCTTCCATGGCTGTCGCCGAGGATCTGGATCTCGACGTGGCGGGATGCCGCGACGTAGCGCTCGAGGAACACCCGGTCGTCGCCGAAGCCGCCGGCGGCCTCACGTCGAGCCGAGGCGACGGCATCATCGAGCTCGGCGGGTGAGGCGACCAGGCGCATGCCTTTGCCGCCGCCGCCGGCAGATGCCTTGACCAGCAACGGGTAGCCGACATCGGCGGCGTCTCGTGGGTCCTCGACCGAGTGGAGCGTGGGCACCCCTGCTGCTGCAGCGACGTGCTTGGCGGCGGGCTTGTCGCCCATCTCGGCGATGACCGCCGCCGGCGGACCGACCCAGATCAGCCCGGCCGCGGTGACCTCGGCTGCGAAGGTCGGGTTCTCCGACAGAAATCCGTAGCCGGGGTGGATCGCCTCTGCTCCGGTGGACCGGGCTGCATCGATGACGGCAGCGCCGTCGAGGTAGCCGGTGGGCAGGCGGACCGACTGGTCGGCATCGGACACGAAGGGTGCCGTGGCGTCGCCCTCGACGAACACCGCGACGCAGCGAATGCCCATCGAATGGGCGGTACGGATGACCCGACGGGCGATCTCACCACGGTTGGCGACCAGAAGCGTGGTGAATGTCACAGTCGGAACACCCCGTAGCCCTCAGTTCCCTCGACAGGTCGGTTGCGGACCACCGACAGGCACATGCTCAACACGGTTCGGGTGTCGCGCGGGTCGATGATGCCGTCGTCGCTCACTGCGCCAGTGGCGACGAGCGCGAGCGAGCCCTGCTCTTGGATCGCTTCCACCATCTCGACGATCTTGCGGTCCTCCTCCTCGTCGAACTCGAGGCCTTTGCGAGCTGCCTGTCCGCGGCGCACCAGCGACATCACCCCGGCGATCTGCTTCGGGCCCATTACAGCGATCTTCGCGGTGGGCCACAGGAACGTGAATCGGTTGCCGAATGCCCGACCCGACATGCCGTAGGTACCTGCGCCGTACGAGGAGCCGATGACGACGGTGAGGTGCGGCACGGTGGAGTTGGTAACGGCGTTGAGCATCTGGGAGCCCTTCTTGATGATGCCCTCGGCCTCGAAGTCACGTCCGACCATGTAGCCGGTCACGTTCTGCATGAACACCAAGGGCACGTCGATCTGATTGCAGAGTTGGATGAAGTGCGCGGCCTTCTCCGCCGCCCGCGGGTAGATCACCCCGTTGTTGCCGATGATCCCCACCGGGTACCCATGGATGCTCGCCCATCCGCACACGATGGTGCTGCCGTATCTCGATTTGAACTCCTCGAAGCGCGAACCGTCGACGACGCGGGCAATCACATCGCGCACATCTACCGGCTGGCGTAGGTCGCGGCTGATGAGGCCGAGGAGCTCCTCGGGGTCATGTCCAGGTGGGTCGGAGCGCAGAGCAGGCTCGGGCCCAGGCTTGCGCCAGTTGAGGTGTGACACCACCTCGCGGCACAAACGGATCGCGTCCATCTCGTCGTCGGCGAAATAGTCGCCGAGGCCTGACACCTCGGCGTGCATCTGGGCCCCGCCCAACGTCTCGTCGTCAGAATCCTCGCCGGTCGCCATCTTCACCAGCGGCGGTCCTGCCAGAAAGATCTTCGACTGCTCCTTGACCACGATGTTGTAGTCGGACAGGCCGGGCTGGTAGGCACCCCCGGCAGTGGAGGAGCCGAACACCACGCACACGGTGGGGATGCGCAGCTTGGACAGGTCGATGAGGTCGTAGAAGAACCGGCCGCTCTCGGCGAAGTGGAAGGTCTGCACTCGTCGGCCTCCATCGTCGGCCTGCACCCGGAGGTCTGCCCCTGCCGACTCGACGAAGCTCACATACGGCATCCGGTTGTCGCGTGCGATCTCCAGTGCTCGCATCCACTTCTTCGCGGCGTAGGGCGTGAGCGCACCTCCGAGTACGGAGGGGTCGTTGGCGATGACCACGCACTCGGTACCGGCGATGACGCCGACTCCGACCACCATGCCGCCGCCGATCGTGTAGTCGGAGTCATAGGCGGCAAGGGGGCTGATCTCGAGAAACGGGCTGTCGGGATCGAGCACGTTGGCGATGCGCTCGCGCACGGGGAGCTTGCCGCGGGTTCGCATGCGCTCTATCGCCTTGGGGCCGCCGCCGGCCTCCGCCTGATCGAGCAGGTCGTCGATGACCGCCAGCTGCTCGAGCATGTCCGCCCGGTTCTGGAGGTACTGCGCCGAGGCGGTGTCGAGTGCCGAGGGCAAGGGTTGAGCCAGCAGCGCTTGCTTCATGGGGTGATACTAACTACGGTAACATCTGACCGTCAATATAACCCGAGCGGTGCCGCTCGACCCCTGCAACACGCCGCACAGGAGGAATGTGCCATATGAAGACCGCCATCACCGAGATGCTGGGCATCGACGTACCGATCCTCGCCTTCACCCACTGCCGGGACGTGGTCGCCGCCGTGACCAAGGCGGGCGGGATGGGGGTACTCGGTGCCGTGGCACATTCGCCGGAGCAACTCGAGATCGACCTCGCCTGGATCGAGGACGAGGTCGGTGACCGACCGTACGGCGTCGACCTCATCGTGCCTGCCAAGTATGCCGGTTCCGACTCGGGGGGCTACACGATGGCGGACATCGAGAACCTCATCCCGAAGGAACATGTTGCCTTCGTCAACGAGATCCTGGAACGGTACGACGTGCCGACACTTCCCGACGGTGACGCACCGCGCTCCCTGCTCGGTAGCGGTGACGGAAGCGACCGGGCTGTTCCGTTCTCGGAACGTCAGGCAGACTCGCTGCTTGAGATCGCCCTGGCCCACCGGCTGTCTCTGGTGGTCAACGCGCTTGGACCGCCACCGGCCCACATGATCGAGCGAGTGAAGCAGGAGGGCCGTCTCATCGGAGCGCTGGCCGGCAAGGCCCAGCACGCCGAACGGCACGTGAACGCCGGGGTCGATGTGGTCATCGCCCAAGGTGCCGAGGCGGGTGGCCACACCGGTGAGGTCGGTTCGATGGTACTCATACCCGAGATCGTCGATGCCGTCGCCCCGGTACCCGTGCTCGGCGCCGGAGGCATCGGGCGTGGACGCCAGATGGCTGCCGCCATGGCACTCGGTGCCCAAGGCGTGTGGTGCGGATCGGTGTGGCTCACCACCGAGGAAGCCGAGACGCACCCCATCGTGAAGCGCAAATTCCTCGCCGCCACATCATCGGACACGGTGCGGTCACGGTCCCGCACCGGCAAACCGGCACGCCAACTTCGTTCCGCGTGGACCGAGGAGTGGGACGATCCCGCGACGCCGATGCCTCTGGGGATGCCCTTGCAGCCGATTCTGGTCAACGATGCCCTGACGCGTATCGACCGGGCCGCGTACCGCTCCGGTTCAGGGGCCGAGCAGCTGACCAACTACTTCGTCGGTCAGATCGTCGGTTCGATGAACACGACCAAAAGCGCATCCCAGGTGGTCTTCGACATGATCGACGAGTTCATCGAGGCCGTCCAGCTGCTCGGCCACCAGCTCGAGTCCTGAGAAGAGGCACAGCCTGGGTCCTTCGTTCGCCACCGAGGTCCTCGGTCGGCTGGGGTCCTGCCCCGAACCCTTGGATCGGTACGTCGGTGGCGGGGGAGGTGCCGTAGGGGGGCATTGCGGGAGCGCACGGGAGTCCCACCGCATCGTCGAACCTGGCCTCCGATCTTCGACGGCACCCCGGGGAGCATCCGTGCCGTGCTCGCGATCGACCGAACTTGGGCGGGGCCTGGTGAAGCTGCCCCGCTCGTATGCTGAACGCCCGTGAGCCATCCGAAGAGACGGTGCCCAAGGCCGGCTGCCGTGGGTTCAGGTGTGATTCGGCCTGTGGTGCTCCTCATGCTGGCGAGCCTCTCGATTGCCGGATGCTCCACTGGCTCCACCGGTGTCACCGGGACACCGAAGACGACGGTCACCGCGCCGCCGCCGACGGTTCCACCGACCACCACGACTACCACTGAGCAGCCGGGCTGGACTCCGGTATCGACCGTCAACGGAGCGATCGCCGTTGATACCCAGGCGGTGACCGGTGCTGACGGCCACGTCGTCACCGTGTTCCGCTTCCGTTCGGGCCAGAGCCGATTTGCGCTCCACGTGGGGAGCACGGACCCACAGGTCGCCGCGACCAACGTCGGACCTGACAGCGGAGCGACGATCGGTCCCGGCGAGGCCCCGGTCCTCCTTGCTGCATTCAACGGCGGATTCGAGAGCAGTGCCGGTGCGGGTGGCATCGAGCTGAACGGCCAGGTACTGCTTCCCCTGCAGACCGGCATTGCCAGCCTGGTCATCGATGCCGACGGTTCGGCTCATGTCGGCGTATGGGGACAAGGCATTCCGATGGCGGGTGAGCAGGTGGCAAGCGTTCGCCAGAACCTGCCGCCGCTGGTGGCCGGCGGTCAGGCGAGTCCCGAGATCGCCAGCATCGGTGCCTGGGGTCCCACGCTCGGAGGCGGATCAGTGGTGGCCCGCAGTTCCCTTGGAGACGACGGGACCGGGAACCTGCTCTACGCAGCCAGCATGGATGCTCTGCCCAGTGATCTGGCCGATGCCCTCATCGGTGACGGCGCTGTGACCGGCATGGAGCTGGACATCAACCCGGAGTGGGTTCAGCTTGCGGCGGCGCCGGTCCCGGGCGCGCCGTTGGTCGCCGGTATCCCCGGACAGAACCGTCCGGCAGGCCAGTATCAGGCCGGATGGACGCGGGACTTTGTCACGGTGTTAGCGGGACACTGAGAGCCACCCAGCAGACCTGTGCCCGTCGTCACTGTGATCCGCAAGGTCGAGTGGGGCGAGTGGCGAGGCCGGCGGGGTCGCCGACCGCACCTGTCCGAGTGCGTTTAGGAGATTCCTACTGTGGGCTTATCGTTCCCTTAGGTCGGGGGTCTTCAATGAATCAGTGACGGTGCAGTGCGATCACCGGCCGTCCCGACAGCAGCCGGAGGTAGTTGGAGATGAGTGAGATACCGCATTTCCCGGCTGGCTCGCATGATGTGGCAGGGACCAGCCCGGCCGGCGCCGACGGCGCTGTGGTCGCCGACGAGTACGCGAACCTGCCTGACCCTCCTTCGCCCCAGCCCCAGCCCCAGCCCCCGCTCCCGCCTCCTCCCTACTCGGGCGAGCAGGACCCGACCGGCCAGTTCCCGTCGATCGGTGGCTCCCCGAGGCGGCGAGGCCTGCCGCTGATAGCGGTGGCGTCGATCGCGGTTGCCGCCATGCTGGTGGGCGCCGGAATCGGCCACCTCGGGTGGTCGATTCACACCGTGTCAAGCGCGGCGCCGAACCCCGGTGTTGGCTCCCCATTCGGGTCCGGTTCGTCGGGCAACGGGGGCTCCCCATTCGGGTCCGGTTCGTCGGGCAATTCGTCGACCGGAGCCGGTGCACCTTCGGACATCTCCGCCATCGCCTCGAAGGTGGACCCGGGCTTGGTGGATATCAACACCAACCTGAGTTACCAGAACGAGCAGGCGGCCGGCACCGGCATGGTGCTCACCGCCTCCGGTGAGATCCTGACCAACAACCATGTCATCGACGGCGCGACAAGCATCAGCGTGACCGACGTCGGAAATGGGAAGACGTACACGGCGAAAGTTGTGGGCTACGACCGGACGGGTGATGTGGCGGTCCTGAAGTTGACCGGCGCAAGGGGCCTGCAGACCGTTTCCGCCAGCAGCGGGACAGCGGCCGTCGGCCAAGCCGTCGTTGCCGTCGGGAACGCCGGTGGGGCAGGCGGGACCCCGAGCGCGGCGGGCGGCTCGATCACCGCGACGGGCAAGTCGATCACGGCCAGCGACGGCGGCGGTGGCAATACCGAGAGCCTCTCCGGGCTCATCGAGATCAATGCGGGGATCCAACCTGGTGATTCCGGTGGCTCGCTGGTGAACACTGCAGGCCTGGTCATCGGGATGGATACGGCGGCCTCGGCGAGCTCCGGCTACCAGGACTCTTCCGGCCAGGGCTACGCCATCCCAATCGCGACAGCTCTTTCGATCGCAAACCAGATCGAGTCCGGTCACGGGTCGTCCACAGTGCACATCGGTGCAACAGCGTTCCTCGGTGTCGAGGTCCAACCCTCGAGCAGCACCGGCGGTGGGAGGGGATTCGGCGGGGGAGCCTATGGAAGCGCGGGTGGTGCCACTACGCCCGGCGCGCTTGTCGACGGAGTCCTCTCGGGCTCGCCGGCACAGCAGGCCGGATTGGCAGGGGGCGATGTCATTACCGCCCTCGATGGTCAGTCGGTCAACTCGTCCTCCGACCTGACCAGACTGCTGGCGGGCGACCATCCCGGCGCCACGGTCCAGCTCCAGTGGACCGACCAGGGCGGCCAGACCCATTCGGCGAACGTGAAGCTGGCGAGCGGCCCAGCAGCCTGAGCGCCCAGCTCCCGCTAGGCGGCGACCCGGTGGTAGCTTCGGGTGCCGGTGGTCGAGAGTTGGTCGAAGAACGGACAGATCGAAGGCAGGCGTGGCCAGGGGACGTCCAGAATGGACGAATGGCCCTATCGCCGCCTGCCTCGTCACGGTGACAATGGACCGATGCCGGTGAGATCAGCTCTGTCCAGGGTCGAAAATGCCTGGTGGAGGTCGACCTATTCGACCTTCTCCGCGTCGGCCCCCCGTTCGCCGGTCGACCGATGACTGCGCCCGGAGCGGGGCACGACGCAGGAGGCGGCCGGAGAACACCCCGGGGCCGTGGCGCCACATGCGTGGATCCGAACGGGCTGATCGTCGAGGTGGACGCGCTCGGGTCGGTGGCGCCAGGGCGGACCCGCGTCAGTGACCTCGGAGACCTGCCGGACCCGGGTGACATCAAGTTGAAGAGCCAGTTCGACAGTCGCCCGCTTCTGGTGTTCTGGGAGATGACCAAGGCATGCGCACTTGCCTGTTTCCACTGCCGAGCCAATGCGCAGCGTGACGTGGGTCCAGACGAGCTCTCGACCTCCGAAGGATTCGCTCTGATCGATGACCTGGCAGCGATCGGCAGGCCTCGACCGATCCTGATCCTCACCGGAGGCGACTGCCTGATGCGCGACGACATCGTCGCGATCGCCGCCCATGCCAAGCAGAGACGCGTGCCGGTGGCCATCGCACCCTCGGTCACCCCCCAGTTGGCGACGCCGCTGCTGTGGGCCCTGTGCGAGCAGGGGGTGAAGACTGCGTCACTGAGTCTGGATGGATCCAAACCTGACACCCATGACTCGGTGCGCGGCATCGATGGTCATTTCGATGCCACCGTGCGTGCGATCAAGGAGTTGAAGCGCCATGGCCTCACCATCCAGATCAACACCACGGTCATGCGGCCCAACATCGGTGAGCTTGCCGACATCGCCACTCTTATGCACGTGTTGCAGGTCGACATCTGGGAGGTGTTCTTCCTGATCACCACCGGTCGTGGCGTCGGCATTGAGGCATCGACCGCGCGCGAGAACGAGGACATCTGCCACTTCCTCGTCGATGCATCACGGTACGGAATGACGGTACGGACCGTTGAAGCGCCCTTCTTCCGCAGGGTCGCCCTCGAACGCAAGCGAGTCGATGGCCTTCGGCCCGTGAAGGCATTGGACCAGGGGCAGCTATACCTGCGGCTCAGGGAGAAGCTCTACGCACAGTTGGGACCACCCACAGCGCCAGTGCGAGCCCCGAGTGCTGCCACCCGCGATGGTAAAGGCATCGTCTTCGTCGCAGCGAACGGGGACGTCTATCCATCGGGGTTCCTCCCCGTACGTCTCGGAAACGTCCGCCAGAAGAGCCTCATGCAGATCTATCGCGACGATCCGCTGCTACGTGCGATCCGTGACGCCGACTTTGCAGGACAGTGTGGCATCTGTGAACACGCCGACCTCTGCGGTGGCTCGCGCTCGCGTGCGTACGCCATGTCGGGGGACCCGCTCGGGGAAGACCCGGGTTGCATCCGGACTTTCGCCGGCGTCACCCAGTCCCTCCTGTAGGGATCGGCGGGGTTGGCGACGCCGAAAGCTCAGCAGGCCGATCGCGGGCACCCCTGCGAACATTCGTGAGAAGGCCCTGTGCGGCCATGCACCCCGACCACTACCGTTGATTCGAAGAGCAGCTTGAGTGAAGGAATCGGAGACAGGACATCCAATCCATGAGAATCGGAGTGGTGCTTCCCCAAACTGAAATAGGCGCAGATGTGCGTGCCGTGCGCTCATACGGCCAAGGTGTGGAACAGATGGGATACCAGCACCTCCTTGCCTATGACCATGTCGTCGGCGCAGACACGACGGTGCACAAGGACTGGAGCGGTCTCTATGACATCGACACCGAGTTTCATGAGCCGTTCGTCTTGTTCGGCTACCTTGCCGCTTGCACGTCGTTGGAGCTGGTCACAGGAATCACGATCCTGCCCCAGCGACCCACGGTTCTCGTCGCGAAGCAGGCCGCAGAGGTCGACTTGCTGACCAACGGGAAGTTCCGACTCGGGGTGGGTGTCGGATGGAATCCCGTGGAGTACGAGGCACTCGGGCAAGACTTTACGGTTCGGGGTCGTCGGATCGAGGAACAGGTAGCGCTATTGCGCCGCCTATGGACAGAACCGCCGGTGACGGCGACTGGCCGTTTTGATCAGGTGACGGGTGCAGGTATTGCTCCCCTTCCTATCCAGCGGCCGATCCCCATCTGGTTCGGCGGCATGTCACCGAAGGAATTTCGGCGCATGGGCCGGCTGGCCGACGGATGGTTTCCATTGATCCAGCCCGGCCCGAAACTCGACACGGCACGCGAGACAATCACCGCAGCAGCCGTGGAAGTCGGCCGTGATCCTGGCCGGATCGGCATGGAGGGTCGCGTCGACTGGCGTGGCGAGTTGGATGGTGTGAAGCGATGAATCGACGCTTGGCGCGAAGTTGGCGCAACGCATCTATCCATCAACACGATGGGTGCAGGGTTGGTTACCGTCGAGGACCACCTGGCCGTATTGGAGTAAGTCGCTGACGCCATCGGTCTGAGCTGAGTGGGAGTCACAGGTGCCACACCTGTTGTGGAGCGGCTCGCACCAGCACACACTCGTTGATCTCACCAGCGACAGTGCAGACCTGAGCTGTCGGCCGGGACACGTCCACATCTACTGATTGGACGAAACCGCACTCTCGCTACAATGGAAGTAGCAGATCCGTCGAACGGGGTCCCGCCACCCGGTTGCGGGCCTGCGCCCATCTACTGGCGGTCATCGACTGACCCATCACAAGCGTCCCGGGATTCCCGAGTGACGGAATCGGCTGCGGTGAACGGAACGGGTACTCCCCTTTCTGCGCTGGTGACGGCGCTGTTGATCGGTCGGGGCAAATGGGCATTGCCGGAAAAGGTCTCACTCATTGCAGAGCCCGGTCTCCTGGTGGCGGTGCCTCCATGGCTCTTCCTCATGATGAGCGGCGTCGCTGCTTGGGCGACCCGAGCCGTACTCCCGTAGGGGAAGGGCGACCGGGTGGTGGTCCCCGGCCAACTCGAGGACCTCTTCGAATCCTTGGCGAAAGCACTCCATGAGCACGTCGTGGTCGGGGGCGGCCGAAGCATCGATGGTGAATCCCACGCAGCAGGTCCCGCTGTAGGAGAGCAGCGTCACGTTCACCGCGGAACCGGT
Organism: Acidimicrobiales bacterium; assembly: GCA_017883135.1. Lineage (GTDB taxonomy): Bacteria > Actinomycetota > Acidimicrobiia > Acidimicrobiales > RAAP-2 > Bog-756. Next base: position 21,301 of record JADGOE010000037.1, read on the forward strand.
CGTCGGACCGAACGCGTAGTACCCCGACACAGGTGCTCCGCAGAGGTAGAGCGGAACTGCGATGCCCGGCACATTGCTGGCCAGGAAGTCGATGTGCTTGAGCATGCTCCCGACCACACCCGGTGGGAGCAGGTTCAATGTGCCGGCGATTGCGTTCGATAGCGGCTGCGCACGGTCGTCCCGAGCAGCTCGGCACCGCTCACCGGTGAGCCGCATACGCTCGGCGGGTTCGGCAACCGCGACGGGTACGGTGAATCGCTCGAGTGTGATGCGGTTGCCTCCAGTGGGGTCGCCCTCTTTGCGGATCGAGATGGGCAGGGTGATCCTCAGCTCGTCGACAGCAGTTCCATGGCGCTCGTGGTAGAGACGCAGCCCACCGGTGATCGATGCCACGAAGCAGTCGTTGAGCGTGCCCCCCGCCGCGGCTCCCGCCTGCTTCAGGTCGTGAAAGTCCACTGCGATCATGTCCAGGTGCCGATCGAGGCTGCGACCGGTCATCGTCGGCGAGAGGGTGTCGGCGACCGGCTGAACGAACCGACCGACCGCCCGCGCAGTGGCCAGCGCATCGGACGTCGAGCGGAGTGGACGTCTGGCGACGTGGATGGCGGCGGGGAGTGCTCCCGAAAGGCCGTGGCGCACCGTCTCGAAGACGCGGTGCCAGTCGTAGGCGAGCGACTCTCGGACAAGTTCGACCGAGCCCGGAACGTGCTGGTGGGCATCGGTCACCGGGGCCTCGACTGCGGGGTCGGACTCACTGGTGATCTCGAACAGCAGAGTCGCCAGTTGCATCCCGCCGATACCGTCGGTCAGCGAGTGGTGGACCTTCATGACCAAGGCGGCTCGGTCGCCGATGAGGTGCCCGATCAGGGTGAACTGCCACAGTGGTCGCGACCGGTCGAAACCGCTCATCGCTTCGATCCGGGCGAAGTCGACAACGGTGGCGGGAGTGTGCGGGCTCGGGGAGTCGATCCGGTGTAGGTGGAGTGAGAGGTCGAAGTCCGCGTCGACCCAGCGAGGGGCCGCGAGCCGCCCAGGTGGTTGGACAGGGCGCTGGCGGAAGCGGGGGCTCAACCGGGTCGCCCGGTCCAGCCGCGCCGCAAGCGCATCGAAGTCCGGCCGCTGCTCGAGCCAGGCGATGGCAACGATCGTCGAGCGAAGGGCGGAATCCTTCTCGAGGTACCACGAGAATGCGTCGCTGTCGCGCATGAACACTTCGGTCCGCTCGCCCATCGTCCGCTCCTCGAGGTCCGGAGCCACACTTCGAACCTACGGCAATCCGGCGGCCACGTTTAGGGTCGAAGGTCACGATTCGAGCAGGCCGGACGCCCGGGGCAAGGGTTCCGGCGTCGCACCGGGCCGGAGAACTCCTGTCGAAGGACCCTGTTCCGAAGGATGCCGCCGGTCCTATGGTGCGATGAGGGCCTTGGTCAGAACGGAGGTGGGTGGTGGAGCGGCTGAGCGCGCTCGATACCGAGTTCCTGCTTCTCGAGGACGGGATGGTCCACATGCACATTGCGGGTGCCTGCATATTCGAGGACCCGCCTCCACCGTTCGAGGACGTCAAGGGCCTGGTTGCGTCGAAGCTGCATCTGATCCCGCGCTACCGCCAGCGGGTCCGCACGGTACCGCTCGAACTGGGCCGGCCGGTCTGGGTCGACGATCCCCATTTCGACCTCGGGTACCACCTGCGCCACACGGCGCTTCCCGGGCCCGGCGACGATGCGGCGTTCGGCCGCCTGATGGGGAGGGTGATGTCCCAGCCATTGGACCGCCAGCGTCCGCTGTGGGAGATGTGGCTCGTCGAGGGCCTCGAGGGGGGGCAGTGGGCCCTCGTGTTCAAGGTCCACCACTGCATGGTCGACGGCATCGCCGGAGTCGAGCTACTCACCATTCTTCTGGAGCCCGAGGCGGACATCGCGGTCGGCGAGCCCCAGCCCTGGGCACCCCACGCCGAACCGCCGGGGGCATTGAAGGTGCTCGATGCATGGGGCGGCCTCGTGTCGAGCACCCTTGCGGTTGCCGGGGGCATCCCTGGGTCCGTCATCCATCCGATCGACTCGGCGCGCTCGGCTCTCACCACCCTCAGTGGAGCGCTCCGTTTCATGCGACGCCTCGCACCGACCCGACCCCTTTCGATCGAAGGCCCGATCGGCCCGCACCGGGTCTGGGCCCACTCGTCGGCCAACCTTGGCGACGTCAAGGCGATCCGATCCGCCTTCGGCGGCACGGTGAACGATGTCGTGCTGGCGGCGGTTGCCGGCGGCTACCGGGCGCTGCTGATGGAGCGTGGTGACGATGTGGACACGGCCGTCGTCCGATCACTTGTGCCGGTGTCGACTCGCCACGACGACGGCTACGGGGTTCCGGACAACCGGGTCTCCGCTCTGCTCTACGACCTTCCGGTGCAGCTGGCCGACCCGGTTGCGCGCCTCGAGACCGTGCGCGATGAGATGAGCCGGCTCAAGTCGTCCCACATCGTGGAGGCGGGCGAGGTGGCGACGTCGATCGGCAACCTCGCCCCGCCGATGATCATGGGGAGCCTCACCCGGATGGTGATCCACTCGATGCAACGCTTCGGCCAGCACTCACTCAACACCGTCACCACCAACGTGCCCGGGCCACAGATGCCCTTGTACTGCCTCGGGCACGAGATGCTCGAGTACCGGCCCTTCGTCCCGATCAGCCACGGTCTCCGTGTCGGCACCGCGATCCTCTCCTACAACGGGAAGCTCTTCTTCGGTGTGACCGGGGACTTCGAGACGATGCCGGACGTCGGGGTGCTGGCCAGGGCCGTGGCGTCGGGCATCGACGACCTCCTCGGTCGGGCGCGGGCACGTCTCGATGAAGGCCTCTGCCACTGAGTGCCCGCGAGGAGTAGCCGCACCGTACTGCTCACGCTGACAGATGGTGGGCCAGAAAGGCCAGCGAAGGTGGCTCCTGCTGGGCGAAGAAGGATCCGTTGTGGCATCCGGGTGAGAAATTGACGGTCGCACCTGCGGGAAGGGCCCGGGCCAAGGCCTCGACGCCCGGGTGGAATGGATCGCCGTTGCCGGACGCGACCCGCACCGGAATGCCTGCCAGGGCCCCGGCGTGGCTGACGGCGTCGTTGTCGGCGAAGTGCGCAGGGGAGGAATACGCCCCGGCGTTGGCGGATCGCGCCTCCTCGTAGCTGGTCCACACGGCGGGACTGATGGCAGCCACTGCATCGATGAGATGCGGATGCTTTTCCGCCATGAGGATGGCGCCATAGCCACCCATCGATGTCCCCATGGTCCCGATCTTGTGTGGCGGTTGTCCGAGGCCTGTCGTCCGGAGCATCGGTATGAGCTCGTTGACGAGCATGGCCATCGGGTCGTCCCCCGGGTGTGGGTTCCAGTACCCGCCACCCCCGTCCACGGTGACCAGGGCCATGGGAGGGATAGGGCGGCCACCACTCGTGAGCGCCACCGCCTGTGCCGGCGACATGCCCGCCAGCGCGTCGGTGTGGTCCCCCCCGAAGCCGTGGAGCATGACTACCAGTGGTAGCGGCTCACCCGGTCCATGAGCCGGTGGATAGCCGATGGTGTACCCCACGGACCGATTGCGGGCAGCGGAGAAGAATCGGCCCGAGACGGTTGGTCCGAGTGCGGAGAACGTGAACGGGGCGAGCGACACGGAGCACTCCCCGTCGAGCTGATCGAGCTGCTGCTTGCCGGGTAGGAGGCCCCGGTTGACGAGCTCGATCCCGACTGCTCCGACAACCACGATCGCTGCCGCCCCGCCCGCCCCAAGGGCAAGGAAGCGTCGGCGGGACCACGTTCGATCCGGACGGGGATGACCGTTCGGATCGGCGGTTGCCGTCGCTTCGGGATCTTGCACCTGGGTGACTCAGTCCGCCGTGCTCGCCAACAGGGTCCGGCGTGCCCGGCGCGATCGTCCGGTGGCGGTGTGGGCCACTGCCAGTGCGGCGGCGAGGACAGTGAGCCCGACGCCGTCGATCACACCGGCATGGAAGAGGTTGCGGGGTCCGGGGCCGCCGTCCACCAGCCAGAAACACGAGCCGGTGACGAAGCCCAACATGGCCACTGTGGCGACGCGACCCAACCAGGTCTCGTACCCGAGGACGGCCGGTGACAGTTCGAGCCGTCGAACGGACTTGGCTGGCCCGATCACCAGGCAGGCCACGGCGGCGGGACTGATGGCCATCCATGCCACCTCGATGGTGGGGAAGGAGAGGAGCGCACCCGGATGCGCCCAGTACGAGGAGACCCAAAGGGTGGAGGCCCAGGTGAACGCGGCCACCCCGCCGGGCACCAGTCCCTGGTGGTGCCACGGATGGCCCCCCGTGCCCGGCCACCCATTTCCGAAATGCAGCGCACCGACGACCAGGACCGCACCACCGGCGAGGAAGAGCAACGACGGCCCGGCGAGGCCGGTGAGATTTCGGCGGGCACAGCGCCTGACGAGTGTCCACGCGATGGGGACCGCGGCGAGGAGCGCCAGCGGCACGAGGAGCAACACGGCCACCGACATCACGACCATGGCCACCGTGGTGGAGAGGGTGTCGGGTCGTGACCACTGCCAACCGATGGTCAACTGCGACCACATGGAAGTGGCGAAGACGAGGAAGGTGGCCAGCGCACAACCGAGCGCCACCAGGCTCTCCCGCATCTGCTCGGACGGCTCGGTCACCGGACCGGTGAGGCCGGCCGCGCCGAGCCGGGCGACCACGCCGCTCCACGCGACGTTCCCACTGCGCCCCCACGAGTGTGGCCGCTCGGAGAAGTCGGCCATGAGCAACTCGGCGAACTCGTCTCCGTATCGGACCCGCCATCGTTTCGGGTACCAACGGAGGAGCCTCCGCGCGCGTTTGGCCCGTTCGTCCCCGCCCGCCCTCGCGTTCATGCGACCCGCCAGCTGCCGGCCAGTCGCCGAAGACCGACGTCTGCCACGCGGCGCTGGGTGTCGAGGTGGGAGCGGAGGACGGTTGCCCCGGTTGCTGTCAGGCGGTAGGGGCGCCGGCGGTCGTGACTCTCGATGGCCACGATCAGCCCTTGACCTTCGAGCCGGCTGAGGGCCTCGTACATCGTGCCCGGGGCGAGCCGAACGCCGGCAAATGCCTCGATGTCCTTGGTGAGTGCGTAGCCGTGTTTGGACCCCTCGGCCAGGCTCGAGAGGATGAGCGTTGCCGGACCGGCGTACCGACCGAGGGTGCCCAGCGAGCCCGATGGGGTGGTCTGGTCGCTGGCCGTTCGGTCGGGGGTGGCCACAGCGGTCAGACTATATCGGCAGACGATCTATCGTCAACCAGAGCACATGGGCCGGCGGCCGAAGCCGATTCATAATGCCTGGTCAGCATGTAGAAACACTTCGGCTATCGTCACCAGGGTGCAGGAGATCCGAACTGATTCCGCCCGGAGCGGACCCTCAACGGTCAGTTTGACGCGATGAACATCGTGGTCAGCAACGTCAAGGGCGGCGTGGGGAAGACCACCACGTCGGTATACCTGGCGGCAGCGGCGGTGGACCGGGGCTGGGATCCGGTGACGCTGATCGACGCCGATCGTCAGGCCTCGTCGGCAGAGTGGCTCGAGGACAGTCCGATCGAAGGGGTGGACCTGGTGGAGGCGCCGTCGGAACGGACCGTGGCCCGCGCCCTGGCCGGTCACGGCGGGTTGGCGGTCGTCGACACGCCTCCGGGTGACGAGCGCATCGTCCGGGCTGCACTGGACCGGGCCGACGCGGTGGTCGTCCCGACGCGAGCGGGCGGCGTGGAGTACTCGCGGGTGGTAGCCACCCTCGAGATGATCGGCGGCAGGACGCCCTACGGGGTGATCATCTGTGCAGCCCGTCTGGGCACCAACGATCTCGACGAAGCCATCGCCTGGTGGACCGAGTCCAAGGTTCCGATCTGGGGGATCATCCCCGAACGGGTGGGCATCGCGGCCGGGCCCGAGGCCCGGCTCTACCGGGAGGGGCTGGACGCCTACGAGTCGGTGTTGAAGAAGGCGCTCCGCAAGCGTCCCGCCTGAAGTCAACCCTCGAGGCCCGCGGGCCCCGAGGGCACGTCGACTGCGTGCTCCTCGAGTGCGGCGAGAGGAACTACCTCCAGCGCTCGCTCGTGGGTGGAGGCAAGGACCACGTAGGCCGCGGCGCCGTCGGCGTGGGCTCGTAGCCAGTTGGCCGCAGTGACGCACCACCTGTCGCCGGGCACCAGCCCAGGGAACCGATAGTGGGGCATCGGCGTGGAGAGATCGTTCCCGATACGTCGCTGGTGCTCGAGGAACTCGGCGGTGACCACTGCGCAGACGGTGTGGCTGGCGAGGTCTTCGGGCCCGGTGGAACAGCAGCCGTCGCGGTAGAAGCCGGTCACCGGGTCGGTGCCGCACGGCTCCAGCTCGCCCCCCAAGACGTTTCGCTCTCCCATCCGTGCAGTATCGCCCACGGACATCGAGTGCACCGTGCCGTCCCATCGAATCCGCCCGACGGCGACCCGTCCCTTCATCGACGTGGATTCCCCCCGTCGGCGCCCTGGTGAGAGAATCGGGGGACCCAGGGGGAAGTCGGGATGGATGTGTCGATGCAGACCGGGCCGCACCGTCAATTGGGGGAAGCGGCGTGACCCGCCGTCAACACCGACAGAGGAGAGAGCCATGCGCTACATGTTGATCATCCACAACGACGAGACCCATCCGTTGCCCGGTGCTCCGGGCTGGGACGAGCTGATGGCCGACTATGCGGAATTCAGCAAGGAGTTGGCATCGCGCGGGCATCCGTTCACAGGTGACCCTCTCCAAGGGCCCGACATGGCCACCACGGTGCGGGTGCGCGGCGGCGAGACCCTGACCGTGGACGGCCCCTTTGCCGAGACGAAGGAGTGGATGTCGGGTTACTACCTCATCGAGTGCGACGACCTCGACCAGGCACTCAGTGCTGCAGCCATGGTGCCGTCGGCGCGGTTCGGGTCCGTCGAGGTACGCCCCATCGCGGAGATGTAGCTCTGGAACGCCCTGAGGACCCTGGCCCGCCGGGCTCGGTGGACGAGACCCTCGCGTCCGTCTACCGGGCCGACCGCGGCCGGGTGCTGGCCCGACTGATCGGGGTGCTCAGGGATTTCGACCTCGCCGAGGATGCCATTCAGGACGCCATGGTGGCTGCGGCATCGACCTGGCCGGTCCGGGGAGTGCCCGAGAACCCGGCCGGATGGCTGGTCACCACGGCCAGGCGCAAGGCCATCGACCGGCTGCGGAGCGCGGCTGCGGACGAGCGCCGGCATCGCCGGTGGGGCGAGCTGTCCATCACCTGGGACACCGGTGACGGGTCTGAGCCCATCGTCGACGACCGGCTGCGGTTGATCTTCACCTGCTGCCACCCGGCGCTCACCCTCGAGGCTCAGGTCGCGCTCACCCTGCGCTCGTTGGGTGGCCTTTCCACCGAGGAGGTGGCCAGGGCCTTCCTGATCTCCGAGACGGCCCTGGCCCAGCGCATCGTGAGGGCCAAGCGCAAGATCCGCCAGGCGGGGATCGCCTATCGGGTGCCGCCTCCCGCAGAGCTCCCGGATCGCCTGGCCGCGGTGCTCGCGGTCATCTACCTGATCTTCAACGCCGGCTACCTGTCGGCATCGGGTCCCGACCTGGTGAACGTGGACCTGTGCGACGAGGCCCTCCGGCTGGTCGGTGTGGTGGTGGACCTGCTCCCGGACGAGCCCGAGCCGATGGCTCTGGCGGCAATGATGCACTTCCAGGACTCGCGCCGCGAGGCACGAGTGGACGGCGACGGCGTTCCGACCACGCTTGAGGAACAGGATCGTTCACGGTGGGATGCGGCCAAGGTGGCGACCGGAGTGATGTTTCTTTACCGTGCCCAGCAGACAGGTCGGACCGGCCCGTACCTGTTGAAGGCGTCGATCAGCGCGGTGCATGTCGGGGCGCCTCGTTCCGACCTCACCGACTGGGCGTCCATTGTCGACCTCTACGACCTGTTGCTCCACTGGGAGCCCACCGCAGTGGTCCGGCTCAACCGGGCGGTTGCCGTGGTCATGGCCGACTCGCCGGCCGCCGGTCTCACCCTCGTGGACGACCCGGGGCTCGCCGAAGAGCTTGCCGGCTACCACCTCTACCAGGTGACAAGAGCCGACCTCCTGCGGCGGTCGGGGCGGCTGGACGAGGCCGCCGCAGCGTATCGCCGGGCCCGCGGCCAGACCAACAACGCTGCCGAGCAGCGGTTCATCGATCGCCGCCTCAAGGCTTTAGCGGCCGCTGACCATCAGATCGGTTAGCCCGATCGGTCAGGTGGTGCGGATGAAGTCGGCGACCACCTGGGCAAGTTCGGGCCCCTTGTCCTCTTGGAGGAAGTGACCGCCACCGGCGATCGTGACGTGGTGCTGGCCGTTCGTCCCGGGGATCCGGGACTGCAACACGAGGTCCGATCCGGCCGTGATGGGGTCCCTGTCGCTGAATGCGGTGAGGAACGGCTTGTCGAACGTGGCGAGGACCTTCCACGCGGCCCGATTGGCCGCGGCCGCCGGATCATCCGAAGAGATCGGGACCAGTGTGGGGAATTGGCGGGCGCCCTCGGTGAAGGTCTGATTGGGGAAGGGCGCATCGTAGGCGGCGATGACCTCCGGACTCAGGTCGGACACACAACCGCCATTGACGATGTTGCCGGTGGGGAAGGTCTCCACCTCTTGGGAGAACTTGAGCCATGCCAGAAACGCGTCGCCCGGCGCGGAATCACCGGTGGGGAGAAAGGTGTTGGCGGCAACCACCCGTGCGAAGCGATCCGTGTGCTCCGCTACGAGCCGGAGCCCGATCAATCCTCCCCAGTCCTCACAGACCAGGGTCACGGCCGACACGTCGAGATGGTCGAAGAGGAGGCTGCGCATCCACTCGACGTGACGGGCAAAGGTGTACTCGGTGCGGGGAGTCGGTTTGTCCGAGCGACCGAAGCCCACCAGGTCGGGTGCGATGGCCCGCAGACCTGCACCGGTCAGCACCGGAATCATGTGACGATAGAGGTAGGACCAGGAGGGCTCGCCATGGACCAGGAGCACGATCGGGCCGTCGACTGGACCCTCGTCGAGGTAGTGGACCCGAAGTTCGCCACCGTCCTGATCGGGCAGCTGGGCGTAGTGGGATTCGAAGTCGAAGCCGGCCAGCCCCTCGAAGCAGTCGTCTGGGGTTCGGAGGACGTGCATGGTCGTGGCCACCTTCTGTTGAGAGCATGGTTGCTCGGGTCGGTCGTCGGTGAGGACGCGGCGCCGAAGACGATAACAGCGCGTCCACCGGCGGTGCTTCGGCCCGGGTGTCAGCGGAGGGCGTTCTTCACGAAGTCGTCGGTGCCGTGGCCGACCTCCAACTTCGTCCCACCGTGCCAGCTCCCGCGCAGATGCCGGCGGACGGCCGGCCCTCCGTCGGCGGTGGCCCGGGCCGCCCCGTGCCAGAGATCGGCATGGTGGAAGAGCACATCGCCGCGCTCTGCGTAGACGGCGATCTCACCCGGCACCCGCTCGAATCCGAGGGGCATGCCGTCGGTCCCGCCGAGGTGGCTGCCCGGCAGCACACGGAGGAACCCGTTGGCCGGAGAGGTCGGATCGAAGTGAATGGTGAAGGCGACACCGGGCCAGATGTCCAGATGAGGGCCGGATTGGTGGTCGGTATGCCAGCCGATGCGCGAGTAGCCCGAGCCCGGATCGGGGCGGGCATCCTGGTAGACGACGCCGAACTGCTCGTAGTCGAGGAGCCAGGGGTCGGGTCCGAGCATCCGCACCATTGTCGCCACCAGCGCCGGCAGATGGGCCAACTCGTCCGCGCGGGACGAGGCCAGGGTGGCGAAGCAGACGTAGTGGGCGAACGGTCGGCCGGCGATGGCGGCGTCGGGCTCGTCGAGGATCGCGGTTCCGTGGCGTGGGGCAAGGGCGCCCGCGGCGACGAGGCGTTGGGCCTCTACCAGCTCGTCCTCGGCCCCGTCCAGGGAGGCTTGGTCGAAGGCCCCCCGCAGGGTTGCGTACCCATGGGCATCGAAGAAGGCCACCAGC
>JADGOE010000038.1 GCA_017883135.1 Acidimicrobiales bacterium
CCCGATCCGGGTGCTGTCAGCCTGTTCTCCTGAATTCCCCCATGTCGTCACGGTTCATTCGCCGTTGAACGGGCTGTCACGCCCCGCTATCCAAGTACCCTGTTTGTTCTCGCTCGCAGGTCGAAGAACCTGCCGAACGGAGGCGACCCGATCGATGCTGAGGTGGAGGGTTTGGGTCGCAAGATCGCAGAATCGCTGACTGTGGCCCGCAAGATCGGGCGCGTTCAGCGCAGTGCTGAAGCTGATGTTTACTGGGACTCGCTCTACTGCGATCTTGTGGGAGATGAAACGGGTGGCCTTGTTGGGGCGATCACCGATAGATGCGAAGCCCAAGTCCTCCGGCTCTCGCTGCTCTATGCATTGCTTGACGGATCAAAGGTTATTGAACTCCCACATTTAATCGCTGCGGAAGCAGTGTGGAGGTATTGCGCAGACTCCGTCGCTTACATTTTCGGCGACTCGGTGGGCGACCCCGAGGCCGACAAACTCCTCGCTGCCATACGTGACGCCGGAAGAGATGGGCTGGACGGCTCACAACAGCAGAGCGTCTTCGGCCGCCACATCAGGGGGGTGCGGCTCGCGGCGATTCGGGCACTCCTAGAGAAGCGGGGCCAGATCGTTACGGAAGTGCACCAGACCGATGGTCGGGATCGCTTGGTCTCTTTTGCGACAAAAGCGAAGAAGGCGACGAAAGGTGTCCCCAGATCGCATTCTGCGCAACATGACCAATACCCGCCGGAGGGTCGTCCCATCCCGAACGAGCTGTCCTGATGACCCAGGCTGGACGTATCCCGATCCAGCACCCTGGCCGACAGAGCGTTGGACTTGGGTCACCGATTCACGCTGTAGTGGTTGAAACAACCTGTACCAGGGTCAGGAGCGCCACGGTCGCTGTGCGAGCGAGGAGTGTGGGCAGAGCATCTGGGCGTCAGGCAGCCCACGGTGGGCCAGACCGGCAGACCGCCACCGTCATGGTCGTGGCTCTGACCAAGAGGTTTGCGGTGGGGTCCACCGAGAGAAGGGGTAGGACCAAGTGATCAAGAGTCGGCAGACTAAGTCCGGGATCCGATACGACGTTCGACTGAGAGCACCGGATGGCCGGGAACGCTGCCTAACGTTCCGGTCGAGCAAGGTAGCGAGTCGCTACGAGCGGGAACAGCTAAGCGCGTTGGACCGGGGCACATGGATCGACCCCCGCCTGGCGACGATCAAGTTTGAGGACTTTTCCAAGCAGTGGATGGAGGAGCGCCACAATCTGCGACCGACGACCGTCGGCCTGTACGAGAGCCTGCTCCGGCTTCACGTCTGTCCGACCTTCGGCTCGTTGCCACTGGCCAAGATCACTCCCAGCACAGTGCGGACCTGGCACGCCGAGCTGCATGGGTCGAAACCCATTACGGCGTCGAAGGCGTATCGCCTCATGCGGGAAGTACTCGGTACCGCGGTGAATGACGGTTTCTTGGCAAAGAACCCCTGTGCCGTCAAAGGTGCCGGGAAGGAGGACTCCCCTGAACGACCGACCGCATCGGTCGCTGAGGTGGCAGCGCTGGCTGACGCCCTGCCCGATCATCTCCGTATCGGCGTCACACTCGCGGCGTGGTGCCAACTTCGTCGAGGGGAACTGCTCGGGTTGGAGCGACGTGATGTTGACCTATTGCACGGAACGATCAAGGTTGAACGGTCGGCCAACCACGTTAAGGGTGGCCTGGTGCTGGGTGACCCCAAGTCCGAAGCTGGCTTCAGGACGCTGACGGTCCCTCCCCACGTTCTTCCAGAACTGACCAACCACCTGGATGCCTACGTTGCAGCCGATCCCCGCTCGCCCCTGATGATCGGCGTAAAGGGGGGCCGTCTTCGCCCCCACTCGCTCCAGCAGGCATGGGGCAAGGCGCGGAACAGCGTTGGTCGTCCCGACCTCCACTTCCACGATCTGCGCCACTCGGGGGCAACGTGGCTGGCCATCTCCGGTGCGACGACCAAGGAGCTGATGGCAAGGGTCGGACAGTCCAGTCCCCAGGCAGCTCTCCGGTATCAACACGCTGTCCAAGAAAGGGATGTGGCGCTGGCAACAGCCCTCTCAAAGCTCGCCATCGCCGAACCAGAAGAGCCGTCGGTTCATGCCCCGCGGGATATTCGCGGGATGGACGCCGAAGCCGGGTAGGACGACTGTCGCGGAAAGTGCCCTGACCTGGTACTTCAGAGAGAGCGGGCGACGGGAATCGAACCCGCGTTCCGAGCTTGGGAAGCTCGTGTTCTGCCTCTGAACTACGCCCGCGTCAGCAGGCCACCAACGCCTGCATGCTGGGAATCACCCTATCTGTTGGCAGGCGGACCTCTTTCGGCGGACAAACGGACCGTGTCGGCAGGTGTTGAGCGTCACGTCGGTTGAGCACGAGTCGGGCGTTTGGCGCCACGGAGCCCGAGCACGGTTTGGTGACCGGCGTGGATGTCGCCGGCGATCCACTCGGTGGATGGCGCCTCGTCTGGCGGCTACAGCGCACGAGTTCACGGGCGGAATGGTGGGGAGCACCGACGGGCCCCAGGGACGCTCCTTCGATGAACTACGCCTGGGGGTGCGGGTCCCACTATCGTCTGTCCGGCATGGTTCTCTCAGACCGTTCTATACGTGAGGCGCTCGCCGCCGGCCACATCTCCATCGACCCGCTCGACGACAGCTGCATCCAGCCCTCGTCGGTCGATCTCCACGTCGACCAGTACTTCCGGCTCTTCCGCAACCACACCAGTCGGGTGATCGACGTGCGCGAGGACCAAGAGGATCTGACCGAGCTGGTGGACATCGGGGAGGACCCCCTCATCCTCCACCCCGGCGAGTTCGTGCTCGGCTCCACCAAGGAGAAGGTCACCCTGCCGGACGACCTGGTGGCCCGCCTCGAGGGCAAGTCCTCACTGGGCCGCCTCGGCCTCCTCATCCACTCGACGGCCGGCTTCGTCGACGCCGGTTGGGACGGTCACCTCACCCTCGAGCTCTCCAACGTGGCCAACCTCCCGATCACCGTCTATCCGGGCATGAAGATCGGCCAGATCAGCTTCCTGCAGATGACCACCCCGGCCGACCACCCCTACGGATCCGCCGGCCTCAAGTCGAAGTACCAGGGCCAGTGGGGCCCCACCCCCAGTCGATACGCCGACAATTTCCGTTCGTGACCTGCGGTTTGTCAGGGCCAAGGGCGATCACCTACCGTTATTACTCAGTGGTAACCCCCTAGGAGGAACGCTGTGCCCTTCAGAATTGCCGTAGGACTCGGCATCACCGTGGTGATGTTCGCCATCGCCGGGCGGCGGTTCTTTTGGCTGTACAAGCTGATCTCAGCCGGCCAGCCCGCTGTGCCCAGCCGGTTCAAGGACGTGCCCAAGCGGCTCAAGGCGGAGCTGATCGAAGTCGGCGGCCAGAAGAAGCTGTTGCAGTGGACCGTCCCCGGCTTGGCCCACGCCTTCACCTTCTGGGGCTTCACCATCCTCTTCCTGACCATCCTCGAGGCCTATGGCTGTCTCTTCAGGCGCACCTTCCACATCCCCCTGATCGGTCAGACCGCGGTCATCGGATTCCTCGAGGACTTCTTCGCCGTTGCGGTGATCGTCTCTTTGCTGGTCTTCGTGGCCATCCGGATCCAACACTCCCCTAAGCGCGAGAATCGCCGCTCGCGCTTCTTCGGCTCCCACACCGGGGCCGCCTGGCTGGTGCTGGCGATGATCTTCGGGGTGATGGCCACCCTGGTCCTCTACCGGGCCGCCCAGGTCAACACCGGCAACTTCCCCTACGGATGGTGGGCCTTCGCCTCCCAGGGCCTGGCCAGGGCGCTGGCCCCACTCGGCACCGGGGTGAACAGCGTCATCGAGACGGTCGCCCTGCTCGGGAACATCGCCATCATCACCGGCTTCTTGGTCTTCGTGTCGTACTCGAAGCACCTCCACATCTTCATGGCCCCCATCAACGTGGCCACCTCCCGCCGCCCACGGGCCCTCGGGGCCCTGGCCTCCACCCCCGACATGTCCATGGAGGACGTCGGTGAGGACGACGAGGTGGTGTTCGGGGCCGGGCGCATCGAGGACTTCTCGTGGAAGCAGCTACTCGACCTGGCCACGTGCACCGAGTGCGGCCGCTGCCAGTCGCAGTGCCCGGCATGGAATACCGGCAAGCCGCTCTCCCCGAAGCTGCTGATCATGGAGCTGCGGGACAACCTCTTCTCCAATGCCGACCGGGTGATGACGAAGAACCGGGGCGCCGGCGTCGAGGTGGAGAACCTGGTCGGCTCGGTCATCGATCCGGACGTCCTGTGGTCGTGCACGACCTGCGGGGCATGCGTCGAACAGTGCCCGGTGGACATCGAGCACATCGACACCATCATCGACATGCGCCGCTACGAGGTCCTGATGGAGTCGCGTTTCCCGACCGAGGCCGGCCTCATGCTCCGCAACGTCGAGAACCAGGGCGACCCCTGGGGCCTCGGTGGGGCCAAGCGCACCGAGTGGATCGACGGGCTCGACTTCGAGGTTCCGGTCATCTCGGGCACCATCCCCGACGACATCGAGTACCTCTATTGGGTGGGCTGTGCCGGGGCGCTCGACGAGCGCGCCCGCAAGGGGGCTCAGGCCACCGCCCGCATGCTCCATCGGGCCGGGGTCACCTTCGGAATCCTCGGTCCCAAGGAGAGCTGCACCGGCGACCCGGTGCGACGCCTGGGCAACGAGTACCTCTACCAGGAGCAGGCCCGGATGAACATCGAGACCCTCGAGAACGCCGGGGTCAAGAAGGTCATCGCCACCTGCCCGCACTGCTTCAACTCGCTGGCCAACGAGTACCCGTCCCTCGGGGGGAACTTCGAGGTCATTCACCACAGCCAGCTGCTCGACCACCTGGTCAGCGCCGGCAGGCTGACCCCCGGTGGCGGGTACAAAGGCACGGTCACCTACCACGACCCCTGCTACCTGGGCCGCCACAACCGGGTCTTCGACGAGCCCCGTTCGGTGATCGACGCCATCCCCGGTGCCGAGCAGGTGGAGATGGGCCGATGCCGCGAGAAGGGCTTCTGCTGCGGGGCCGGGGGAGCCCGCATGTGGCTCGAGGAGAGCATCGGCAAGCGGGTCAACATGGAGCGTACCGAGGAGGCCCTGGGTACCGGTGCCGACGTGGTCTCGACCGCGTGCCCCTTCTGCATGATCATGCTGGACGACGCGGTGCGGGCCCACAACAAGACCGACGATGTGCGGGTGCTCGACCTCTCCCAATTGCTGGAGGAGTCCATGGGTGAGCGGGTCGCAACGGGTGCCGCCTCCCCGGCCACGAGCGATGTTGGTGCCACCGAGGTCGCTCCCACCGAAGGGTGAACCACGGCCACCGACGGGCCGGGCCGGTTCCGCCAGCGCCGGGTCAGTCGTAGGCGAGTGCGTCTGCCTCGCGCAGCCGGCTGGCCAGGGCGGCAAGCATCTTTCGGGCGATGGTGGGCACCGCCTCCAACAGGCTGTTGAACTGAGGCTGGGAGAGCACCAGCACGTCCATGTCCGTCTCCGACACGACCGAGGCCGAGCGGGGCAGGCGGTCGAGTAAGGCCAGCTCGCCGAAGTGACTGCCCGGCCCCAGGGTGGCGACCGTTTTGCCGCTGCGGGTGACGGCCGCCGTGCCGTCGACGATGATGAAGAACTCGAGGCCGATACGCCCCTCTTCGACCAGCAGCTTGCCCGCCGGGACCTCCACCTCGTCGAGCGAGCTGCGGATCTTTCGGAGTTCGGAGGCGGTGCAGCTCGAGAACAGCCAGATGGACTTGAGATCGAGTTCCTTCGAGCGGGCGGCCATGGCTGGAGGCTAGCCCTACCGGCGGCCACGAGGTCGAAATCGCGGGACGGTGCGAGTTCACAGAGCCGAAACGTTGGCGTAGCAATTGGGAAACACCGGTCGTGCACAGTGTGGCCACGGCGATCCGACCCGGTCGTTCTTGCGTGCTGCCACCGTCGTCAGCGGGCACGAACGGGTGACGATCTCCGGTCAGTCCCTGCGAGAGGAGAGCAGTAACCGTGTACATCCCGTATCCGAGCTGGCTAAACACCGGCGACAACACGTGGCAGATCGTCTCCGCCACCCTGGTCGGCCTCATGAGCCTCCCGGGCATCGCCGTCCTCTATGGCGGCCTTGTCCAGCGGAAGTGGGCGGTGAACACCATGTTGATGGCGTTCACCGGTTTCGGCGTCGTGCTCATCGTCTGGGTCCTGTGGGCCTTCAACTTGAGTTTCGGCACACCGGCCCACCTGGGGGGGGCGAACGCGCACTCCTTCTTGAACAACGCGATCGGGCACTTCAAGATCGCCACCAGTCCGCAGGCCGAACAAGGTCAGGAGATACTGCCTGAAGGAACCCTCATCCCGTTCCACTACAACCAGGCGACCTTCATGTACTTCCAGGTGGTGTTCGCCGCCATCACGCCGCTCCTCTTCCTCGGTAGCGTGCTCGGCCGGATGAAGTTCAAGGCCTGGCTGCTCTTCGTGCCGCTCTGGATCACCTGCGTCTACTCGGTCAACGCTTTCCTCCTCTGGGGTGGTGGGTTCTTCGCCCAGAAGGGCGCGGTCGACTACTCGGGTGGGTACGTCATCCACCTCGCCGCCGGCGTGACCGGCTTCGTCGCCGCCTGGGTGATCGGGCCCCGGCTCACGCGTGATCGCAAGCACGGAGTGCCCAACAACTTGTTGTTGGTGGCAGTCGGCGCCGGCATCCTGTGGCTCGGGTGGAACGGCTTCAACGGTGGTGACCCGTTCTACGCCGGTGTGGACGCCACCTCGGCCGTGCTCAACACCAACCTGTGCACGGCAGCAGCCATGATGACCTGGGTCCTGATGGACATGTTCCTCTCCAAGCAGAAGAAGGCCACGTTCCTCGGAGCCATCAACGGGATGATCGTCGGTCTGGTTGCCATCACCCCCGGTGCCGGCTGGGTCAACGGTGTCGGCGCCTTGCTCGAGGGCCTCATCGCCTCGGCGGTCGTGTGGGTCGCATGGAACTACCTGTCCAAGGTCCGTCCCTTCAGCAAGGTGGACGATGCTCTGGGCGTCGTCTACACCCACGGCATCGCGGGGCTCATGGGTGGTATCCTGATCGGCCTCTTCGCCGACCCGGGCATGATCGAGTACATCGGGAAGGGCAGTGCCGCCCCCGGCTTCGTCGTGACCGGGCTCTTCTACTCGGGGTCGTGGCACCAGGAGTGGGAACAGTTCCTGGCTGCGGCGTGGGTCATCGTCTTCACCGCCGTCGCCAGCTTCATCCTGTTGCAGATCGTCAAACTGCTCATCGGCCTCCGCGAGCCCGACGAGAAGCTCGAGATCGGTGACCTGGCCATCCACGACGAGGAGGTCTACCCACGGGAGACGTTCGCCGAACGAGTTGACTCCGGCTCGGTCGCTGAGGTGAACGCGTAGACCCGGTCAGCTGGTGGACCGTCCCGAGCTCACAGCCGGGGCGGTCCACCGCACCCCCGATGGCACAATCAGTTCGATGAAAGGAAGTGGCAAGTGAAGCTTGTCGTAGCAGTGATCAAGCCGTTCAAGCTCGATGATGTGAAGGAGGCGCTCAAGACATTGGGCGTCCACGGATTGACGGTGACCGAGGTCCAGGGCTTCGGGCGTCAACGTGGGCACACCGAGGTCTACCGGGGTGCCGAGTACGAAGTCGAGTTCGTGCCGAAGGTCAGGCTGGAGATCGTCGTGGACGACGCTCAGGTCGAAGAAGTGACCACCGCCGTGGTGGACACCGCGGGCACCGGAAAGATCGGTGACGGGAAGGTCTGGATCCTCCCCGTCGAGGAGGTCATCCGGGTCCGCACCGGCGAACGAGGGCCCGACGCCCTCTGACGCGGTGCCATCCAGGCGCCCATGGCGTGCCCGGGCGGTCGGGTGCGCATCAACAGGCGAAGGGTCGGTTCCTCGCGAACCGGCCCTTCGCTCTGTCCGGGACCGGGTTGACCGACCCGGTGCGGCTGACCGACCCGGTGGCGCTGCAGCCGGGTCGACTACCCGGCCTGCCGGCTGACCGCCTCGGCCGCAGCCCTGGCCGCCTCGGGATCGCCCAGGTAGCCACTGGAGACCACCGACAGATCGTCGGCCAGCTGGTAGGAGAAGGGGATGCCCGTTGGGACCTCGAGGCCGACGATCTCGTCGTCGTCGATGCCCTCGATGTGCTTGCGCAGTCCTCGCAGGCTGTTGCCGTGGGCCACGACCAGCACCGCCCCGCCCCGCGGCCCTTCGGCCAGCAGGTCGGGGACGATGGCGTCCTCCCAGTAGGGGATGACCCGGGCCACCACGTCGGCCAGGCACTCGGTGAGGGGCAGGGCGGCTGCGGGCACGTCCCGATAGCGGGGATCGCCGGCCGGGTCGTGCTCGTTGCCCCGTTCCACCGCCGGCGGCGGGGTCCCGTAGCTCCGGCGCCACTGCTTGACCTGCTCCTCGCCGTACTGGGCAGCGGTCTCCTTCTTGTTGAGACCCTGAAGGGCGCCGTAGTGGCGTTCGTTGAGCCGCCAGTGCCGGCGCACCGGCAGCCAGCTCCGTCCTGCCTCGCCCAGGGTCAGCTCGGCGGTGCGGATGGCCCGGGTCAGCAACGAGGTATGGAGAATCCGCAGGTCGAGCCCGTCCGCGCCGGCCAGCAGGCGGCCCGATGCACGGGCCTCGGACTCTCCCAGTCCGGAAAGGCCGACGTCGAACCACCCGGTGAAGAGGTTGTCGGCGTTCCAGAGCGACTGACCATGGCGGAGCAGCACCAGTTGGGGCATGGATCGAGCGTATCCTGGCGGAACGGCGACGTATCTCACCAAATGGAGTGAGAAAACCTCTATTACTGGCACTTAGGTTTGTTATACTTGAAGCCGGAAGCAAAGAGGTACAGAGTAGAAGTAGGGGGGCGTCGACTGTGAGGTCGGCGCCGGAACCGAATCTCTCTGGGTCGGAGCGACCACGGTCGGATCGACCAGTAATGACAGTCGGAGCAGAGAGCACGCCCCCAGCGGGCGGTAACAGGAGGTAACAAGATGGCCAAGGCCGTAGGAATCGACCTCGGGACCACCAACTCGGTGGTGGCAGTGTTGGAAGCCGGTGAGCCGGTCGTCATCCCCAACGCCGAAGGCGGTCGCACCACCCCGTCGGTGGTCGGGTTCGCCAAGTCAGGTGAGGTACTCGTCGGGGAAGTGGCCAAGCGCCAGGCCATCACCAACCCGGATCGGACCATTCGATCGGTCAAGCGCCACATGGGCACCGGGTGGACGGTCGATATCGACGGCAAGGACTACACCGCACAGGAGATCTCGGCCCGTATCCTCGGCAAACTGAAGCGGGACGCCGAGGCATTCCTCGGTGACACGGTGACCCAGGCGGTCATCACCGTCCCCGCCTACTTCGACGACGCCCAGCGAACCGCCACCAAGGAGGCAGGCGCAGTCGCCGGCCTCGAGGTGCTCCGCATCATCAACGAGCCGACGGCTGCCGCGCTGGCCTACGGCCTCGACAAGGAGGGGGCCGAGCAGACCGTGCTCGTGTTCGACCTCGGCGGCGGCACGTTCGACGTGTCGCTGCTCGAGATCGGTGATGGTGTGTTCGAGGTCAAGTCGACATCGGGCAATCCCAAGTTGGGCGGCGACGACTGGGACCAGCGGGTCATCGACTGGCTGGTGAAGACCTTCAAGGACACCGAGGGCGTGGACCTGTCGACCGACAAGATGGCCACCCAGCGTCTGCAGGAGGCCGCGGAGAAGGCGAAGATCGAGCTGTCCTCCGTGCAGGAGACCCAGATCAACCTACCGTTCATCACCGCCACCTCCGAGGGCCCCAAGCACCTCGATGTCAAGCTCACCCGGTCCAAGTTCAACGAGCTGACCGCCGATCTGGTCGAGTCCTGCAAGGGCCCCTTCAACCAGGCCGTCGCCGATTCGGGCCTCACCAAGTCCGACATCGACCACGTGATCCTCGTCGGTGGCTCCACCCGGATTCCCGCGGTGCAAGAGCTGGTCCAGACGTTGACCGGCAAGGAAGCGCACAAGGGCGTCAACCCCGACGAGGTGGTGGCCGTCGGTGCCGCGGTGCAGGCCGGCGTGCTGAAGGGCGAGGTGAAAGACGTCCTCCTGCTCGACGTGACCCCGCTGTCGCTGGGCATCGAGACCAAGGGCAATGTCATGCACCGCCTCATCGAGCGGAACACCACCATCCCCACCAAGCGGAGCGAGGTGTTCACCACGGCCGATGACAACCAGCCGTCGGTGGAGGTCCACGTGCTGCAGGGTGAGCGCGAGATGGCCATGTACAACAAGACGCTGGGCAAGTTCCAACTGGTGGACCTGCCCCCCGCTCCTCGTGGCGTGCCGCAGATCGAGGTGGTCTTCGACATCGACGCCAACGGCATCGTCCATGTCTCGGCCAAGGATCGGGCCACCGGCAAGGAGCAGTCGATGACCATCACCGGTCAGTCGTCGCTGGCCAAGGACGACATCGAGCGAATGGTCAAGGATGCCGAGGCCCACGCCGAGGACGATCGTCGACGCAAGGAGGAGGCGGAGACCCGCAACAACGCCGACACCCTCGTGTACCAGACGGAGAAGCTGCTGAAGGAGCAGGGCGAGAAGTTCCAGGGTGACGAGAAGGAGAAGGTGGAGGCCGCGCTGACCGGCCTGAAAGAAGCCCTGGCCGGTTCAGACGTCGAGGCCATCAAGACCTCGACCGAGACACTGCTCACCGCCAGCCAGTCGTTCAGCCAGCGCCTCTACGAGGAGGCGGCCAAGGCCGACGCCAGCGCCCCCGGCGGGCAGGTCGAGTCCGAGGAGCCGTCCGACGATGAGGTCGTCGACGCCGAGATCGTCGACGACAAGGGCTGATCGTCGATGACGGTCGGTAGCCAGTCGCCCACTGGCGGAGCGGAGCGGAGGCCGGAGGCCGGAACGGCCGCCGCTCCCCGTCCTGACCCGGGTGGGGGACCAAGCAGCATGTCGAGCACCACTGACGAGGATGCCGAGTTCGTCGACACCGAGGAGGCCGACGAGGTCACCACGGAGATCATCGACGGCACCGCGCCCGAAAGCGACGCCGTGGCGATCGCCCAGGCCGAGCGGGACGAGTACCTCGACGCCTTGCGCCGACTTCAGGCCGACTTCGAGAACTACAAGAAGCGTGTGGCCAACCAACAGGCCGACCAGATGGCAAGGGCCGCACAGTCCTTGGTGGACAAGTTGCTCCCGGTGCTCGACACCCTCGACCTGGCCGCAGACCATCTCGGGGACGCCGAGTCGCCCGATGCCAAGGCGCTGGTGGCAGCGTCCAGCTTGTTGCGCGGGGTGCTGGCCAAGGAGGGCCTCGAGCGCATCGACCCGAACGGCGAGGAGTTCGACCCGAACGCCCACGAGGCCGTCGGGCACCTGCCCGCCGAGGATGCCCCGGCCGAAGGGGCCGACGACCCGTCATCGGCCGATGACGGTGCCCCCGGCGCAGTGGTGCCGGCCGAGCTGGTGGTGGCCCAGGTGATGCGGCCCGGGTACCGATGGCGCGGATCGGTGCTGCGCCCGGCCATGGTGATGGTTCGCGGCTGATGGGGCCGGCAGCCGTCACTGCCGGCAGGAGATGGTGACAGGGAAGGATCGAGGACACAAGACGGTGGCGCCGCAACGCGAATGGTTCGAGAAGGACTACTACAAGACCCTTGGCGTGCCGAGTTCGGCCACGGCCAAGGAGATCACCGGCGCCTACCGCAAGCTGGCGAAGAAGCACCACCCCGACACCAACCCCGGTGGGGAGGAGACGTTCAAGGAGATCAGCGCGGCCTACGACGTCCTCGGTGACACCGGCCGGCGCAAGGAGTACGACGAGGTGCGCACCATGGGCCCCGCCGCCGGTGCCGGTGGGTTCCCGGGCGGCTTCGGCGGCGGCGGTGCCTACCGGGTCGAGGACATGGGCGACTTCGGCGACCTCTTCGGAGGGCTGTTCGGCCGCGGCCGCCGCGGCGGCGGTCAGACGACCGGACCCCAACGCGGAAGTGATGTCGAGGCCGAGCTGCACCTCTCCTTCGAGGATGCCGTCCAGGGCGCCACCACCTCGGTCAACTTGACCACGGATGCCCGGTGCCACGCCTGTGCCGGTTCCGGCTCGGCACCCGGCACCCGGCCGACCTCCTGCCCGACGTGCGGGGGAGCGGGCACACTCCAGGACAACCAGGGCCTCTTCTCCCTCAGCCAGATCTGCCCCCAGTGCAGTGGCCGGGGCAACGTGGTGACCGACCCGTGCCCGACGTGTGGCGGTTCGGGCGTGGAACACCGCAACCGCTCGGTGAAGGTGCGCATCCCTGCCGGCGTCGAGGGAGGACAGCGCATCCGGGTGAAGGGCCGGGGTGCTGCCGGGCGCAACGGTGGCCCGAGCGGGGATCTCTACGTGGTCGTCCACGTGGGCCGCGACAAGGTCTTCGGTCGGCGCGGTCGGAACCTGACCCTGACCGTGCCGATCTCCTTCACCGAGGCCGTCCTCGGAACCACGCTCACGGTTCCCACCCTCGTCGACCCGGTCACCCTGCGGGTGCCGGCCGGTACCCCGTCGGGCCGGACTTTCCGGGTCAAGGGCCGGGGCGTCCCGTCCGGAAGGAAGAGCGCCACCGGCGACCTGCTGGTCTCCGTCGATGTGGCGGTGCCCGAAGTACTGACCGACGAGCAGCGCGCTGCCGTCGAGGCGCTGGCCAAGGTGATCGAGCCCCCGGCGCGCGACTTGCTGGGAGTGTGACATGAGCAACGAACGCCGGACCCGGGCCGTGTACGTCATCTCAGTGGCTGCCGAACTGACCGGAGTGCACCCCCAGACCCTGCGGGTCTACGAGCGCAAGGGGCTCCTCGACCCGAGCCGCACCAGTGGTGGGAGCCGGCGCTTCAGCGAGGAGGACCTCGACCGGCTCCGCCACATCCAGAGCCTCACCACCGCCGGCGTCAACCTCGAGGGGGTACGCCGGGTGATGGAGCTCGAGGCCGAGGTGGCCCGTCTCCGCGAGGAGCTGGCCGCCACCCGGGTCGAGGCCCGGGAGGCCGTCGCCGTCACCCACCGCCAGTACCGCCGCGAGCTGGTGCCGCTCTCGCAGCACCTGGTGCCGACCAGGTCGACCCGGCGGACGGCACAAGGCTCAGGAGGATACGCATGACCCTCAACCCGGAACGCTGGACACTCAAGACCCAAGAGGCGCTGGCCTCAGCGGTCGAACGGGCGCGCAGTGCCAGCAACGCCGAAGTCACCCCCGATCACCTGCTTGCGGCCGTCCTCGACCAGGCCGACGGCATCGCCGGCCCCATCCTGACCCGGGTGGGCGTCGAGCCGGCGGTGGTCCGCCAGCGGATCGCCGACGCGCTCTCCCGCCTGCCCCAGGCCTTCGGCGGTGCGGAGCCGGGCATCAACCGCGACCTCCGCGACGTCCTCGAGGCTGCCGACAAGGTGCGTACGGAGATGGGCGACGAGTACCTGTCGGTCGAGCACCTGCTGCTGGCCACCGCCGACCGCCTCGGCGTGAAGCGGGACCAGCTGCTCAACGCCTTGCGCGACGTGCGGGGCAGCCACCGGGTGACTTCGCAGAATCCCGAAGAGACCTTTCGGGCCCTCGAACGCTACGGCCGCGACCTCACCGCCCTGGCCCGCCAGGGGAAGATGGACCCGGTCATCGGCAGGGACGAAGAGGTGCGCCGGGTCATTCAGGTGCTGTCCCGACGGACGAAGAACAACCCCGTCCTGATCGGCGAGCCCGGGGTGGGCAAGACGGCCATCGTCGAAGGCCTGGCCCAGCGCATCGTGGAGGGCGACGTTCCCGAGGGGCTGAAAGGCAAGCGGGTGATCGGCCTCGACATGGGCTCGATGGTGGCCGGGGCCAAGTACCGGGGCGAGTTCGAAGAGCGGCTGAAGGCGGTGTTGAAGGAGATCACCGACGCCCAGGGCGAGGTGATCTCCTTCATCGACGAGCTCCATACCATCGTGGGCGCGGGCGGCGGCTCCGAGGGCGCCATGGATGCCGGCAACATGATCAAGCCGATGCTGGCCCGTGGCGAACTGCGGCTGATCGGTGCCACCACCCTCGACGAGTACCGCAAGTACATCGAGAAGGACGCCGCGCTCGAGCGGCGCTTCCAGCAGGTCTTCGTACCGCCGCCGTCGGTGGAGGACACCATCGCCATCCTGCGCGGCCTGAAGGAGCGCTACGAGGTCCACCATGGCGTCCGCATCCAAGACGCGGCGCTGGTTGCCGCGGCCGTTCTCTCGGATCGCTACGTGACCGGGCGCTTCCTCCCCGATAAAGCCATCGACCTGATGGACGAGGCGGCGAGCCGGCTCCGCATCGAGATCGACTCGATGCCCACCGAGCTGGACGTGGTCACCAGGCGGCTGCGTCAGCTGGAGATCGAACGGATGGCACTGGCCAAGGAGACCGACCCGGCCTCGGCCGAGCGCCTTTCCCGCCTGGACGAGGAGGTGGCCAACCTCCGCGAGGAGTCGGTGGCGATGACCGCCCACTGGCAGTCTGAGAAGGAAGCCATCAGCACCATCCAGTCGCTGAAGGGCGACCTTGAGCACCAGCGCAGCGATGCCGAGCGGCTCGGACGCGAGGGCAACCTGGCCCGGGCCTCGGAGATCACCTACGGGCTGATCCCCAACCTCGAGCGCCAGATCGAAGAGGCCACCGAGACGCTCGACGGGCTGCAGAAGGTCCAGCGCTTCCTGAAAGAGGAGGTCGACGCCGAGGACGTGGCCGAAGTGGTGAGCCGAGCCACCGGTGTACCGGTCAGCCGGCTGCTGGAGGGCGAGGTCGAGAAGCTCATCCGGATGGAGGACGCACTCCACGCGCGGGTGGTGGGTCAGGACGAGGCGGTCTCGGCGGTGTCCAACGCCATCCGGCGCAGCCGGGCCGGTCTGTCGGATCCCAACCGGCCGATCGGCTCGTTCCTCTTCATGGGGCCGACCGGCGTGGGCAAGACCGAGCTGGCCCGCGCCCTGGCCGAGTTCCTCTTCGACGACTCCCACGCCATGATCCGTATCGACATGAGCGAGTACATGGAGCGCCACTCGGTGGCGCGCCTGGTCGGAGCTCCCCCCGGATACGTCGGATACGAAGAGGGTGGACAGCTCACCGAGGCCATCCGCCGGCGGCCCTACGCGGTGGTGCTCTTCGACGAATTGGAGAAGGCCCACCCCGACGTGTTCAACACGCTGCTCCAGGTGCTGGAGGACGGACGCCTCACCGATGGCCAGGGGCGGACGGTCGACTTCACCAACACCGTGTTGATCATGACCTCCAACATCCCCGGCGAGCCCATCGAGCACTTCAAGCCCGAGTTCGTGAACCGGATCGACGAAATCGTCCGGTTCCATTCCCTCACCGAAGCCGACCTCAGCCGGATCGTCTCGATCCAGCTGCAGGGCCTGCGGGGCCGGCTGACCGAACGGCGGCTCTCGCTGGTGGTGACTTCGGCAGCGGAGGCCTGGCTGGCCCGTGCCGGCTTCGACCCCGACTTCGGGGCACGGCCGCTGCGCAGGGTCATCCAGCGCCAGGTCGAGGACCCGTTGGCCTTGGCCCTGCTCGAGAGTCGCTACCCCGAGGGCTCGACGGTCACCGTGGACGAACGGGACGCCGCCATCGTCCTTGTCTGATCCGCCGGGTCGGTGGCCTGGTCGGGCGCCGACCCAGGGCCCGGGAAGGCCCGGCGATGCCACCTGCTGCCCGGCAGCGTGCGGGCTACACTGGTGCGTAATCCGCTTTTCGCAACGGAGGAGTGACGCGTGCCGGCAACCGTCGTCGTCGGGACCCAGTGGGGTGATGAGGGCAAGGGCAAGCTGACCGATCTCCTGGCCAAGGAGATGGAGCTGGTCGTCCGCTACCAGGGCGGCCACAACGCCGGCCACACCATCGTGGTGGACGGGGAGACGTTCGCCCTCCAGTTGGTGCCCAGCGGCATCCTCTACGAGCACATCACCCCGGTTATCGGCAACGGCGTGGTCGTCGACCCCACCGTGCTGCTCGCCGAGGTCGACGTGCTCGAGGCCAAGGGGATCGACACCGGCAAGCTCCTGGTCAGTGGCAACGCCCACCTGATCATGCCCTACCACCACGAGTTGGACCGGCTTACCGAGCGCTATCTCGGTAAGAACAAGCTGGGCACCACGAAGCGGGGGATCGGCCCGGCCTACTCCGACAAGTCGTCGCGGGTGGGTTTGCGGGTACAGGACCTGCTCGACCCCAAAATCTTCCGCGAGAAGCTCGACGTGGTGCTGAAGGAGAAGAACGCGATCCTGGCCAAGGTGTACAACCGCCTGCCCCTGTCGGCCGATGAGATCTGCGCCTTGTACCTCGACGAGCTGGCACCGCGCCTGTCTCCGATGGTGGCCGACACCGTGGGTCTGGTCCATGACGCCCTCGAGCGCGGGGCCAACGTGCTGCTCGAGGGAGCCCAGGCCACCTTCCTCGACCTCGACCACGGCACCTATCCCTTCGTGACCTCCTCCAATCCGGTGGCCGGTGGGGCCTGCACCGGAGCCGGTGTGGGCCCTCGTTACATCGACCAGGTCATCGGGATCGCCAAGGCCTACGTGACCCGGGTGGGAAGCGGTCCGTTCCCCACCGAGCTCACCGATGAGATCGGTGACACCCTGGTCGACCTCGGGCACGAGTACGGGGTCAACACCGGGCGGCGCCGTCGGCCCGGCTGGTTCGACGCGGTGATGATGCGCCAGGCGGTCCGTCTCAACTCGCTCTCCGAGGTGGCGCTCACCAAACTCGACGTGCTGGACACGTTCGACACCGTCAAGGTATGCGTGGCCTACGAGGCCGATGGCGAACGGTTCTCCCATCCGCCCTATCACCAGTCGGTGTTCCACCAGGTGACCCCGGTCTACGAGGAGCTGCCCGGTTGGAAGACCGACATCTCGGGAGCCACCGAGATCGGTGACCTGCCCCAGGCCGCCCGCGACTACGTGCACTTCCTGGCCGAGCAGATCGGCACCCCGGTCCGGTTGGTCGGCGTGGGCCCCGGCCGCGAGCAGTTCGTCCGTTTCGCCGCATGAGCAGCAGCGCTGCCGAGGCGCCGGGGGTCGGCCCATCGCCGACCTGGGCGCCGCCGGCCGGCCGATCGAGCACGGTGTGCGTGGTCGGGTCCGGGGGCCGTGAGCACGCCCTGGCGCTTGTCCTGGGCCGGACCGCCGAGGTGATCGTGACCCCCGGCAACCCCGGCATCACCGGATCCACGCCCGAGGGACACACCATCACCAGCGTGGCCGCCCCCGCCGAGGACATCGAGGCCGACCTGTTCGTGATCGGCCCCGAGGCCCTGTTGGTGGACGGGCTGGCCGACCGCCTGCGAGCGCAAGGCAAGCTGGTCTTCGGACCGGGCGCTGCAGGGGCCCGCCTCGAAGGGTCCAAGGCCTTCATGAAGGAGATGCTGGCCGAGGCCGGCGTGCCCACCGCCCGCTTCGGGGTGTTCGGCGATCCGGTGGCGGCCAAGGCCTATCTGCACACGCTGACCGGGCCCTGGGTCGTCAAGACCGACGGATTGGCCGCCGGCAAGGGCGTGCTGGTCACAGGCTCCCTGGCCGAGGCCGAAGCCGACATCGACGCCAAACTCTCGGGGGACGCCTTCGGGGAGGCCGGGCGCCACGTGGTGGTCGAGGAGGGATTGGTCGGCCCCGAGTGCTCGCTGCTGGTGCTGTGCGACGGCGAGCGCCTGGCCGCCCTCGCCCCGGCTCAGGACTTCAAGCGCCGCGACGACTTCGACCACGGCCCCAACACGGGCGGCATGGGCGCCTACTCGCCGGTGGCCTTCGTCGACGACCGGATGGTCCGACGGTTGGTGACCGAGGCGGTGGCACCGCTGGTGGCTGCCTTGCGGGCCCGGGGCATCGAGTACCGCGGGGTGCTCTATGCCGGCCTGATGCTGACCTCCGACGGCCCGAAGGTGCTCGAGTTCAACGTGCGGTTCGGCGACCCCGAAACACAGGTGGTCCTGCCGCGCTACGACGGCGACCTCGCCGCCCTTCTGGCCGAGGTGGCCTCCGGTGCGCTGACCACGGTGCCCCGCTTCCTACCCGATGCGGCGGTCTGTGTGGTGCTGGCCTCCGAGGGCTACCCAGAGTCACCCCGGACCGGCGACGTGATCAACGGACTGGGCGATGCCGCGGCAGTTGACGGGGTCACCGTCTTCCATGCCGGGACGGCGGTTGCTGCGTCCGGTCCGGAGGGCGCGGTGGTGACCGCGGGCGGCCGGGTGCTCGGCATCACGGCCCTGGGGGACACCGTCGACGATGCGCGACGGCGCGCCTACCGGGCCGCGTCCGCAATCAAATGGCCGGGGATCCACCGGCGGTCCGACATCGCCCTGTCCGCCACGGTGGAGCCGACACCCGATGCATCTGGCGTTCGAGATGCCGGTGCCAAGGAGGAGATCTCGCAGTGATTCCGCGTTATGCACCCGAGGAGATGGCCGAGTTGTTCTCGGACCAGGCTCGCTTCGCCATGTGGTTGCGGGTGGAGCTGTTGGCTACCGACGGCTGGGTCGACGTGGGGGACGTACCCGCCGAGGCCGCCGTTGCCTGCCGAGCCCGTTCCCCCCAGATCGATGGCGCCTTCGTCGAGGCGGTGGCGGCACGCGAGCGGGTGACCGACCACGATGTCGCCGCCTTCGTCGACGTCGTGCAGACGGCCATCGGCCAGCCCGAGGGCTCGTGGATCCACTACGGCCTCACCTCGTCCGACGTGGTGGACACCGCGTTGTGCGCCACCCTCACCCGCGCCTCGGATCTGCTGATCGAGGCGTGTTCCCAGCTGGTGGGGGCATTGAAGGCCCGGGCCGTCGAGTGCATCGACACGCCGGTGACCGGGCGGACCCATGGGATGCACGCCGAACCGACCACGTTCGGTGCCAAGTTCTCGCTGTGGGCCCTGCAGGCCGACCGCGACCTCCAGCGATTGCGGGCGGCCCGCCACCGGGTGGCGGTCGGCAAGCTGTCCGGTGCGGTGGGCACCTACTCGAACATCGACCCGCGGGTGGAAGAGCACGTCTGCCGCGCATTGGGGCTCGCACCCATACCGGCCACCCAGGTGGTGGCCCGCGACCGTCATGCCGAGTACCTCTACGCCTGTGCCTCGGTCGGTGCCACCATCGAGCTGATCGCCACCGAGGTCCGCCACATGGCGCGCAGCGAGCTCGGCGAAGTCGAGGAGCCGTTCAAGCCTGGCCAGAAGGGGAGCTCGGCCATGCCGCACAAGCGCAATCCGATCCTCTCCGAGCGCCTGTGCGGTCTGGCCCGCGTCCTGCGTGGCTACCTGTCGGCCGGCCTGGAGGACGTGGCCCTGTGGCACGAGCGCGACATCTCCCACAGCTCAGTGGAACGGGTGGTGCTGCCCGATGCCAGCATGCTCACCCTCTACATGTTGCAGAAGGCCAGGGGCCTGGTCGAGGGGCTGGTGATCCACCCCGACCGGGCACTGGCCACTCTGGTCGAGGGGAGCCACGGCCTGGTGTTCAGCCAGTCCGTCCTGCTGGCTCTGGTCAGCGGCGGCTTGAGCCGCGACGCCGCCTACCGCATCGTGCAGCGCGACGCCCGTGCCGCGTGGGAGGAAGGTCGCCCCTTCCGGCAGGTGCTTGCAGAGGACCCCGAGGTCACGTTGTCGCCGGCCGCCCTCGACGACGCCTTCGACCTCTCTCGAAGCCTGCGTCACGTCCATCGGTTCACCGACGCCCTGGAGGGGCTCGGGCAGTGACCCCGCCCGACGGTGCCCCGTTGGCACTCATCCAGTCGGGAAAGGTCCGCGAGCTCTATGACGCTGGCGAGGACCGCCTGTTGCTGGTCGCCTCCGACCGGATCTCCGCCTTCGACGTGATCATGGACGAGGCCATCCCCGACAAGGGCAGGGTGCTCACCGCCATGACGGCCTACTGGCTGGAGGAACTCTGCGACCTGGCGCCCAATCACCTGATCAGCGCGGATCCCGCCGAGTTCCCAGAGGGCGCGGCCGCCCTGCCAGGTGGGCTCGAGGCGCTGGCCGGGCGGACCATGCTGGTGAGGCGGGCCGACATGCTCGATATCGAGTGCATCGTGCGCGGCTACCTGGCCGGCTCGGCGTACAGGGAGTACGAGCGCGAGGGGACAGTGCACGGCATGGCCATGCCGGCCGGCCTCCGCCGTGCTGACCGGTTGCCCGAGCCCATCTTCACGCCGTCCACGAAGGCTGCAGAGGGTCACGACCTCAACATCGGGATGGCCGAGGCCACCGACCTGGTGGGCAGCGAGGCTGCCGCTGCCGCTGCCGAGCTGTGCCTGGCTGCCTACTCGAGAGCTGCGGCACGGGCCGAAGAGCACGGCATCGTCATCTGCGACACCAAGTTCGAGCTGGGCTTCATCGACGGGGCGCTCTCCCTCTGTGACGAGGTGCTCACTCCCGACTCGTCCCGCTTCTGGCCGGCCGACGACTGCGCGCCGGGCGCCAATCCACCCTCGTTCGACAAGCAGCCACTGCGCGACTGGCTCGAGGACCAGCCCTGGGACAAACAGTCGCCTCCTCCGCAGCTCCCCGGCGAGATCGTTGCGGCCACCTCCGCTCGGTATGTCAACGCCTACGAACGGGTCTGCGGACGCAGGTTGCGCGACTGGTACGGTGCCTGACCATGGCCTCCTCGGAACTCTTCTCGGTGCTGGTGGAGGTCCGTCTGCGCGAAGGGATCGCCGATCCCCAGGGGTCGACCATCGAGCGGGCCCTGCCCGCCCTGGGCCTGGGCGGGGTGTCCGGAGTTCGTGCCGGCAAGGCGTTCCGGTTCGACATCGCCGCCGCCGACGAGGCCGATGCACTGGCCCAGGCCACGGTGGTGGCCGCCCGGCTGTTGGCCAACCCGGTGATCGAGGAGTCGGCGGTGACGGTCACCGCGCCGGGGGCCGGGGTCTGATGGCCGCCCGGGTCGGCGTGGTCATCTTTCCGGGCACCAACTGCGAGCACGATGCCATCCTCGCGCTCGAGCGGCTCGGGGCCTCGGCCGATCTGGTTTGGCACGGTGACACGTCGGTCGATGGATACGATGCCCTCGTCCTGCCGGGCGGGTTCGCCCACGGTGACTACCTGCGGCCGGGTGCCATCGCCCGCTTCTCCCCGGTGATGGAAGCGGTGGGCCGGTTTGCCGATTCCGGCGGGCCGGTCGTGGGTATCTGCAATGGCTTTCAAGTGCTGTGCGAGGTCGGGCTTCTGCCCGGAGCGCTCCAGAAGAACCGGGGTCTCCGCTTCCTGTGCGCCACCGTCACGGTCCGGGTGGAGACCGAGGACTCCGTGCTGACGGCCGGTGTGCCTGCGGGTACCGAATTGCGGATCCCCATCAACCACTTCGAGGGCAACTTCACCTGCGACGCCGACACGCTGGCCACCCTTCGGACCGAGGACCGGGTGGTGCTTCGCTACGTGGACAATCCCAACGGCTCGGTCGACGACATCGCCGGGGTCTGCAACCAGGCCCGCAACGTGGTCGGTCTGATGCCCCATCCCGAGCGGGCTTCCGATCCGTTGCTGGGGTCGGTCGACGGCAACGCGCTGCTGGGTGCCCTGCTCGCCTCGGCTGACTCGCCGGTGGGCGCACCGGTCTCCTGACCAGTCGTGTGTCGCCGGGGGCTTGTCGCCGGTCCTTCGCCGCCGGGTCAGGCGGCGGCTCAGCTGCGGGTGCGGGGGATCTTTGCCAGTTGCAGAACGGGGGCACTGACTCCAACCGTCCGCCACGCCGAGTAGGAGATGCCCTTGCGCTCGCCGTAGATGCGGGCCACCTTCACGAAGGCTTTCTCCAAGGCGGCAAGATCTACGGTGTCGCCACTGTGGGCCAGCTCGGCCCCGAGCCGCTGCCTCTCCTCGACCAGGTGAAGGCGGGCCAGCGGTTCGGCCGTGGGCAAGGTGGCCTCGATGGTGGCCAGGCGCCGACGGATGGACTCCGGCGTCCGCTTGCGTCCCCGCCGGGGCTTGGTCGATTCGAGGGCCTCGAGGTACTGGCGCACGATGCGCCCCTCCTCCCGGCCCTTGGCCAACGCTGCTTTGTGGGCATCGGACATCCGGGTCTTCTTGCGTGACTTGGTCGGGGAGGGGGTTGCCATGAGAGCAGCTTCCCAGAGTCGGCTATTTGGGTCAAATTGCCACAGGGCGGTCGGACGTCACCACGTCTGTGCTGCGACTGATATGGGAGTCCGATGGTTCATCACACCTGGTCCGTCATGGCAGAATTGCCGGTCCCCGGGGTGGCAGTGTCGATGGATTCCGCGATCGGACATTGATCGGAGTTCCGTGCCTGGGTCCGCCCAAAAGAGCGGCCGCTCCGACAGATGCTCCGCCGGACACGGACGCGCGAAGGTCGGTTCGAAGGCCCGCCACGGCTCGGGGGAAACTTGGGGTGCCGTCAATGTGGACGGCCTGCGGGGCACAAGGGAGGCCACCGGTGGCGGGCATACGAAGTCGCTATGGCTGCAGCGGTTCGGAGAGCCAGTGCGGGAATCGAGCGGCACCATCGGCACCAATCGCACGAATCGGACGGTCTGCCCAGCCGGGCACCGGTTGTCGGACGACGCGGAGTCGTGGCCCTTGTCACCGACATAGGGCCCACCGATAGTTGACCCTATGAAGCCTGCAGCAAGATGGTGCAAGCAGGGATGTCGTGGCCGATCGGGCATCCGTATGCCCGTTTTCGTTCCGGGGCCATCGCGGGCCGCATGCATGGGGCAGGTACGCTCCTCCCGATGGGAGCGGATGGCGAGGAGAGCCCGAGCATGGTGACTAGATCCGGCCAACCGCTCCACCGGGCGTTGGGCCTCACCGACGGCGAGCGGGACGAGGTCGAGGCGATCCTCGGCCGCCCTCCCAATCACCTCGAGCTCGCCCTGTTCGCGGTCATGTGGAGCGAGCACTGTTCGTACAAGTCGTCTCGAGTCCACCTGAAGCGCCTTCCCACGGAAGCCCCCCACGTACTGGTCGGCCCCGGTGAGAATGCCGGGGTGATCGACGCCGGCGACGGGATCGCGGTGGCCATCCGCATCGAGAGCCACAACCACCCATCGGCCATCGAGCCCTACCAGGGTGCGGCCACCGGGGTGGGGGGGATCCTGCGTGACATCTTCACCATGGGAGCCCGGCCGATCGCCGTGATGGACCCGCTGTTCTTCGGTGATCCGACCGAGGGGCGTCAGCAGTGGCTGATCGAAGGAGTGGTGTCCGGCATCTCCGGCTATGGGAACTCGGTGGGCGTGCCCACGGTCGGGGGCGAGCTCACGTTCGATCCCTGTTATGCCCAGAACCCTCTGGTCAACGTGTTGTGCATGGGGGTGCTGCCCGTCGAGCGACTGGTTCTCGGCCAGGCGTCGGGCGTAGGGAACCTGGCGGTGCTCCTCGGTTCCGCCACCGGCCGGGACGGGATCGGCGGGGTCAGCGTGCTGGCGTCCGCCGGCTTCGGCGGGGACGGGGACGACGCGGCCTCGGCCAAGCGCCCCAGCGTCCAGGTGGGCGATCCGTACGAGGAGAAACGGCTCATCGAGGCCTGCCTGGAGCTGCTCGACGCCAAGCTGGTCGTCGGCATCCAGGATCTAGGCGGTGCCGGCCTGGTGTGCGCCACCAGCGAGACTGCCGCCCGCGGCGGCGTGGGGATGGACGTCGACGTGTCGGCTGTGCCCCGACGCGAGCCGGGGATGGTCGGCTATGAGGTGATGACCTCCGAGAGTCAAGAGCGCATGCTGGCCATCGTGACCCCCGAGGACCTGGGCCGGGTCGAGGAGGTGTGCCGCCGATGGGAGGTGCGCTGTGCTGTGGTGGGCAAGGTGACCGAGCCTCCGGATGGGGAACCCGGGCGGCTCCGGATCCTCGACGGATTCGGCGGCGACGTGCTCGGCGACGTGCCGGCCGCAGCTCTCAGCGAGGATGCGCCGCTCTACCACCGGCCGATGGCCCGACCGACCGACTACGAGGCCCGTGCCGCCGACGACCCCGGGGCGCTTGCGGCGCCGGACGACTGCGGCCCCGACGTCCTGTCCCTGCTGTCGGATCCGTCGTGGGTCTATCGGCAGTACGACCATCAGCTCTTCCTCAACACCGCCGAGGGGCCCGGGGGCGACGCCGCCGTGCTCCGCCTGGCCGCCCCGGGGCTTCCGGCCTCAATGCGCGGGCTCGCGCTCACCACCGACTCCAACCCGACCTGGTGCGCGATCGATCCCCGCGCGGGAACGGCCGCCACGGTGGCCGAAGCGGCACTCAACATTGCCTGCGTCGGAGCAACGACCAAGGCCATCGTCAACTGCCTCAACTTCGGCAACCCCGAGCACCCCGAGGTCATGTGGCAGCTGTCCGAGGCCATCGATGGAATGAGCGAGGCCTGCCTGGCCCTCGGCCTGCCGGTCATCGGCGGCAACGTGAGCCTCTACAACGAGAGTTTCGGCGTCGACATCGATCCCACACCGGTCATCGGCGCCC
This sequence comes from Acidimicrobiales bacterium, assembly GCA_017883135.1. Lineage (GTDB taxonomy): Bacteria > Actinomycetota > Acidimicrobiia > Acidimicrobiales > RAAP-2 > Bog-756. The sequence continues at coordinate 24,458 of JADGOE010000038.1, forward strand.
TCGGCCTGATCGAGGTGCTGTCGGTCCGGCCCCCTGGAGTCACCCTGGTCGCCGATGCGGCGCTGGTACTGCTGGATGCGAGCGTCGGAGCGTCGGGCGACCGGCGGAGCCCGCCATCGCTGGCCGGTTCCCGCTGGGCAGTGGAACGACGTGGCCACCGCAGCGGAACACTGCCACCACTGGACCTGATGGGCCACAGGCGCCTGGTCGAGTTCGTCTCGGCGGTGGTCACCGAGGGCGTGGCCGGCGGGGACGGGCTGGTGGACGGCATCCACGACGTGTCGGGTGGAGGGCTGGGTGTGGCGTTGGCCGAACTGTCGGTGCGTTCGGGCATCGGCCTGCAGGTCAGCGGCGTCGGTGACCATCGCGACCTGTTCACGGAGGCTCCGTCCCGAGTGGTCGTGTGCACCACCCGAAGGACCGAGCTGATCTCACGGGCGGCGGAGGCCGGTGTCGGGTTCCGGGTGTTGGGCACTACCGGAGGGGACCGGATCGTCGTCGGTGGCCTGGTCGACTTGAGCGTGGCCGAGGCCGGCGCAGCGTGGCGGAACCGGCTGCCGTCCCTTCTGGACGAGTTGGCTCCCGCATCGACCGACTGACGGCGGGCACCGGTCTGTCGGCTCAGGCGCCGGGACGGCGGGCTTCGAGCTGGCCCAGTACCCGGTCGGGCACCTTGAGGTCGCCCCGGCCGGTTCCCACCCCGAGGTCGGGCTTGCTGTCCCCGTGGTAGTCGGAACCGCCGGTGGCAACCAGGTCGAAGCGCCGGGCCAGATTGCCCAACTCCTGTCGCTGCCGCGGGGAGTAGCGGCCGTAGATGGCCTCGATCCCGCCGAACCCGGACTCGGCGAGCTCGCCGACCACCTGGGCAAGCGCGGGCCCTTCGAGTCCCGTGCTGTAGGGATGGGCGAGGACGGCCACTCCTCCCGAGTCCCGTACCAGCCGGGCGACGTCCGGTCCGGACAGGCGCGACTTGCGTATGTAGGCCGGTCGGCCGTTGGCCAGGTAGCGGTCGAATGCATCCTCGATCGATTCGGCGGCGCCGACTGCCACCAGCGCGGCGGCGAAGTGCGGCCGGCCGACGCCCTCCTCGCTGCCGGCCCGGGCTACCACCATGTCGAAGGTGATGGGCACACCGAGGGAGACCAGTCGCTCGACCAGGGCGACGTTGCGCTCGTGGCGATCCACCCGCAGGCGCCCCAGCTCTCCGACGAGGGGACTCCCGCCGTCTTCCACGAAGTACACCAGCACGTGCAGGCCGCCGACGCCGACCGGATGGCACGAGATCTCGCATCCCGGGACGAGTGTGACCCCGAGCGCCTCTGCCCGGGTCCGGGCGGGCCCGATGCCCGCCAGCGAGTCGTGGTCGGTCAGGGCCACAGCGCTGCAGCCGGCCTCGACAGCCAGCTCCACGATCCGCTCCGGGGGATCGCTCCCGTCGGACACGGTGGAGTGGGTGTGGAGGTCGATCATCGCCGGTGACGCTATCGGGCGGCGGAGTCTCCCCGGCGGTCGGCGGTCGGCGGTCGGCGGTCGGCGGTCGGCGCTAAGATGGTGGAGAGCGGTTCGGGTCCTTGGTGGCCGGGCCGCGCCGACGAGCCCTACGACCCCCGGTGTGTGCGGTGACCAACCGATGATGGAGGCCAAGGAAGCCTGCGGCGTCTTCGGGGTCTACGCCCCGGGGCGATCAGTTCCACATCTGGTGTTCGACGGCCTCTACGCCCTGCAGCACCGGGGACAGGAGTCGGCCGGCATGGCCGTCAGCGACGGCGATGCCATCACGGTGATGAAGGACATGGGCCTGGTCACCACGGTGTTCGACGAGCGGAAGCTCTCGGGCCTCACCGGCCATCTGGCCATCGGCCATACTCGGTATTCGACAGCCGGGTCGAGCGACTGGATCCACGCCCAGCCGGTGTTCCGCGCCGTGGGGCGCGCCGGCTTCGGCCTCGCCCACAACGGGAACCTGACCAACACCGCTGCTCTGGCCGAGGCGGCCGGCATGCTGCCCGGGTTGGTCTCGTCCGACAGCGACCTGGTGGCGGAGCTGCTGGCCCAGGCCTTCCCCCCTCACCTCGCCGAGCGTACCCGTGCCGAGCACAGCGACGACCTGGAGCAGGCGTTGCTCTCGGTGCTGCCCTCGGTGGAAGGGGCGTTCTCCTTCGTCCTCCTCGATGCCGACCGGCTGATCGGGGTCCGCGATCCCAACGGCTTCCGCCCACTCTGCCTGGGTCGGCTCGAGGCCACCGACGAGTTCGAGATGGGCTGGGTTCTGGCCTCCGAGTCGCCGGCTCTCGACGTGATCGGGGCCACGTTCATCCGTGAGCTCGAGCCCGGCGAGATGGTGATCATCGACGGCAAGGAGGTGCGGTCCGAGCTGCCCTTCCCCGTCGAGCGCCTCGACCCCAAGCTCTGCATCTTCGAGTTCGTCTACTTCGCCCGACCCGACACCACCCTGTACGGGAACGAGGTGCACGGGGCCCGTCGCCGGATGGGCCAGCTGCTGGCCACCCAGGCGCCGGTGGCTGCCGATCTGGTGATGGGTGTTCCCGACTCGGGTGTGCCGGCTGCCGAGGGTTATGCGGTGGCTTCGGGCATCCCCTACGGCCAGGGCCTGGTGAAGAACCGGTACATCGGGCGCACCTTCATCGCGCCGACCCAGGCCGAGCGGGCCAACGGGGTCCGGCGCAAGCTCAACCCCCTGCGGGAGAACATCGCCGGCAAGCGGGTCATCGTCGTCGACGACTCGATCGTCCGGGGCACGACCACTCGGGCCATGGTGGTCATGATGCGGGAAGCCGGGGCCACCGAGGTGCATCTGCGCATCTCGTCGCCGCCCTTCAAGTGGCCCTGCTTCTACGGCATCGACACCCCTGACCGAACCGAGTTGCTGGCGTCGATCAAGTCCGTCGAGGAGATCATCGAGTTCCTCGACGTCGATTCGTTGGAGTACCTGACCCTTGACCACCTGGTGCAGGCCATCGATGCCCCCGGAGCCGGGTTCTGCGATGCGTGCTTGACCGGCGACTACCCGGTGCCGGTGCCGGTGGCCGTCGAGATCGCCGACCGCGCCGCGCTGAGTGGCGCCTCCAGCGGGGCCCAGGGGTGACCGACCCGGGTTCGGACACCTCTCCCACCCCGACCGATCCCACCTCCCCAGGCGACCCCGCCACCTATGCGTCAGCCGGCGTCGATATCGACGCCGGCGAGCGAGCAGTCGACCTGATCCGCCCGATGGTGGCATCCACGATGCGCCCCGAGGTGCTCGGGGGACTTGGTGATTTCGGTGGACTGTTCGCCGTGGACACCGACCGCTACCGGCAGCCGGTGCTGGTGGCATCCACCGACGGGGTGGGCACCAAGGCAACCGTGGCCCAGTCCCTCGGCCGGTTCGACACCATCGGCATCGACCTGGTGGCCATGTGCGTGGACGACCTGGTCTGCCAGGGTGCCGAGCCGCTCTTCCTCCTCGACTACATCTCGACCGGAAGCGTGGAGCCGGCCCAGATGGCCGAGCTGGTGTCGGGCGTCGCCGAAGGCTGCCGCCAGGTGGGGGCCACCCTGCTCGGCGGCGAGATGGCTGAGCACGCGGGGGTCATGAAGCCGGGCGAGTTCGACCTGGCGGGGTTCGCCGTCGGGGTGGTCGAGCGCGACGCGATCCTCGGGTCCTCGCGGGTGCGTCCGGGCGATGTGCTGATCGGCCTGCCCTCGCCCGGATTGCGGTCCAACGGCTACACCCTCGCTCGCCATGTGCTGCTCGAGCGGTCCGGCCTCACCTTTGACGGGCCGGCGTGGCCGGGTGCAATGACCACGCTGGGCGATGAGCTGATCAGGCCTTCGGTGATCTACACCCCGGCCGTGCGTGCCGCCATCGCCGCGGCAGAGGTCCACGCCGTGGCCCACATCACCGGGGGCGGGTTCGAAGGCAATGTGCCCCGGGCACTGCCCGAGGGCGCGCGCGCCGTCCTCGATCGCGGATCGTGGGAGGTCCCTGCGATCTTCGGGGAGATCCGCCGCCTGGGTCACGTGCCCGACGGCGAGATGGCCCGGGTGTTCAACCTGGGGTTGGGCATGGTCGTGCTGGTAGGCGCAGACAGCGCCGACGACGCCCTCGAGGCCATGGGTGCGTCGGGCCTGGTTCCGGCGATCGTCGGCCGGGTGGAGGAAGGCGAGCGCGGCGTGGGGTTGGTGGGCCGCGGGTTCTGGCCCGGCGATGACGACGATCCGGTCCGATCGGGGTGAGCGATCCGCTTCCCGTCACCGAGTTCGAGCTTCTCCGCCGCCATCTACTGGAGCACTCGGTCAAGCGCGGCGACTTCGTACTCAAGTCGGGGCGGACCAGCAGCTGGTTCATCGACTCGAAGCAGACGGTGTGCCGGCCCGAGGCGATGGTCCTGGTGGCAGAGGGCGTGCTCTCGGTGATTCCCGACGACGCCACCGCCATCGGCGGTCTGACCATGGGTGCCGACCCGGTGGCCTTCGTCACCGCCGGTGTGGCCGCCGCACGGGGCCGGCCGCTCAAGGCGTTCAGTGTCCGCAAGGAAGTCAAGGACCACGGCGGAGGCGGCCGCATCGCCGGTGCCCTCGATCCCGGTGACCGGGTGGTGGTGACCGAGGACACCGTCACCCGGGGAACGTCGCTCCTCGAGGCCGCCCGTGCAGTCATCGATGCCGGGGCGGTGCCGGTGCTGCTTGTGGCCGTGGTCGACCGGGGGGGAACGGCCGGGGCCATGGCGGCCGCCGAGGGCCTGACGTTCCGTGCCCTGATCACGGCGCCGGACCTCGGGTTCGACTATGAGGGCGCCTGACCGGCGAACGAGGCCTGGGCGAACGAGGCCTGGTTCAGCGGGCCCGGTAGGCGACGACGACAGGCTCCAGCTCGCGTGGTGTTGCCCCGTGGAGGATCACCCCGTCGCACCCGAGGGCGAGCTGACCCCGAACCGCGGAGGCGCACTGTTCGGCGGTGCCGGTCGCACTGGCCGCCAGCCACTCCTCGGGCAGGAGGGTGGCGATGTGCTCGAGCTGGGCGGTGGTGGCCGAGGAGTCGATGCCGCCGAGGAAGCCGGACACCACCGCGTCGGCCCGAAAGCGCTCGAGCACCGACGGATCCCAGCCGTTGGTCCGCACCAGCAGGTCGCCGTAGCCCTGGAGGTAGGTGGCCAGTCGGCCCACCGACTTCATCAGCCTGGCCTCCTCGGGGAGGTGGTCGCCGATGGTGGCGAAGCACGACCACACCCGCACCGCGGCGGGGTCCCTGCCGGCCCGCTCGGCAGCGTCCTTCACCGTGGTGACGCAGCGGGCGGTGGTCTCCTCGGTGAAGAAGGTGTGGAGGATCACCTGGTCGAAGCACCGGCCGCCCAGGGCCAGCGAGTGGGGCCCGAAGGCCACCAGGCCGAGGGGCAGCTCCTCGTCGAGGGGACCCAGGTAGAGGACCGGCCACGACCCGGCCGGTCCGTCGTGACCGATGATGGCCTCGCCCCGGAACAGGCGGCGCATCAATCCGGCGAAGTCCTCGAGCTGAGCAGTGGTGATCCGGTCGATCCCGTAGGTGTCCTGAATGATTGGGATGCCCCGTCCCAGCCCGAGCACGAAGCGACCGCCGGTGAGGCTCTGCATGGTGCGGGCGATCGCGGCGGTGATCATCGGGTGGCGGGTGTTGTGGTTGGTGGCCGCGGTGACGATGGTGATCGTGTCGCTCACCGCGCCGGCCGCGCCGGAGAGCACAGCTGCCTCCTTTTTGTCGAAGCGCTCGGAGATGAAGACCGATCCCAGGCCGAGACCCTCGGCGTGGCGCACCTCGTCGAGCAGGTCCCGCGACGACGAGGCATGGCCTGCCAGCCCATAGAAGCCGAGCTCGGGAAGGCGGTCCGTTGCGGAGCGTGCTGGGCCAGCGGGGCTTCTGGTCACAGGGCCTCCTCGGTGTCGGGCATTGCCCGGAACGGTAGCAACCCGGCCCCGATGGCGCAGGCGTCGGGGGGCCCGGTCAGCGCAGTGCGGATGGGTGTGAGGAGCCACCCGCGCCGCCGATCCGCCTGGTCAACCCACCGGCGGCCCGACAAGTCCCACACACGCCACCGGGTCGTAGGCGGACCCGCCTGGCCCGGGGCAGGAGGCGAAGAGGACCACCCGGATCACGTCGAACCTGGCACTGATGGGGACCCCGGCCAGTTCGGCCGGCCCAGGGCCGCGCCCCCGTGCCCGGGCCAGCGTGAGATGACCGTGGAACGGGAGCTCGTCGGTCCCCCACCGCCCGGTGGCATCAGTCACCCAGTGGCTCAGTGTGTCGAGCCCGGCCACCGGCACCTGCAGAACGCGGCCACCGGGGAACCAGGACGTCGCCGGGCCCACCCGGGCTTCCACCGGCCAGGTGCCCGGGAAGGTGCCTGCGGCCCGGAGGGCGTCGGTCACCGCTGCAGGGTCGTCGAGCTCGCCGAGGAAGCGCAGGGTGACGTGCCACTGGGCCGGGGTGGTCCACCGCAGGTCCGGCCGGTCCGGCCGGGGCAACGACCCGAGGAGTCGGAGAACGGTTTCCGGCGGCTCCACTGCGATGAAGAGGCGCACGGTACCAGTGTGCTCGCGACCCGGCGGCCGGCCTGCCATGGGCGGACGATCAACGCCCTGGAAAGGACCTCTTCGGTGGTCGGGACCGGCGTCGATCCGGTGACCTCACGCTTTTCAGGCGCGCGCTCTACCAACTGAGCTACCCGACCTCGCCTCGGCGAACCGAGGTGG